>JBEEJV010000064.1:0-7189 GCA_041169005.1 Actinomycetota bacterium
CGCTCCATCACACTTGTTGGTAGCGATGCCGACCCTTGGTGCCCGTCGGGCATTCAGGCTGTCTTTGGCGATCCGCTGGGAGTCGATGCGGTCATCATCCCGGGCGGAAAACACCTTTCAAGCAAGGATGGTTGGGGCAGCTGGCAGGGGATTATCGACTGGGTTTCGAACCCGGATTCGGACCTCACCAAACGCTAGGCTAAAGCCATGCGAATTCTCCTTGTTGGTGCCGGCGGTGTTGGCGACGCGATTGCCAAGGTGGCTGCGGGCCGCGATTTCTTCGAACTCATGGTGGTCTCCGACTACGAGCAGACCAAGGCGGAAGCCACGATCAACTGGATTCGAAACCGCTACGGCCGAGAGGTTGCAGCCCGTTTCACTCCGGCAAAGCTCGACGCATCCAGCGCAGCAAACGTGACCGAAATCTGTCGCGAATACGAGATCACTCACGTAATCAATGCGGTTGAGCCACGCTTTGTGCCTACTATCTTCAGCGGAACATTTACCGCCGGTGCAGACTACGTAGACATGGCCATGAGCCTCAGCGAGCCGCACGAAACCGACCCGTTCCACAAGACCGGAATCAAGCTTGGTGACGCCCAGTTTGCCGTGAACGAGCAGTGGGAACGCGCGGGTCGTCTGGCGCTTGTAGGCGCCGGTGTTGAGCCAGGCCTTTCAAACATCTTCGCGCGATACGCTGCCGAAAACCTTTTCACTGAAATTGACGAGATAGGTGTTCGAGACGGCGCAAACCTTGTAGTTCGCGATGAGGACGGCGAAGAAATCTTCGCGCCTTCGTTCAGCATTTGGACCACCATCGAGGAGTGCCTCAACCCGCCGGTCATCTACGAAGATGGCAAGGGCTGGTTCACCACCGAACCGTTCAGCGAGCCAGAAATCTTTGAGTTCCCAGAGGGAATCGGTTCCGTTGAATGTGTAAACGTTGAGCACGAGGAAGTTCTGATGCTTCCACGCACCATCAAGGCTAACCGCGTCAGTTTCAAGTATGGGCTCGGCTCGGAGTTCATCGGCGTTCTCAAGACGCTGCATACCCTTGGGCTTGACCGCACCCGTCCAACGCGCGTGCGTAGTTCACAGGGTCCAGTCGATGTCTCGCCTCGTGACATGGTGGCCGCGGTGCTTCCGGATCCAGCCAAGATTGGCCCACAGATGGAGGGCAAGACTTGTGCGGGTGTGCTCGTGACCGGTAAGGACAGCGAAGGTCGCGATCGTGCCACCTACATCTACCATGTGCTCGACAACGAGTACGCGGTGGAAGAGTACGACAGCCAGTGTGTGGTGCTGCAGACCGCATTCGTGCCAGTTTGCGCCTTGGAGCTCATCGCTCGCGGCGAATGGAAGGGTGAGGGCGTTCTTGGTCCAGACGCCTTCGATGCGCGTCCGTTCCTCGACCTCTTCGGCTCGGCAAATGGCTACAACCAGCGATGGGTTTCGCAGGAACGTCTTCCGGCAGCACCGCTTCGCCACCCATAGGATTCACCGCTCAAAAAGAGAGGCGTCAAAATGGCCAACGATTACGACGTAGTAATCATCGGTTCCGGTTTTGGCGGCTCAATTGCGGCCTTGCGGCTCATCGAAAAGGGCTATCGAGTTCTGGTTTTAGAGGCCGGCGCGCGCTTCGCAGACGGTGATTTCGCGAAAACCTCCTGGCAGGTAAAGAAATTCTTGTTCTTTCCCAAGCTGGGCATGACGGGCATTCAGAGAATCGACCTGCTTAGAAATGTGATGGTCATGAGTGGCGCCGGTGTTGGCGGCGGCTCGCTGGTATACGCAAACACTCTTTACCGCCCATCTGCGAGTTTCTTCAACACCGGTAGTTGGGTGGGTATTACAGATTGGCAGAAGGCGCTCGAACCGTATTATCGGCAATCTGAAGCAATGCTCGGAGTGGTCACCAATCCATTTGAGAGCGAAAGCGACCGAGCTGTCCGCAAGGTGGCCGAGGAACTCGGTTTTGGTGCGACTTATACTCCAACTCCTGTTGGCGTATTCTTTGGCGATGGCCCCGGTAAGCGCTCTGCAGACCCGTTTTTTGGAGGAGTGGGGCCAGAGCGAAACGGCTGCACCAACTGTGGTGAGTGCATGACGGGCTGCCGCCACAACGCCAAAAATACTCTCGTCAAGAACTACCTCTATCTAGCGGAGGAAAACGGTGCGGAAGTCTGGCCGCTGACCACAGTCACAAACTTTGCGCGCACCGATGGCGGCTGGCGCGTTGAAACTAGTGCCACAGCGCGGGGCGGCCGAACCCAGTCGGTTAGCGCGGGGCAAATCATCGTTGCAGCCGGCGCGCTTGGCACGGCGAAACTGCTTCAGAAAGTAAGACAGGCCGGAAACTTGCCAGGCATTAGCCCGACGCTTGGGGCGAACACTCGAACTAACAGTGAGAGCCTCTTGGGCGTTGTGTCTAAAGACAAGAGCCGTGATTTCAGTGAAGGTTCCGCAATTACGAGCAGTGTTTACCCTCGCCCCGATACGCATATCGAGCCGGTACGCTACGGCAAGGGCAGCAACCTCATGGCCGCACTTCAGGTGCTCATGTCGTCTGGCTCAAATGGGGAGGCGCCTACGCCATGGCGCCTGATCAGAACTTCGCTCCGCAACATTTCCAAGTTGCCAAAGTTCTACAACTTCCGCAGTTGGAGCGAGCGCACACTCATCTTGCTAGTGATGCAGTCGCGAGACAACTCACTCGTTACCTTCCGAAAGCGCGGAATCTTCGGTTCAAAACTCACGTCGCGTCAAGGGCACGGGCAGGCTAACCCGGCCTGGGTCCCAGAGGGTCATCGCTTTGCAAAGGCGCTTGCCGCCGAGATTGATGGGACAGCCGGGGCTGTAACCACAGAGGCGTTCGGAATCCCAATGACTGCGCACTTCTTGGGTGGGGCCACCATCGGGTCGTCTGCGGAAAATGGAGTAGTTGATGGGTACTTACGTGTGTTTGGTGAGCCTGGCCTTCATATCTTCGACGGAAGTGCACTTAGTGCAAACCCTGGCGTGAACCCGTCACTAAGTATTGCTGCGCAGGCGGAGTGGGCCTGCGCTCACTGGCCAAACCTGGGGGAAGCGGACACCCGTCCGGCGTTGGGTGAGGGCTTCAAACTCATCTCGCCGGTGGAACCAAACAAACCTGTTGTGCCGGCCAATGCGCCTGCGGCCCTTAGGCTACCGATCCGCCCGAACTAGCGCCGAGGCGGTGGCGGGTTTCAACAGCCTGACCCCAGAACGTGCCACCGATTATCAGCAGTGCCCCGATGGCCCCCATCGGCCCCATGAGCTCTCCGCCGATGACAACTGCGACGATGGTCGCCCAAACCGGTTCTGTGCCCAGCAGAAGGCTCGTGCGGCTTGCAGAGGTGTTCTTGATGCCCCATGCCATACCGACGAATCCAAAAGCCGTGCAGAAGAGCGAAAGAAACAGCATCAAGCCCCAGTCGCCAAGGGTGAAGTTGATGGCGGTGTCGATTGTTGTCACCGGGTTGAGCGCAAACATTACTGCGGCGGCAACAGTTAGTTGAAGCGCCGTGATGTTGAGCGCTGATATCGGCTTGTCCTGCGTCAGATGGCCGGCAATCACAACGTAAATGGTTCGCAAAATTGCAGCCAAGAGAACCAAGAGATCGCCGAGATTCGGCGCCACCAAGCCATTGCCGGTGATGAGGAGGGCGAGGCCAACTACGACAATAACGGTTGCTATGAAGAAAGGCGCCGGCAGCCAGTTTTTGCGCCAAACGCTTTCGAGTATTGGAGTGAAGATGATTGCCAGGCTGATGATGAGACCGGCGTTAGTGGCCGAAGTGACCTGCACGCCAGATGTTTCTAGCGACAAGACGGTCACCTGCCCGAGACCGAAGCCGATACTCATGAAAATCTCGCTGCGCTGAATCCGAGTTCGCTCGCGCAACCAGAAAAGCCAAAGAAACACACCGCCAAAGATGAAGCGAAGGGCAAGCAGGCTCTGCACCGACGAGTGGTGTCCTAGCTCCTTGACTACAAGGTAGCTTCCGCCCCAAACTGCGGCGACCGCAAGGAGTAGTACGTCACCTTTGTTGATTTTGAAATTGCTGCGATCGGTCATCGGCGCACCAGGCTTGAAACCCTTGCTATGACTGGGTCTAGCCGCCCTTGGCTCACGGCTGCACCGAGAATCACAATGGCGCCGCCAGCCAGCTCGTTCCAAGTTACGCGTTCACCCAAAATAGAAGCGCCAACTAATACTGCAACTACCGGCGAGAGGTAGGTTACCGAGTTAGCAATGGCGCTGCCGGCTTGGTTCATGAGCTGGTAGTACCAGACGTATGCGTAACCTGTGCCTAGAACGCCGAATATCAGCATCGCCCCAGCGCGGACCGGGGTAACGTCCGCCGTAAATAATGGACCGGACAGGTAAAACGGCAGCATAGTGATCGCCGCCACAAGTACCTGAACCGAGACCTGAACCTCGGTGTTCAACTTGAGTGGAGTCAAGTGCCGGCGCGCATATGGGCCACCAATTCCGTATAGGGTTACCGCTCCGATGAGGGCAGCAATAGACAGCGGATCGTTACTGCCGAGGCCATCCCAAATAGCCAGAACTGTCATTACGCCGATCAGCCCAATGCCGAGTCCTAATAACACCTTGCGGCTCGGTGTTTCTTCCCTGAAGACAGTCAGGATCATGATGATTGTTGCGATTGGCGTGGTGGCATTCATGATGCCTGCCAGCGAAGAAGATACGTGTTGCTCGGCAAACGCGAAAAGGAAACTTGGAATCGAGTTCATGCAAAGTGAGATCAAGAAGATCTTAAAAAGCACGGCGCGTTCTTTTGGAAATGGCAACTTCTTGGCAAGTGCAACTGCCAGTAAAGGTAGCCCACCGAGAGCAAGCCTCCAGAAGCTAACCCCAACCGGCGTTAGGAATTGGTTACCAATCGCGATGAAGAGGAAGCTGCATCCCCAGATGGATCCAACAAGCAGATATAGCCAAATCCAGTTGCCACGTTGCTTGCTCATGGGGTCAGCCTATCACTCGGTTATGGGCATAAAAGGGGAGGGGCCTGGCTTTTGCCAGACCCCTCTTTTGGTCACGAATTTGCTAGTTTGCCTTTACCCAAGCGGTTGCGTTCGCAGGTAGTTTTCCTTCCACTAGCGGCAGTGTTGAAACTAACAAATTGCCTGCAGGCAGCTTGACCGGCTTTGTGCCGAAGTTGGTCACGCTGTGCCAGCCGTTTGGGCGAGCAACATGAACAATGTTTCGGTTGAAGAAGTGGTTTACGAAACGAGCTTCTTCGACAGTCTGAAGCATGCGTCGGTTTGATGTCAGTTTGCGGTAGAGGTTCAAGTTGCTTTCAGGGTTTTCTTCCTGAACCGAAACTGCCACATTCTTGAACCACGCTGGCTGAGGCAAATGGGAGCCGTCCTTGCCGAAACCAAACGAGCTTTCCTCGGTGGTCCACGGCAGAGGTACTCGGCAGCCGTCGCGGCTCAATCCAACATCCGGGTTGCGGAAGAACTGTGGGTCTTGCATCAACTCGGCCGGGATGTCGAGAACCTCCTGAAGGCCAAGTTCCTCGCCCTGGTAGAAGTAAGTTGAACCAGGTAGAGCCAACAGCATTGCCGTCATTGCGTTCGCACGCTGTAGACCGACAACCTCATCAACCTTTGGGTTGAATCGATTTGCCTTGTACCACTTGGCGCCATCGGTGTCATCTGGCAGACCGAAGCGGGTTGCGTGGCGAATAACATCGTGGTTGCTGAGCACCCAGGTGTTACTTGAACCAAGCTTGTGCGCGCGCTTGAGTGCTAGCTCAACGCGCTCTCGAACCACGTTCGGACGCCAGCCAGCGCCGAGCATGTCGAACGAGAAGCTCTGGCCGAGGCCCTTTTCGCTCGCATACATCGGAGTGCGGTCGGGGTGAACCCAAGCCTCAGCTACCGCCATGCGTGGTGGATCGTACTGGTTGAAAATTTCGCGCCACTCCGCGTAAATCTTGTGCACATCGTCGCGGTCGAATAGGTCGTCGGTTCCGTTTGGCTTGATGACTGAAACATCGAAGCTTTCGCGTTCAGGAAGGTGTCCGTTAGCCAGATCCTTAACAAGCGCGTGAGCCACGTCTACGCGGTAGCCGTCCACTCCGCGGTCGCTCCAGAACTTGATGGTCTTGCGGAACTCCTCGTGGACCTCAGGGTTATCCCAGTTCCAGTCTGGCTGTTCAGGGGCAAAGAGGTGCATGTACCACTGACCAGGAGTGCCATCTGGTTCTGTAATGCGAGTCCAAGCGGTTGGTCCAAAGTGGCTGCGAAGCTCGGATGGGCGGATCTCGCCGTTCTCACCCTTACCGTCGCGGAAGATGTAACGGTTGCGCTCGGGTGAGCCAGGTGCTGCCTTTAGTGCTTCCTGGAACCACTTGTGGCCTGAACCGGAGTGATTCGGCACGATGTCGATGATGACGCGAATGCCCTCGGCGTGAAGTCTTTCGGTCATTTCGTCGAAGTCGGCCAGGGTTCCAAGGCGTGAGTCGACGTCACGGTAGTCATCGACGTCGTAGCCACCATCTGCCAGCGCAGACGGGTAGTGCGGGCTGAGCCAAACAGCATCGATGTTGAGGCTCTTTAGGTATGGGATGCGGCTAATAATTCCGCGGATGTCGCCGATTCCATCGGCGTTGTCGTCGGCGAACGAGCGTGGATAGATCTGGTAAATGACCGCCTGTCGCCACCAGTTTTTATCTCCCGCGAGGAAGGTGAATTCGCCCATTTTTATTTCCTAACCGACGCATACGTAAGCGCTTACAAAAAGACAAGTCTAGAACCGCAATAAAAGTAAAGGGGTACTTGACTACAATGAATGTTATGGAGTTGGGAATTTACGCATTTGGCGACATCGGGCAGGACCCGAATAGTGGCGAAACTGCGTCTATTTCAGAGCGTCTCGATGGCGTCATAAACCTGGGCATCGCCGCTGAAAATCTCGGCCTCGACGTCGTCGCCATAGGTGAACAGCACGGTAAGAACTTTGCCATTTCGGCTCCCGAAGTTCTGCTTGGCGCCCTTGCGCGCGAGACGTCCAAGGTCCGACTCACCACTGCGGCAACAATTTTGAGTACCGCAGACCCTGTCCGTGTGTTCCAGCAACTGGCAACTGTAGATCAGCTTTCAGGTGGACGCGCCGAAATTGTTGTGGGCAAGG
>JBEEJV010000065.1:0-7195 GCA_041169005.1 Actinomycetota bacterium
TCGTACAAGCTTTTTCCTACCCAGGCGTACCCGGGTGTTTGGCTGTACGAAGTTGTAGTCGGTGGTCATGATTCAATCTTGGCCACCCAAACTGAGCGTTTCCTGAAAGAAGTCTGGGATAACCGTCAGAAATCCAGGCGGCACTCCAGGGATTACGCTCCCATGGCCAAGCTCTTGAAAAAGTCACTCAACTGAATCAATCGTGAAACAACACCGCAACATAGCCTCCGTAACTTCTAACCATGGGTGATCTATTTCAGAACTATCCGGTAGCTCCCGCTCCCAAGCGGAGTGAGCGCAAAGCCGGCAAGCTGCCGCCCTTCGATGAAATGTTTTCGGGGGTTGGCAAAGTACGCGGTAACTATCGCCAGATAGAAAGCGTGCTTTCGGGCATGACAAAGTCGGAGCTGATCGGTAGAACCGAAGCTCTAGCCAGTTCATACCTGGCCCAAGGCGTAACCTTCGACTTTGCTGGCGAGGAGCGCCCATTCCCACTTGACGCTGTTCCTCGCGTGATTGCTCGCGAAGAATGGTCATATCTAGAAGCCGGAATCAAGCAGCGCGTAAAGGTTCTCGAAGCATTTCTCGCAGATGTTTACGGAAAACAGAATGCCATCCGCGATGGAGTGATCCCCGCCGGATTGATTGCCACGAGTGAGCACTTCCACCGGGCCGCTGCCGGTATCGACCCGGCAAATGGCGTCCGCATTCAGGTTTCAGGGATCGACCTCATCCGTGATGAGATTGGCGACTGGAAGGTGCTGGAAGACAACGTCCGAGTGCCGTCGGGTGTTTCATATGTCATCTCTAATCGCCGAGTGATGGCCCAGACCTTGCCGGAACTCTTCCAGCAGATGCGCATTCAGCCGGTTGGCGAGTACCCAAACAAGCTGCTCGCAGCACTCCGGGCCGCCGCGCCTGCTGGCGTCACCGAACCAACTGTCGTGGTTCTCACTCCGGGTGTCTATAACAGCGCCTACTTCGAACACACCCTCCTCGCCCGACTGATGGGTCTGGAACTCGTGGAGGGACGCGACCTTTACTGCAATGGCGGCAAGGTGTACATGCGCACCACCGCGGGCCCTAGGCAGGTAGACGTAATTTACCGCCGCGTCGATGACGAGTTCCTCGACCCACTAGCTTTCCGTTCCGACTCGGTCCTGGGCCCTCCGGGACTTCTGACGGCCGCCCGTCTTGGAAACGTCACAATCGCCAACGCGGTAGGAAACGGTGTAGCCGATGACAAGCTGGTCTACACCTACATGCCGGAACTGACCCGCTATTACTTGGGCCAGGAGCCAATCATCCCGAACGTTCAGACCTGGCGTCTCGAGGAGAAGGATGCGCTCGAAGAGGTGCTAGACATTCTGGACCAGCTGGTTGTTAAACCGGTGGATGGCAGTGGCGGTAAGGGCCTCGTGGTTGGTCCACGAGCCAGTAAGCGTGAACTTGAGGATCTCCGCAAACGACTTATCAAGGACCCGCGCGGTTACATCGCACAGCCTGTGGTCAACTTCTCGACCATCCCGACTCTCGTGGAGGACGGCCTCCGTCCTCGTCACGCAGACCTTCGCCCGTTTGCCGTAAACGACGGCAATGACGTTTGGGTTCTGCCTGGCGGGTTGACTCGTGTGGCGCTCCCGGAAGGCGAGCTTGTAGTGAACTCATCTCAGGGTGGCGGTTCGAAGGACACCTGGGTCGTCGGTTCCGACCGCATCACAACCCGCGAGTACATGCCAACAAACTCTCAGGTCTCGGCTATCGTCGCCGGACAGTCCTCGGGCAACGCTGGCTTCTCTCAGCAGCCAAACAACAAGTTCAATCCGTATCTGAACCAGGTGCAGCAACAGCAGCAGACTTCGGTTCGCGAATCGTTAGGGGGTGATGTGGCAAATGCTTAGTCGCATCGCTGAATCACTGTTTTGGATCGGTCGCTACGTTGAGCGCGCCGATGGCACATCGCGTCTACTAGACGTGCACCTGCAGTTGCTGTTGGAAGACCCATGGGTGGACGAAGACCCAGCCTGCCGCTCATTGCTTAAGGTGATTGGTTCTACCACCGAATTCGAAGGCAAGCTCGATCGCCAGGCGCTGATGAATGCCCTCACGGTAGACCGCAACGACCCATCGTCGATTGCATCCTCGCTCGGCGCGGCTCGTGAAAACGCTCGCCGCGTTCGCGAGATTGTCTCCACAGAACTCTGGGAGTGTCTCAACACCACTCGTTCACGCATGCCTCGCAAGGTTGCCCTAGACCGAGCCCACGACTTCTTTGGTTGGGTTCGCGAGCGCACCGCGCTGGCAATCGGCATCGTAGAGTCGAGCACGAGTCGCGACGAGGCATGGACATTCTTCACTCTCGGGCGAAGTCTTGAGCGCATCGATATGACCGCGCGACTCTTGGCTACCAGTGAACTAACTGAGGCTAGCGGGCCATCCTGGACCACCATTTTGCGTTCCTGTGGAGCTTATGAGGCCTACTTGCGCACCTACCGCGGCATCCCATCGGCAACTAACGCCGCAGAGTTCTTGCTGCTAGACCGCATCTTCCCTCGCTCGGTTATTTTTGCGATCGCTAGGGCAGAGGCCTGTCTTGCTGACTTGGCTCCTAACGCAAGTCGCGTTGGTGTCACCGATGATGCGCTTCGCATTCTCGGCCAGATGCGTACCAACCTCGAATACCGCTCGGCACCGGCAATCCTCTCCAACCTGACAGCTGAAATGCTCACACTGCAGGCCGGCGTAAACGAGGTTTCGGAGTCCATCCGCAGCCGCTATTTCCCAGTGAATGTAATGCCATCGTGGGTGGGTGAGATGTCATGAGCCGCTATCGTGTAGTGCACAAGACCGGATTCCGTTACGCCGGTCCAGTTGCTGCCTCTTACAACGAGGTTCGAATGCTTCCGGTAAAAGACGACACTCAGTTGCTGTTCGCCTCAAAGCTCGAGATTCGCCCTCATCCAGCCAGCCACGAGTATCTGGATTACTTCGGCACTCGCGTTGTGATGTTTGAGGTGCTCGAACCGCACTCGGAACTCGAGATCACCAGTAGCAACACTGTTGAACTGCGGCCAGCCCCCGAACCCACCGAAAGCCTGAGTTGGGAAGAATTGGCTTCGGTCATCGATAGGGATCTAGTGCTCCGAGACTCTGTCACCCAGAGCAAGCGCACGCAGATCCCTGCCGACCTCACAAAGGCTGCCAAAAAGCTGGCTGCTGCGTCTGCCACACCAGCTGATGCGGCGCGGGCAATTTGCGGTTTCATCCACTCAAACATGAAATACGAGTTCGGAGTGACCGGAGTTCAGTCGAACGCGGCAGAGGCCTGGTCGAAGCGCATTGGAGTGTGCCAAGACTTCACGCACCTGACGCTGGGCGCACTTCGTGTGGTGGGCATTCCTGCCCGGTACGTAAGCGGCTACCTGCACCCACAGCTAGATCCACGCATCGGCCAAACCGTTGTTGGCGAATCGCACGCCTGGGTGGAATGGTACGCGGGAGATTGGGTTTCGAACGACCCAACGAACAACTTGGTTTACACAGACCGACACATCGTTGTAGCACGAGGGCGTGACTACGACGATGTGCCGCCACTTCGCGGAGTATTCGCAGGGGAAGGCGCATCCGAGTTGTTCGTTTCGGTGGAGATTACCCGAGAGGTTTAGGCGTATTCTGGGCACATGACTGCACTACCGCTCAAGCGCACTTTCACCGACTCCTTCGGCGTGGAAATAACCTTCTTTGAATGGCCAGTGGCGAATCCTCGCGCTGTCGTTCAAATTGCCCACGGCGTTGGAGAACATTCACGTCGTTACGATCACTTAGCCGCCGCCTTCAACCGCGCGGGTTTCAGTGTTTACGCGGCAGATCAACGTGGCCACGGCGAGACCGGTTTCTCGATGGTGAACGCTGGAATCACCAAGCGCCAAGGAAATCTTGGCCCTGGTGGCATGAAGGCAACCGTTGAGGGTGTCCGTCATCTGAGTGAACTGATCAACGGTGAGAACCCAGACGTTCCGCTCGTGCTATTTGGGCACAGTGGTGGATCGATGATTGCGCAGCACATCTTCAACGACTACTCGCACGAGTACGAAGGTTTGATTCTTAGCGGATCGACCCTGCTCTTGCCGGGCGTATTGAAGACCGCTGGTTTCAACAAGAAGTTTGAGGGAGAGGCCGAGGCCAAGGGCGAGCCAATGGCCGCCGGTTCAGAATGGCTAAGCCGAGACCTCAAGATCGGCAAGGAGTTCAAGGCCGATCCCGCGAACTTCGAGGACGACGCTGCCAAGGCTTTTGGCATTTGGAATGTGCTTCAAGTCTTCACTTATCCAAGCAAGAGCATCGATCACCACGTGCCGATCCTCTTGGTTGCCGGTAGTGACGACCCACTTGGAGGCGAGCGCGGAAACCTTCTGTTGGCAAATGCCTATCGCAAGGTGGGAGTCGAAAACCTCGAGGTCATCATTTACGACGGGGCGCGACACGAAGTTGTGAACGAGATCAATAAGGAAGACGTCATCGACGATCTAGTCGCGTGGGTTGCAACCCGTGCGGCGCTTCCTGAAGAGGGTTAGTCGTTACTCAGGCTTCTTTAACTCGAGTCCGTGCTTGGCGGCAAACTTGTCAGGGCGAGGAATGCGACAGGCGGCAACTGCATCTTCGATATTGATCGCCAGTAGATCGTGGGTCTCTGGGTGCTTTTCCATGTAGCGAACCACGTAGCTGCAAACAGGAACTACCTTGTCCTTGCCCTCTGCACGGACGGCTGCGAGCGATTCACGAGTCAGGATGGCGGCTAGGTTCTTGCCCTGGTGGGCTGGGTCAACTTCGGTGTGCACAAAGTGGATCTCGCCAAGCATCTTGCTGTAGTCGGCGTGACCAACTTTTTCGTCTCCCAGGTAGATTTCGTAGCGGTGCTTTTCTGGGTTGTGAACAACAGTCGGTTCCATGCTGTTAATCTCTCTATGTGAATACGATTTCAAACCAAGTGGTTATTGGTAATAACCTTCCTGCCTTGAAGTCTATGCCCGATGGCTGTGTCCAACTTATTTACGTTGACCCACCGTTCAACACCGGTCGGGTCCAGACTCGCGGCACCACAACTACCACCCGAAGCGATACCGGCAATCGTGTTGGTTTCAAGGGAGAACGCTACGAAATCGTGCGTGAGACTGTGCTGTCCTACGACGATGAGTTCGCCGACTACTGGGGATTCCTGGAGCCGCGACTTGAGGAAGCCTGGCGCCTCCTGTCCGAAACCGGCACTCTCTACCTTCACCTGGACTACCGCGAAGCGCACTACGCAAAAGTACTGCTTGATGCGCTCTTCGGCCGCGACTGCTTCCTGAACGAAATCATTTGGGCCTACGACTACGGAGGCAAGGCCAAGAGCCGCTGGCCGGCAAAGCACGATACCATCTTGGTATACGTGAAAGACCCGAAGAAATACTTCTTCAACTCCGATGCGGTTGACCGCGAGCCTTACATGGCCCCGGGGCTTGTGACTCCGGAAAAGGTTGCCAAAGGCAAGTTGCCCACCGATGTTTGGTGGCACACCATCGTGAGCCCTACCGGTAAAGAGAAGACCGGGTACCCAACTCAGAAGCCTCTCGGTATTCTGCGCCGAATCATCCAAGCCTCCTCGAACGAAGGCGACCTTGTCCTCGACTTCTTCGCCGGCAGTGGCACCACTGGGGCAGCGGCCCTAGAACTTGGTCGCCGCGTCGTGCTCATGGATCAGAACCCGGAGGCCATCGGCGTGATGCGCGAACGCTTCGCGGCGCACAGCGTTGCCTTCAACGAGAACTTCCATAAGTAACCATCCGCAAGGTTCGGCTTTGGGCCGGGCAATAAAAAATGGGCCCCGACCGAAGTCGGAGCCCATTTCTTTTTGAAGCCGATTAGTGCATTGCCGCAGCGGCCGCAGCCTCTGCCTCGGCCTTCTCCTGAACGCCACTCTTGGTTCGAAGAGCAATTTCCTGGATGAAGAACGAAAGCAAGAATGCGATTGCAATCACGATGGTCGCACTCTGGAACACCAAAACCGACGACTGCGCGAAAGCCTGCTTGATTGGGTCGCCAAGCTCAGGGCTAACAGTCTTGAGGAACGACGAGTCGGTGTTGATCATGTCGCCAAGCTTGCTACCTGCAGTCTTGAAGATTGCGTTCTCAGGCTTAGCAAGTAGCGCAGGGTCCTTCATGATGGCCGCCTGAATGCCCTTGCCAATCTCCGGACCCTTGTCTGCAAGAGAGGTGAACAGCACAGAAAGGAAGATTGCAACACCGGCGGTTCCACCCATCTGGCGGAAGAAAGTAGCCGAGCTGGTAGCAACGCCGATGTGCTTTGCGTCTACCGAGTTCTGGGCAACCATGTTCAGGGTCTGCATTAGCTGACCCAGACCGGCACCAAGGACAATCATGCCCACCGAAATCTGCCAGATTTCCCACTTGTAGGTGAGCTGGCTCAGGTAGAAGTAAGCAACAGTCATGAAACCGGTACCCAAGATCAGGAAGCGCTTGTACTTGCCGGTCTTACCGGTGATTCGGCCACTGAGAATCGATGCGGTCATCATGCCAAGAACCATCGGAAGCATTAGCAAACCAGCCTCGGTTGGGTTAGCACCGTACACGATCTGAAGGATCAGCGGGATGGTCATCATGCCACCGAACATGCCAACACCGACGATGGTTCCCATCACAGTGGACATGCTAAATGCGCTTGACTTGAACAGCGAAAGCGGGAGCAATGCGTCTTCCTTCATAGCGCGTTCGATAGCGATGAATGCGACGATACCGATTCCACCGATTGAGTAAGCGGCGATCGAGTTGGTCGAGTCCCAGCCCCAGCTTCGGCCCTGTTCGGCAACGATGAGCAGTGGAACAACGGCGATGATGATCGAAACAGCGCCCCACCAGTCGATGCGTGCATTTTTAGTCTTGGTGTGAGGGATGTGCAAGAAGTTCACAACCATGAAGAGGGCTGCGATTCCGATAGGGAGGTTGATTAGGAACACCCAGCGCCAACCGGTAATCCATAGAATCTGCTCAGCGCCTGCGAAGAGGCCTCCAACTAGAGGGCCAAGCACCGATGAGGTTGCGAATACGGCCATGAACATACCCATGTAGCGAGCACGCTCACGCGGTGGGATGATGTCTGCCATAACTGTAAGGGCCAAGGTGAAAAGACCACCTGCGC
>JBEEJV010000066.1:0-5456 GCA_041169005.1 Actinomycetota bacterium
TTCACCCGGCGTTACGTCGGTCCGTTGAATGAGGGCTTCACCGTTTGAACCCAACCCGGTGCCATGAAGGTTGAGGCGCGCGCAGTTGATTATATCGGCAGCAGCCAGAGAGTCCTTAGCGGTGGCAATCAAGTCCTTGCGTCCCTGGTCGGTGATTAGGTCGCCGCGAACATACCCTGTCATCGATGAAAAAATCGCCCCGGTAGAAGCCAACTCTTCAAGGTTTTTAGTTGTCCAATCCCAAATTTCTACTTGGTAACCGAGACGATGAATCTCCGAAACGCGCCAGATGAAAGGCTTGTCCGTGAAAAGCATTTCGGCAGAAGCCGCTAACTGAAAGACCATGAACAACCTTGTTTCGAGTGGACACTAATCTGATTTGAATTGATAGTATGTTCTAACATAGTTGCAATCAGAGTGGAGTAACAACATGACTAACCAGCGCATTCGTATTGGCCTTATTGGAACGGGCCGCATCGGTCAGGTACATGCCGCCAGCATTGCAGATTCCAAGACTTTTGAACTCACCTACACAGCAGACGTATTTGTTGCGGGTGCCGAGAAGATCGCGAACGAGTACGGTGGCAAATTCACAAATGACCCAGAGGTTTTGCTAAACAGTGGTGAAGTAGACGCCATTCTTATCGCCTCCCCTACCCCAACTCACGTTGACCTTATCCGCCGCGGTATCCAGCTAGGTCTCCACGTGCTTTGCGAGAAGCCAATCGACCTTGACATTGCTCGGGTGGATGAGCTTCGCGCTGAAGCTGCGGCAGCAAAGACCGTCATTGCACTTGGATTTAACCGTCGCTTCGACCCGAACTTCGCATCTGTGCAGGCACGCGTTGCCGCTGGCGAGCTTGGCAAACTCGAGCAGCTCATCATCATCAGCCGCGACCCTGCACCTGCCCCACAGGAATACATTGCAGTCTCGGGCGGAATCTTCCGAGACATGACAATTCACGATTTCGACATGGCTCGATTCTTCATTCCAAATATTGTTGAGGTTTCGGCCACAGGAACGAACTCGTTCTGCGACTACATAAAGGCCGAGAACGACTTTGACAATGTCACTGTTACCCTTCGCGGTTCACAGGATGAAATCGTCACAATCGTGAACTCGCGTCATGCAAGTTTCGGCTATGACCAGCGCATCGAAGCCTTTGGCGAAAAGGGAATGCTAGTAGCCAGCAACGTGCAGGCGAACACAGTAAAGTCATACACCGCCGACAGTGTTGAGGTCAGTGAACCGTATCCAAACTTCTTCTTGGAGCGCTATGCAGACGCCTACCGTCGCGAACTCCATGATTTTGGCCAGAGCATCACTTCTGGCAACGTAACAAACCCAACTTATGAAGATGGTCGCGCAGCTCTTGTCCTTGCTAACGCCGCCCTCGAATCTGCAACAACCGGACGCGCTGTCAAAGTCTCCTTGTAACCGCGTCTAAAACTGAAGCCCCCGGTCGAAAGACCGGGGGCTTCAGTTTTCTATTCAAATTAGATTGCCGCAATGACCGAGCGTAAGAACTCGACACTTTGACGGGATGTGACAAGAGGCCCAGCTCCAGGAGCAGGCTCCTCGGTGATTACGAGATCTTGCTCGAGGACCAGCCAACCCTGGTAACCGGAAGTCAGCAGATTGCGGACGATGTCGGCAATCCCCACATCCCCCTGCCCAAGAGGCTTGTACATGCCATCGACTACACCCTCGTAATAGGTAATCTCACCACTTTGGACACGGTTGGCCTTTGCAGCATCCACGTCCTTGAGGTGTGAGTGCGCCACGCGCTTGGCATGCTCCCCCGAGAACCAAACAGGATCGGTTCCGCCGATAAACATGTGACCGGTGTCGAGGCAGAACGAAATTTGCGAGCCCTCGACAACTTTCAGCACGTCTTCTCGAGTTTCGATGATGGTACCCACGTGAGGGTGCAACACAGCCTTGATGCCCAACGAAGCCGCATAGTCATTGATGCGGTTTAGGTTTTGGAAAACTAGGTTCCACTGGTCTGCATCGAGTTCTGGGCGCTTGACGTCGTAACCGTCTAACCCACTGTCGGCAGCCAAAACCAGCGTGTCTGCACCGGCCTCAATGTAAGCCTTGAGCTCCTCTACAACCGTTGGAAGTGGGTCGACATCGGAGCGGTGAAGAATAACTGGGAAGAAGCCTCCCACTGCATGCATGTTCAGAGTGGCAAGCGATGAGGCTCGCTCGGCTGGTTCCACTGGCAAGAAGCCCAGAGGCCCAAATTCGGTAGCCACAAGGCCAAGCTCAGCCATTTCGCCGAGCACGCGCGCAGGAGCCATTTGATGTCCCCAACCTGGAACTTCGCAAACTCCCCAAGAAATTGGGGCACCGGCAATCTTGTTGTATTCCATTTATTTACGCCTTTCGCTTAGCGCTCGTGGTTCCAGCAACTGGCTCTAGTGCAAACCAGGTTTTCGCTGCAGAGGACTTTTCTGCCGCGTCCAGCACAGCCGCCGACGAGACCGCATCATTGATGTTAGAGTTTAGGGCTGAAACGCCAAGAATTGCCTCAACAAACTTTCGGGCCTCTACCACCTTTAGGTCGTCATAACCTAAGGAAGTTCCGGCGCCAGGCTGGAACGCAGCAAAGTCACCCATTCCCGGGCTAGCCATCACTCGTCGATAACCCATTTCCACTCCACGACGCGCAGTAGTGAGCTGCATCTCATTCATGCGTTCGAAGTCCCAAATGAATGAACCTTCAGTGCCATAGATTTCGATCTCGTAGCGAGCTCGTGGCCCAACCAAAGAACGCGAGGCTTCAAGAGTTCCAACAGCCTCATCACCGAACGAACCGCCCGCAAAACGGACTAGCATCCCTGCGTAGTCTTCGTTTTCAACGTCGCCCATCGCACCACCCTCGATTACGTCAAAGTGGGTTCCCTTGCCCATCTGCTGAATCGGGCGCTGCTTATAGGTGGTGCTCGTAAGAGCCGTGACCTCGGCGATGTCGCCAACGAGGTACTGGACAAGATCTACAAGGTGCCCCATTAGATCACCGAGGACTCCGCTACCGGCGAGTTCGCGCTTGAAGCGCCAGCTCAAGGCACCATTTGGCTCGGAAGAATAGTCCGCGAAGAAAATACCGCGCACATTGGTAATGCGGCCGAGCGCTCCTTCTGAAATAAGCTGCTTTGCATATTCGATCGCAGGTGCGTGACGGTAGTTGAAGCCAATGGTGGTTTTAACACCCGCCGCTGCTGCAGCCTCCGCAATCTCGCGGGTTTCCTCGACACCACGACCGGCTGGCTTTTCCAGCCACACGTGCTTGCCGTGCGCGATAGCTGCCAAGGCAATTTCCTTGTGAAGGAAATTCGGTGAGCAAATTGAAACTACATCTACATCTGGGTTACGAAGAACGTCCATGTAATCGGCGGTTGCGGCCTCATAACCCAACGCCTGCTTTGCAAACTCTTGACGGCTAGGCTCCGGATCCGCAGCAATCACGAATCTAGGCTGAACCGGAATTTGCGGGTAGTTAGCGATGAGATCGGCATAGGCACGACTGTGTACCTTACCCATCCAACCCACGCTAATAAGGCCAATGCCCAGCTTTCTGCGTTCCGACATGGATACGACCATTCTTTAAAGTTTGATAGGACAAATAGACAATACCAAGGTTTGTTTGCAGCTCGCACAAATACGCACAAAAACACTAAAACCTCTACAGGTATCGGTTTTATAACGGAAATGATTTTGTCATAACAATCTACATTTTGTTAGGACATACTAACTTTTGTTGAGTGAAAGCTCGACGACAACATTAACTCAAAGATGAGAGGTTACTCATGTCGTTCAAGAAGAAGGCACTGACTGCTGCAATCGCAATGTCGGCAATCGGTGCACTATTGGTTCCAGTTGCAACCGCAACTGCAGCCAACGCAGCAAGCAAGACCTACAAGATCTGTGTTTACACTCACGGTGATGGCGGTACTTTCTGGTCTGTATTCCAGAAGGGTGCAGTTGCTGCAGCTAAGTCGCTCGGCGTCAAGCTCGACTACCAGGGCGCAAACAACGATGCAGCTAAGCAGGCTTCGACCATCAGCGCCGGTGTTGCAGCTGGTTGCCAGGGTCTAGCTACTTCGGTTCCAGACGCAGCAGCTATCAAGGCTGCAGTTGCTGGCTACGTAAAGAAGGGCATCCCAGTAGTTACTGCTAACTCGGGTTCGGACGTTTCGCAGTCGCTTGGTGCATTCACCCACGTTGGTCAGGACGAAATCATCGCTGGTCAGCAGGCAGGTCTAAAGTTCAACGCAATGGGCCTAAAGCACCTCCTCTGCCCAATCCAGGAAGCAGCGAACATTGGTCTAACCGACCGTTGCAAGGGTCTAGCTCAGACCTTCAAGGGTCAGGTAACCAACTTCAACGCAGATGGCGCACTTGCAGACCTCACCGCTGCAACCCAGAAGATCAAGGCAGCTCTCCAGGCTGACAGCAGCTACGACGGTGTATTTGCACTGAACGCAGACGTTGCAGCTAAGGCTGTTCTTCCAGCTGTAAAGGCTCTGAAGGCAGACATCAAGATCGGTACCGTTGACATGTCGCCAGAAGCTCTAGCTGACATCAAGGCAGGAACCATCGCGTTCGCTATCGACCAGCAGCAGTACGCACAGGGCTACATGAGCGTTGTGCTTCTATACCTAGCACTAAGCAACGGCAACAAGCTTGGTGGCGGTCAGCCTATCTACACCGGTCCTGGCTTCGTAACCAAGGACAACGTAGCTCAGGTTATGTCCCTAGTAAAGGCTGGTACTCGCTAAGAGTCCACTGAGAGGCAACTCTCAATAGAGAATGGTGGGCTGCTACCTAGCAGCCCACCATTTTTCTCGAAATAGTTTTTTGAAAGGCTACAAATGTCAAACACAACTGACGAACGCGTAAAGCGCGTCTCAGTCTGGACGCAGATCCTGCGTCGACCAGAAATCGGTGCCCTCTTCGGCGCCATCGCAATCTTCATCATGTTCAGCATTACCGACACCACTGGTAACTTCGCACAGCTTGGCGGCGTTGCCGGCTGGACCGACGTTGCAGCTCCTATCGGCATGGTCGGCATTTCCGTCGCACTGCTTATGATCGCAGGAGAGTTCGACCTCTCGTCAGGTGTAATGGTTGGAACAACCGGTCTTCTAATCGGTATGCTCGTCCAGCTCTACAACATGAACATTTGGCTCGCCATCCTATGCGGCTTGGTTTTTGCCGCTGGAGTCGGGTTCCTAAACGGCTGGTTGGTTGTTAAGACAAAACTCCCTTCGTTCATCGTTACCCTCGCAACCTTCTTCGTTCTGAAGGGCGCCAACCTCGCTTTCACCATGATGGTGACCGGCGCAGTTCGTGTTACTGGAACTGATAAGGCACCTGGATTCGATGGCGCTTACAGCCTGTTTGGTAGCACCTTCAACTTCCTGGGCACTGATTTCCAGATTTCGTT
>JBEEJV010000067.1:0-4197 GCA_041169005.1 Actinomycetota bacterium
CGCTAACCACCGACATCGTTCTAGTTGTCGCCGGTGCAGCGCTAACCGCAGTTGCTGCTCAGGCGCAGATCCCAGCTCAGCCAGTTCCATTCACCTTCCAGACCCTTGCAGTTCTGCTAACCGGCGCTGCCCTAGGTTCAACCCGCGGTGCGCTTTCGATGGCTCTATACGCACTTGCAGGCCTAGTGCTTCCTGTTTACAGCGGTGCTGCACACGGTTCGGCTGTTCTATTCGGTGCAACCGGTGGTTACATCTTCGGTTTCATCGCAGCTGGATACGTTGTTGGTTTCCTTGCTGAGCGCAAGTGGTCGAGCAACGTCCTCAAGATGTTCGTCGCTTACGCTGTTGGCTCGCTAGTCATCTACGGTTTCGGTGTACCAGTGCTCGCAGCAGTTGCCTTCAAGGGCGACATGGGGCTAGGCATGCAGTACGGTCTAGTGCCGTTCCTAATCTGGGACGCAGTAAAGGCTGCAGTTGCAGCTGGTCTGCTACCAAGCGCGTGGGCTTTGGTCCGCAAGGTCAAGGGCAACTAGTCTAAGAAACTTTTAAGGTCCCGGGGAGAAATCCTCGGGACCTTTCCTTTTGAGAAGACTATTGCCCGGTGGCTAGGGAAGCCACTCCCCCGTCACCGTAGTTTGAGACGATCTCACTGATGACGATGTGGTAGCCCTCGTACCAGTTCTTGTAGCGCTTTTTGGCGTCGATGTGCTGGTCGAATCGCGAGAAGACCTTGATGGTCTCCATGTCGCGCCAGTAATAAACCGAGTTGCGTACATCTCCGTCGCTATTGACCCAACGCTCCACCCCAATAAAGCCATCAAGACTTTGCGCAAAGGCCTCAATCTCGGCATCTAGTGCGTGGAACTCATCGTCGTAAAGGCCGGGCTTAAAAACAAAAGAGACGGTATGCATGCGCCCAGTTTATGCCTGGGTACACGCACACCGTCTCCGGATTCTCGTGTTGGACGGGAAGTTCCTAGATAGCGAACCCGATTGCTCGCATCTGTTCCTTGCCGTCCTCGGTGATCAACTCTGGACCCCATGGTGGCATCCAAATCCAGTTGATGCGGAATGCGTCCACCACGTCGTTGAGGGCGTCGCCAACCTGCTCCTCGATTACATCGGTGAGTGGGCAGCCTGCAGAGGTGAGAGTCATGTTGATCAGCAATGCGTCGTCCGCGTCGCTCCACTGAAGCCCATATACGAGGCCCAGGTCGACGATGTTTACGCCGATTTCAGGGTCGATAACATCCTTGAGCGCTTCAATGCATTCGTCGTACTTTGCTGGCTCTAGCTCGCTGTTGCCATCGGCAACAACGCCTTTAGTTGGGTCGTAATCCATGGCTATTAGGCCGAAGCTGCAGCCACGTAGCGGTCGTAACCCTCGGCCTCTAGACGCTCAGCGAGCTCTGGGCCGCCCTCTTCGGCAACCTTGCCGGCTACGAACACGTGAACGAAGTCTGGCTTGATGTACTTGAGGATGCGGGTGTAGTGAGTGATTAGAAGCACGCCCATGTCGTTTGCTTCCTTGGCACGGTTTACGCCCTCAGAAACAATCTTTAGAGCGTCAACGTCTAGACCAGAGTCGGTCTCGTCAAGAACGGCAAACTTAGGCTTTAGGAGCTCTAGCTGAAGGATCTCGTGGCGCTTCTTTTCGCCACCCGAGAAGCCCTCGTTAACGTTGCGCTCGCTGAAAGCCTTGTCCATCTTTAGGTTGTCCATTGCGGTGCGGACATCCTTGACCCAGGTGCGCAGCGCAGGAGCCTCGCCCGATACGGCGGTCTTTGCGGTGCGAAGGAAGTTCGAGACCGAGACACCAGGGATCTCAACCGGGTACTGCATGGCTAGGAAGACACCTGCGCGGGCACGCTCATCGACAGACATCTCAAGCACGTCTGCGCCATCGAAGGTGATTGAACCCTCGGTAACGGTGTACTTTGGGTGGCCTGCGATTGTGTACGCAAGGGTGCTCTTACCCGAACCGTTTGGACCCATGATTGCGTGGGTCTCACCGGTGCGGATGGTTAGGTCTACACCGCGGAGGATCTCTTTTTCACCCTGGTCGGTGGTTACCGATACGTGCAGGTTCTTGATTTCTAGGACTGACATTGTTCTGCTTTCTAGCGGAAAGTGTTTCTAGCGAAGATTCTTGAATGGCAAGCCGGCGGCTTACTGCTCTGGGTCGTAGTCGAGGTAGATGGTCTCATCCTCGATGATGATCGGGTAAACAGAAACAGGCTCGAAGGCTGGCAGGGTTAGTGCTTCACCGGTCTCGAGCGAGAACTTGGCGCCGTGCGCCCAGCACTCGATGGTCTCGTTGTCCACGAAGCCTTCGCTCAATGAAACTTCACCGTGCGAGCACTTGTCGTTGATGGCCTTAACCTCGCCCGAAGGGGTGCGAACGATGGCAATCGCCTGCTCGCCTAGCTTTACGCGGATGGCCTTGCCCTTTTTGATGTCGTCTACTGCGCAGATGCGGATTGCCATTAGGAGTTACTCCTTGCTAGTTCGTTTTCGATTGCCAGGTTGAGGCGGGCCTCGACCTCGTCGTTGTTGATTTGCTGAATGATTTCGTTGAGGAAGCCACGAACCACAAGGCGACGTGCCTCCGATTCGTTGATTCCACGAGCCTGTAGGTAGAACAACTGGTCATCATCGAATCGGCCAGATGCACTTGCGTGACCTGCTCCCTCGATCTGACCGGTCTCGATTTCCAGGTTCGGCACCGAGTCGGCGCGTGCGCCATCGGTAAGAAGAAGATTGCGGTTTAGCTCGTAGGTGTCGGTTCCTTCGGCTGCCGCGCGGATGAGGACGTCGCCAACCCAGATGGTGTGAGCATTCTTACCCTGCAGCGCACCCTTGTAGGTGACGCGTGAGCGGCAGTTTGGCACCGCGTGGTCTACGAATAGGCGGTGCTCTAGCTGCTGGCCCGCATCGGCAAAGTAAAGACCAAGCAGTTCGACCGATGAGTTTGGAGCTCCAAAGACGGCGTTTGGAGTGACGCGAACGACCTTGCCGCCGAGGGTTACCACCACGTGCTTCAGGCTTGCGTTTCGTCCAAGTTTCGCGAACTGTGCGCTCAGGTGCACCGACTTGTCGTTCCAATCCTGAATCGAAACCACGGTTAGGTGGGCGTTGTCGCCGACGATGATCTCGAGGTTCTCGGAAAGCGCAGCATCACCCTTGTGGTCGATGATTACGGTTCCCTCTGAGCCCTCTTGAGCTTCTACGATGAGGTGCAGTGCGCTTGGAGTGAAGTCGTGCGAAGTCAGGGCAACCTGAACCTCGCAGTCGAGTTTCTGAGTCTTTGGTAGCGAGATTAGGTAGGCCTGTTCCGCGCTCTCCCAGGCTGCCGCCGATGGACGATCCTCCGGGATGCCAGCGGCACCAAATGCAGAGTGGTCTTCACCAACCCAGGAGGTAGTGACGCTGTCTGGCTTCTTGGTCTCGATGTCGCCGAGGAACTCGGTAAGCGCATCGTCGTCCAGTCCTAGGATCTGCTCGCTGGTGGTGTACTTCCACTGCTCTTCGCGGCGCGAAATTGCAGGGAAATCGGCAACTTTGGTGCTGCGAATTCGCTCTGAACGAGTTTGGATAGGCACGTCTGATTCGCCTGGTACATACCCGTGCGAGTGCGCGCTAAGACCGTGCTGGTTGTTTTCCAGCGTGCTTTGGGTTGTCACTAGCCGACAGCCCCTTCCATCTGCATCTCAATAAGTTTGTTTAGCTCGAGGGCGTATTCCATAGGAAGTTCCTTGGCGATCGGCTCAATGAAGCCTCGAACGATCATTGCCATCGCTTCGTCTTCAGGCATGCCGCGCGATTGCAGGTAGAACAGCTGCTCTTCGCTAACGCGTGAAACGGTGGCCTCGTGACCCATACTCACGTCGTCTTCACGAACGTCTACGGTCGGGTAAGTGTCTGATCGGCTGATGGTGTCTACCAACAGTGCGTCACAGCGCACTGTGTTAGCCGAGTGGTGTGCACCCGGGTTTACACGAACTTCACCTCGGTAAGAGGTGCGGCCGCCGCCACGAGCGATCGACTTCGAAATGATCGATGACGAAGTGTAAGGCGCGAGGTGAATCATCTTTGCGCCAGCGTCCTGGTGCTGGCCTTCTCCTGCAAACGCAACAGACAGGGTCTCGCCGCGCGCGTGCTCACCTGCGAGGATGACGGCTGGGTACTTCATGGTTA
>JBEEJV010000068.1:0-16469 GCA_041169005.1 Actinomycetota bacterium
CACTGAGCTATCGGGGCGCGTGCCATGCTCTACAACTTGAGGTTTGAAACCGTCAGCCGGAGAGGCAACCTGAAGAGATTAGCACTTTTAGGCACTCGCTGGCAAATGCCAGACGGCAAAACCAAGCTTTTTGGCCGAAAATTCTGCAGATTTCTTTGATACGCGCAGTTTTGCAGCACCATAAAGAAGTTTCGCATCGGCAAGTCCCACCAACGCATCCGCAGGGATTTCAACGCCTTCTGCCTTACCTCGGGTAGCCAGAATCAGCATTGTTTCTTTCTTAGATTCGCGGCTAAAAATGAGGGTGTCTGCGTCTGCGTAAAGGTAGCGTAAGGCTCCGTCGACGAGCGCCGGGTGCTTCTTGCGCAGTTCAGCGAGCGCCGCATAAACCTCAATCATCGCTGGATCCGACGGGCGTTCGCCGTTCCAAGGAATTGGAGTGCGAGATTTTTCACCGATGTCGCCATCCAAACCAAACTCATCGCCTGCCCAAATAACCGGTATGCCCGGGAAGGTGAACTGCATTCCGGCAGCCAACATTTGAGCACCATCCTGTGTGAACGTTTTGAAGCGAGGGGTGTCGTGTGTGTTTAGCGCGTTCATAGTGTTTAGGCGCACGTGCCAAGGGAAACCTGCCGCAAATCGAATGTTGGTTTCCATAAACTCGGCGGCGGTCTCCGTGCGCCCCACGTATCCGATGTTCTGAAGCGCTATTGGAGTCTGTTTGCTTTGGAACATCCAGCGCCACAGCGGGCGAGTGAAGTTTGCGTAAGTCATGGCACCCTGCCAGCCGTCGCCCTGCACTTGATAAGCCGCATCGCCGGTGTACTCACCAATCATCAGGGTGTCGGGATTCACCGCCACCATGGTCTTGCGCACGGTCTTCGCAACATCCGAGTACATGTCTTCGTCACGCACTCGACCGGTCATGTTGGCGACGTCGATGCGCCAGCCATCGAAACCGTATGGTGCCTTCAGCCACTTCGCAACCACCGAGGAATTGCCCTCGATGAAGCGTTTACGTAGTTCAGCTGACTTCCAGTTGAACTTTGGCAGGCTCCGGTGGCCGAACCAGCAATCGTAATTCGTGTTGCCGTCTCGGAAGTAATAGAAGTCACTTTCTGGCGCCGATGGGTTGCCATAGGCGGCCTTGAACCATTCGTGCCCATCACCCGAGTGGTTGGACGTGAGGTCTCCCATGACGCGCAAGCCCTTTTTGTGAGCAGCGGAAATCAGTTCACTCAAGGCCTTGTTTCCGCCCAAAAGAGGATCGACCTTTGCAAACGATGATGCGTCGTATCGGTGGTTGCTCCTGCCCGGGAAAATCGGTGTCAGGTAAAGCAGATTGGCTCCAACCTTTTTCAGGTGATCAAGATGCTCAATAACACCCCAGAGGTCTCCCCCGAAGAACTGCTCTGAAACACCTGGACCCTGACCGATTACCTCGTCGCCCCAAGCCGCTGGTTTAGCCCATTCCGGAGCCTTGTGCTTGTCTGCCTGAGCGGATCGTGCGAAACGATCTGGGAAGACTTGGTACATGACCGTACTTGGGCCCCATGCGGGAGCACTCGAAAATGTGTTTATGCGGAAGTCGTTGATGTCTGGTTGGTTAGTTTCGAACAAGCCCACCGCGTTGTAGAAATACTGGATTCCGCTCTTTAGGGTTATCAGGAAACGGTAGTTGACCTGTGGGTTGCTCATTCGGATTTCGGCCTCATACCAGGCCCATTTGCCTACGCGTTTTACGACCTTGGCAGGAGGGGTGGGAAAGGCTTCGCCGCTTTCGCTAACCATTATTTGAACCATGGCAACTTCACCGATTGAATCGTGGATGCGAACCCGCGCCTTTACCTCATCTAGAAGGGCAGGCTTCTGATTTGCCACATACAGGGCCGAACCGTCGTGGTGCGGGCGATGTGCGAGCTTCAGCTTGGCAAGAGTCGACATTCGGTCCTCCGATTTCAATTCGGTAGCGATTCGCTTCGTTCAGTCTAATTTGCTCAGATTACGGCGCTGTTTCGCCTAAATTAGTTGCATGCCTGTAAGCGATTTCATTTCTGTTGCCCACCCAAATGCAGAGTGGTGGCGAAGCGCCGTCATCTACCAGATTTACCCACGTTCGTTCGCGGACGGAAATGGGGACGGCATCGGTGACCTCATCGGTATCACAGCTCGCCTCGACTCGCTAGCCAGCCTCGGAATTGACGCCATCTGGTTCAGCCCATTCTTTGAGAGCCCACAGAAGGATGCCGGCTACGACATCAGTAACTACCGCAAAATCGACCCTCTTTTCGGTACGAACGAAGACTTCTACGCGCTCATCGAGCGCGCGCACCAACTCAACATCAAAATCATCGTTGACATCGTGCCAAACCACACCAGTTACAAGCACGCCTGGTTCGAGGCAGCGATTGCAGCACCTGAACGTTCGCCTGAGCGCAGCTACTACCACTTCCTAAATGGCAAGGGCGCGAATGGCGAGCTACCACCAAACAACTGGAAGTCCATCTTCGGTGGTTCGGCGTGGTCGCGCGTAAAGAACGCCGATGGCAGCGATGGCCAGTGGTACTTGCACATGTTCGATTCGAGCCAGCCAGACCTGAACTGGGCAAACCCGGCCGTTGCAGATGAGTTCGATGACATTCTCCGCTTCTGGCTAGACAAGGGCGTTGACGGCTTCCGCGTCGATGTAGCACACGCGATGGTCAAGCGAGAAGGCTACCCAGACGCAGACGACCGCGATGCTAACGGCAAAGAAATTCCAATCAGCACCATGACCGAGGAAGAAGCAGAGCGTCGAGTTCCTTATTGGGGTCAACCAGGTGTTCATGAGTACATCCGTCGCTTCCGCCGCGTCTGCGACGAGTATGAAAACCGTGCAATGTGCGCCGAAGCATCGATGAGCCCGCTGCCGAGATTGGCCAAGTGGGTGCGCCCAGATGAATACCACCAGTCGTTCAACTTCGACTACATGCACTCTCCATTTGAGCCAGTGGCATTGAAGAAGATCATCACCGATTCAATCGTGGAATACGCGCGGGTCGGAGCATCCAGCACTTGGGTTCTGAGCAACCACGACGGCGTGCGCCATGCAACCCGCTACGGCTACAAGCACGAAGACTTGCCAGCCCCTGGCGATGGCATTGGCCCGAACGACCCTAAGGGCGACGAGGCACTTGGACTTCGTCGCGCGCGTGCAGCTACTGCGTTCATGCTTGGCCTGCCAGGCTCGTCCTACATCTTCCAGGGTGAAGAACTTGGCCTACCAGATCACGTTGACCTTCCGGGAGAGTTCCGCGAGGACCCAACTTATGCGCGCACCAATGGTGCACGCGTTGGTCGCGATGGCTGCCGCGTTCCGCTTCCATGGGAGGCAGACGTGAACGCATCAAACGGCTTCAGCGCGAATGGCAAGTCTTGGCTACCTCAGCCAGGCGCATTCCGCGTCTTGGCCCGTGACAAGCAAGAGGGCGTTGCCGGTTCAACTCTTGAGCTCTACAAGCGCCTCATTAAAGAGCGCAAAATCTACGGCCTCGGAGGCGGTCAGATGGCTTGGGCAGAGGAGTACCAGGACAAGAACACTCTTGCTTACGTGAATAACGGCATACTTGTGCTCACTAACTTTGGCCCAGAATCCGTAGTCCTACCTGCGGGCGAAATTTTGGTAACTACCCAGCACGACCTTCGAATCGAAGGCGAACTGGAACACAACGAAACCGTTTGGATCAAGCTTTAATGGACTTGAGTTTCACCACTGACGAGTGGTGGCGTTCAGCCGTCATTTACCAGATTTATCCTCGGTCTTTTGCCGATTCAAACGGAGACGGAGTCGGCGATCTTCCGGGCATTACTAACCGACTAGAGGCTCTTGCCTCGCTGGGTGTTGATGCGGTCTGGCTCAGCCCGTTTTACAAGTCGCCCCAGCGCGATGCTGGTTACGACGTCTCCGACTATTGTTCGGTCGACCCGCTATTCGGAACTATGGCGGATTTCGATGCACTGCTTGCTAGGGCCCACGAATTGGGTTTGCGCGTCTTGATTGACCTCGTACCGAACCACACCAGCGACCAGCACGCATGGTTCCAAAATGCCATTACATCGGCGCCAGGCAGTTCCGAACGCGCCTTCTACCACTTTGCAGCTGGCAAGGGGCAGAACGGCGAACTTCCGCCTAACAACTGGCAGAGCATGTTTGGTGGGCCTGCCTGGACTCGAACCACGAATGCCGATGGAACTGCCGGCGACTGGTACCTGCACCTATTCGATTCATCACAACCGGACCTCAACTGGGCAAATCCGGCCCTGCATGAAGCCTTTGAGGAAATCTTGCGGTTCTGGTTGGACAAAGGCGTTGATGGGTTCCGCGTGGATCAACCACACGCCATGGCAAAGGCGGCCGGCCTACCCGACCACCCATACGTTGAGCGCGCAGGCGCAGGCTTCATCGAGGGCGAAGAATCGCCTCCGATGTGGTTCCAAGAGGAAGTTCACCCAATCTTCCGACGCTGGCGAAACATCCTCGATTCTTACTCGCCGGCACGCGCAATGTGCGGCGAAGCATATGTACTTCCACTTTCATTCATGGCCAAGTGGGTACGTCCGGATGAGTTCCACCAGACATTCAACTTCCGCTTCCTGGATACCGAATGGCAAGCCCCACTGCTGAAAGCAACGATCGACGAGTCTTTCGAGGCGTTCGGCGAGGTTGGCGCACCAAGCACCTGGGTACTAAGCAACCACGACGTTATTCGCCACGCGAGCCGTATGGGTGGGCTAACCGGACGCCCAACTGCGAGTGACGGCGTAGGACCACAGCACAAGCAACCGGATCGAGAACTCGGACTTAGCCGCGCTCGCGGTGCCAGCATGTTCATGCTGGGACTGCCCGGCTCGGCGTACTTGTATCAGGGAGAAGAGCTCGGTTTGCCCGAGCACACTACCCTCGCACCCGAGTTCCGCCAGGACCCGACTTACGCGCGCACAGGCGGGGAGCGTCTTGGCCGCGATGGTTGCCGTGTGCCGCTGCCGTGGGAAGCCGATGGCGGAAAGAACTTTGGCTTTGGCCCAAGTGACGAGAGCTGGCTTCCAGCGCCTGCGATTTACGGAGAGTACGCCCGCGATCGCCAGACTGGCGTGGAGGGCTCAACACTTGAGCTCTATCGCTCTGCCCTAGCGCTGCGTTCTCAGCTCGGTTTGGGCGAAGGAACTTTCGAATGGCTGCCTGACTTCGTTTCGACCGCTGCACTGGGATACCGCAACGGAGATTTGCTTGTCATTCACAACTTCAGCGAGAGTGACCTAGTGCTGCCAGCCGGCACTCCCGTTCTCAAGAGTTGGGTAGACGATTACAGCGGCAAGTTGCCTAGCAATCAGACTGTGTGGCTGAAGTAACTTGATCAAACGCATCGCTCGAGTTGGATTGAGTGCAGCCCTTCTGGTTGCGCTCGGCCTTGGCATAGCCGGCAGCCCTCAGGTGATCGTTGAACACTCCGCATCCAAGGCTTCAAAACAACTTCCCGAGATCCAACAGCCCGCAATCGATTGGACAAAGTTCACCGGTGCAAGCTGCCTTGTAACCAAGGAAAACTTTGGATTCAAAACCTGTAACCGAGGCTCAAGCGCCGGATACTGGGACGTCGCCTTCATCGGTGACTCACACATGCGTCAGTACTTTGCAGTGTTGGATTACTTGGCGCTGAAATACAAGTGGCGCGTGACATTTATCTCCAAGAGCGCCTGCCCTGTGGCCGATCACGAACTTATGCCAAAGCACATCTCAGCTAGTTGTCGCGACTGGAACGCGCGTCTCGAAAACTACCTCGCGCATCGCAAGCCCTTCGACTTCATAATCAACTCAAACTCTGCATTTGTGAGTCACGCCAGCGCTGCAGTTGGCGCTGGATACCGCAAGACCGTGCTCAGTCAAGTCAAGCGTGGTTCGCGTTGGTTCGTAATCTCGGACAACCCGAAACCACGCCGCGATTTCGTTGACTGCATTTTGGTCAACGGTGGCGAAAGCGAGAAGAAGTGCTCGCTCCCCTACGACAAATCAATGGTTCCCGTCGATGTTTTGCCTGGTGCCATTGAGGGCATTCCGGGCACCTACTCGATCGATCTTCGCAGCAAGTTTTGCCCCAACAACATCTGCCCAGCGGTCATAAATGGCGTTGTCGTATATCGCGATAAGAGCCACATCACAGCCTTGTTTGCACGCACGCTGGTTGGCTACATCGACGCCGCCATCCCAGCAAAGATGAAGGGTCTGCCAGACAATCTGGCACTTCAACTGCTGCGCCCTGGGCAGAGTGGCTAGGGCTTCAAACAGCCATATGTAAAACTAGTTAAGCGACTGAGGGGGAAGTCATGAAACGCGCAGTTATAGGCCTAAGCGCCTTCATTTTGACAGGCATTCTGACGTTTGGATTGTCCGCACCTGCAGTAGCAGGCGACGCGTATGTGACTCAACCAGCAGGAGATGGATTCGCTGTCGCGAGCGTTGAAGAAGCTGGTGCAGGTGGCAAGAATCCACAACGTGCCGCTTACGCAAACGTTTTAAGTTCAGGTCAGTTCCAAAGCTGGCTCTGCTCGGACGGGGTAAACGATTCGAATTGCAAGCCAAATGAACCAAATGTTGACTATCAGGCACGCCAGCTTCTTGAACCGTGCGTAGATGCGAAGTCAGAAAACTGCATCGAATCATTGTCAATCATTTCACCTGACGGCACAGCCCATCAGGCAAAACTCCTCGAAACATTACCATCTAACCCTGCGCTGCCTGCGGTGCCAAGCCAAGGACTATTCGAATCAAAGGGCATCTCGCTTTACCAAGACGACAGCGTGTCCCCGTCCGCTTTTTATGCTGTCGTTTTTTGGAATTACCTGCGCTACAACGCATCCGCCGGGAAGTGGATAACAACAAACATCGATGCGAGCGTTTACCCTTACAGAGTTCAGCTTGGTTCGTTTAGTAAGAATTTCGTCAAAGACGGCATAGGCGTCGATAACAAACCACACCTAGATGACCGATCAGATCCAAGGTGTGACTGGAACGACGAATCCCGCTGCGGTATTCGTCAAGATTTCGCAGCCGGCACCAGAGTAAAAATATCAGCTCGGGTAGCAAAAACGATTACCGGTTGGTTCCGAGGCCGCATTACAAAACCATCCATCAGCCTGACGAGTTTCTCTGAAATGAACAACGCGATCACCGTCGAAGGTGAGGAAGTAAACGTTCCACGAATGCGCGCCGTTCTCTCCCCTTCCACTTCAACACCTGAGCAACAACAGGCGATCATCAACCATGGTGGAAATGGCGGAAACACTGTTTTCCGGAATGAAGTCAAATATCCCTTCTCGAACTGGGGCGAGTTCGACTGGGTAGAAATGTTCCGCGGTCTGGCAAACGACACATCGGCTGGTTTATCCACCGTTTGGAGTTTCAGCACTATTGACGCGGCGGCGAACAACTCCTGCATGGCTGACAACAGCCGCGTCTTGGGCATAGTTTCGACCAACGCAACGATTTTCAATGGCACCACACCAACATTTGAAAATGGCATGCTGAGTTACAAGGTAGCGGGCATGCACTACCTGCCGGATGGAAAGAATCTGAGTGAGGGAACTTATGACCTCATAATGCGTTCTGATGTTGCAAGATGCCTTTATGGATTTTCGAAAGCCCCTATCAGCGCAACCATCAGCGTTATTGGCAATAACGGCGAATCTAAAACTGCAGTGACCACAGTTGGCGAAACAGACGATGGCTGGCTCAAACTTGCAGCTTATGGCTTTACTTTCTCATCACCAACCATTCAGGTGAAGCTCAGCCAGCAGGATTCACAGACCACCGCTAGCAGCTCAGCTGCAAAGACCGCCGCCCGATCAATCACCTGCGTGAAGGGCAAAGTAACCAAGAAGGTCACCGGCACTTCGCCAAAGTGCCCTGCTGGATTCAAGAAGAAATAGGTTTCCTACCGATTCCACATGGGCTACCTGGCGAACTACGCGCAATAAATGACCAAGTTTCCAGGGCTATAGGAATAGAGCAGCAAAAGCTGGCACGAATTAGCGCGTTACCCTGTAGCACTAGATTCAGTTGAACTTAGAAATCCGTAAATTCGAAAAATACGCTTCAGTTCCTATGTCTACTCGAAGGCCAACTCGCCCCGTGTTTGCCTTGCAGAGCGATTTTTCTACAACTAGAGCTAAGTCCTCATTGACGTACGCTTTCACGCCACTATCGTCCACTTCAAGCCTTAGAGATATCCACTCATTTAATCCAAGATTCGCCGGCGCTTCGTAGACTCCGGGAAAGTTTGTGCGCAGGTAATCAAATTTGGCACTCGGAAAAGCAAAATATTGAATGCCCCTAGCATTTCGAGGATGAGGCGGATTCTCCTTCAGGCCGTTCGTCCCACGGATGTATACCGATTCAAAATTTTCTAGCGACTGGTCAATGTGATACGCCAGACCTGAGAATCCGCGATCTTCTGATGTCGCATCTGGGGCAAGTGTTGTGAAGATGTCAACCTCTAAGACACCGGTAGAGAAGATTTCTGGCAGAACTACGAAGTTCTCCGTGTCGATGTAGTCGACATCGGGTATTCCGTTCTCACGAATGTCTGGAGGCAGAGCAACCCACAGGCATTCCCGTCCGCCTAGGCTGCGAACTTCAGCAACGACTTTGCTGGTTTGAGCTCCGGTGGGGAGTGTTTTCAAATCATAAAGAACCACGCGTTGCCTCCCAGATATTTATTGCCAAAACGCTAGCACTTCCAATCGAAAATTTTTTGAAAGTATCCGTCAGACGCGCAATGTGGTCCTTAAAATCTGCAATCTAAAGGCGGGGGCTCGGCGTTCTATACCTTGCTTGTCGCACCAGAAGCCCACCTAAGAGGCTCTTAAAGCAAAAAACCACCCGTGGAGGAGTGGTTTTTCGTGGCTAGTGAGGGATTCGAACCCCCGAAGGCTGAGCCGGCTGATTTACAGTCAGATCCCTTTGGCCGCTTGGGTAACTAGCCGAATGCTGCACAAGGCAACCAGACAAGGATACCGGAAAGCCGCCCTGATGGGAAATCAGGGTCAAATACCACTTGTAAAGGCTTGCAAGCAGTGCGGTACATTTGTAAGGGTTTACATTTTTCCCCACGAATTACAGGAAAATCATGGTTGGCATTGAAGATGTTGCGGCACTTGCAGGTGTTTCTACTGCAACCGTCTCTAGAGCACTGAGCGGCAAGGACCACGTTTCAGCAAAGGCGCGCCAGCGCGTAACCGATGCTGCCGAGCAGCTTGGATATGTAGCTTCTTCAAGCGCTTACACGCTTGCGACCGGGCGAAACCGCAACATCGGTGTGGTTATGCCACAAATTGACCGCTGGTTTTTCAGTGTTGTGCTGGAAGAACTAGAAACTATCTTCATTGAGCACGGTTACGACCTCACTCTTTACAATCTTTCGGGCGAACCAGCACAGCGCAGCAAGGTTTTCCGCGAATTCTTGCTAAGAAAGCGCGTTGACGCTGTTCTTACAATCGCGATTCGACTTTCAGAGGAAGAACTTGCAAGACTTGCGCAAACCCGAAAGCCCTACCTCGGCATCGGCGGAATGATTCCCGGCGCATCAACCTTGGCAATTGACGACTTTGAAGCTGGCAAACTGGCCACCCAACATCTAATCAAGCTTGGACACACGAGCATCGGCATCGTCGGTGGCGATCACGGCTCTGACCGCGAGTTTGACCAGGCATGGCACCGCCACGAAGGCTATCTAGAAGCGCTTCGCGAGGCCAAGTTGGAATACAAGCCACACTGGTTCCAGTTCGCCGACTACACAATCCCTGCCGCTTACCGCGCTGCTAAGCAGATCCTCGGTCATCCAACGGATGCGCCTACTGCCCTGTTCTGCGCAAGTGACGAGATGGGCTTTGGTGCCATCTTGGCGGCGAAGGACCTCGGACTCCGCGTGCCAGAGGATGTCAGCGTCCTAGGCGTTGATAACCATGACCTAAGCGAATTCTTCGGCCTTACAACCATCGATCAAGATGTGCGAGGTCAGGCCCGCCATGCAGCCCTTGAGCTGCTTAGCAAGCTTGATCATCACGTTGAGGGAACCCCCGAGAGCAACGATCGTTTCGAAGTTTGGCCAACCAAGCTACTGATTCGAAACTCAACTGCCAAGCGCTCTTCCTAGTAGTCAAAAACCAGAAGGTAAAATCTAACTATGGCTGATTCATCATTTGACATTGTTTCCAAGGTAGACAAGCAGGAAGCTGCTAACGCCCTCACCCAGGCTCAGAAGGAAATCGAGCAGCGCTACGACTTCAAGGGCGTCGGCGCATCGATTGAATGGTCTGGCGACAAGATCCTTATGAAGGCAGCCAGCGAAGATCGCGTTCTCGCTGTTCTAGACGTATTCCAGAGCAAGTTGGTAAAGCGCGGAATCTCGCTGAAGAGCCTCGACGATGGCAAGCCTTTCGCTAGCGGTAAGGAATACCGTATTGAAGCTAGCCTCAAGCAGGGCATCGAACAGGACCAGGCGAAGAAGATCGCCAAGATCATCCGCGAAGAGGGTCCTAAGTCTGTGAAGGCAAACATCCAGGGCGATGAATTGCGCGCCACCAGCAAGAGCCGCGACGACCTTCAGGAAGTTATTGCGCTTCTAAAGGGCAGCAACCTGGACATCGACGTACAGTTTGTGAACTTCCGCTAAAAACTTAAAGAAAAAGGCCGGCCCACGTTGGGACCGGCCTTTTTTTATTTCTAGTCTTCGACGATGATTGGAATCGCCGAGGTTCCCGGGAATGCTGTTTCCAAATCGACCGGTTGCGATTTCTTGTGCGATGCCGCCAAGTCTTTGAGCGCTTCCTTAGCGACGAATCCGGCAATCACTGAAGCCACAAAGAACATCACTACAGGGAAGATGTATGCCAACATAATGCCTACACCCTGCGCGAGTGCACCCATCAAGACCTTGGCGAGCAGGATCGAGACGGAATTAACGAGACTCATGCGCGACATAGCTTGAGGCGTCGACATCCCCTTCACCGATGACGCAGAGCTGAAGAAGGTTGGAACCATCGGCCCCATACCTAGGCCCGCAACAGCCCAGAGAATCGCTGTGACTATGAGCCCAGCAAAAGAGTTCCCCCGCGATACAACAGGGCCTATGAAAGCCCCGAGCGCCATGAAAACAGAACCCACCAGAGCGGCGTAGCGACCCAAGGTGGCGATATGGATGTGGCGCGTGATGCGGCCAACCATCAGTCGTCCAACAATCATCGACATGCTGAAGGCCGTGTAAGGAATGCCCACTGTTGCCACCGACTGAAGCAGCTCACGCTTCGCGAAAACTGCGCTCCAGTCCATCATTGTGACTTCCGGGAAGATGGCAGCAAAGAGACCCGCGGCCAACAGCCAAACCTTTGGCGGTGACTTGAAGAAAGGGACGTGCGCGTTCTGTTTCTTTTGATCCGTGTGGCCATCTTCAGTTGGCCCAAGGATCATCGAACTGCCGATGAAGAATGCGGCGAGACAAATTGCAGCGGTGCCGATGAGGTACCAGTGCAAGCTTATGAACGGCGCCAAGAGGCCAGAGACCAGCGCGGAAGTTGTGGCACCAATGCTCCAGGTTGCGTGCAGCTTACCGAGGACAACGCGACCAATCTTGTCCTGGTACATAACTGCCTGCGAGTTGAGTGCCAGATTGAAGAATGCGTTGAAGAAGCCGAGTGAAAGCGAAGCGATGAAAAATACAACACCGTTGGTAAGCAAGCCATAGGTGGCCAAACACAGGGCCGTGACAGCGAAAGACGCTCGCATCACAGGCCGAGTTCCAAACCGAAGGATCACCCGATTGGCAAATAGCAGAGGGACCATTCCGCCCATACCCGCAAGCCCGAGGATGAGACCCCACTGAGCAAACGAAACGTTGAGCTGATTGATCAGTTCTGGGATGCGCGGAATGTAGCTAAGGCTCAGAAACCCTTGCACAAAAAAGGACAGCATCAGTCCGCGCTGCGCCTTATTTGCGCGCGGCACAGACATGAGTGCAGTGGTCAGAGTTCCCATAAAAATAGCCTATCTAGCAGAACACCCCTCAGCGCCGGGGCTTTGGGGTGCTCTGCTATCGAAAGGACAGTATCGATTCTTTTAGCCAACCTTTGTCACTTCGAGCAAGAATGCCTGCTCTGGTTTCAGGATTGGCGAGCTTAGTCCGACGGTCTGCAAGTAACGACCGTCCAAGGTAACACCTTCGATCCATCCAGCCTGTCCACGAGTGATCTCCTCGTAGCCGCCGAATGGTGTTACAACCTTCACGTTGTAAAGCGCATCGTCTTCTAGGCCGCCGAGTACCAACGACATCGGGTGCACGTACTGGCTGAGTTCAAGAGCGACGTAAGCGAAGATAGCTCTGCTGCCATCCTGCGCTACAACTCCGTGCACCCAAGCGTTTCCATCGATGCTATCCATGCGAGTTACACGACCCGAGTGGAGTAGTTCGCGATTCGCCTTGTAGTAGGTTGTCCAAGCCTTAAGAGCTACTCGTTCCTCAGGAGTGGTTTCGGTGATGTCCCACTCGAGACCAGCGTGGCCGAAGAGTGCGGTAACGCCGCGGAATGCAACAGTGTGAACTCGCGACGTGGTGTGCGAGTGAGTCGGGCCGATGTGGGTACCGAGCATCTCTGGTGCAATAGCGATCGAGGTGTAGCGGTAAATCGTCTGACGCTCTAGCGGATCGTTGTCGTCGCTGGTCCAGAATCGGTCTGCGTGATCAACCATTCCAAGGTCAATGCGACCACCGCCTGATGCGCAGGACTCAATCTCGAGGCCTGGGTGACGACGCTTTAGCTCGTCGAACAGGCGATAGATTGCGATGTTCTGGTTTCGCATGGTTGCCTTGCCGAAGTGTGCGGCGTCGGCGAGGGTACGGTTGTGGTCCCACTTGATGTAGGCAATGTCGTACTCGCTCAGGATTGCATCGACCTGACCAAGAACGTGCTCGTAAGCGCCTGGGTGGCTGAGGTCAACGACCTGCTGGAAGCGGCCGGTCATTGGAGAACGGTTACCCGAGTGCAGAATCCAGTCTGGGTGTGCGCGGTAGAAGTCACTGTCTGGGTTGACCATTTCGCCTTCGAACCAAAGGCCAAACTCCATGCCATTCTTGTGAACAACATCGATGAGAGGCTTCAGGCCGTTAGGCCAGACCTCCGGAGAAACAGTCCAGTCGCCAAGACCCTTTAGGTCGTCACGGCGTGCACCGAACCAACCATCGTCCAAAACAAAGCGCTCTACGCCAATTTCGCCTGCGACCTCAGCCAGCTGAGCTAGCTTCTCGAGGCGGTGGTCGAAGTACACGGCTTCCCAAACATTGAGCGATACCGGACGTGGGCGCACGTTAGTCGGGTGGTTCTTGCGACTGCGGAGCCACTGGTGGAAACGGTGGCTCGCGCCATCGATACCGTTGTCGGCGAATGCCGCGATCACTGTTGGAGCCTGGTAGGTCTCACCCTTTGCAAGCGTGACCTCACCTGGCATCAAGAGCTCGCCGGCACTGATAGATGTGCGGCCGTCGCTGAGGCGCTCCACGGCGTGTGAGCCCTGACCCGACCACGCGAGACCGAGTCCCCAAACCTGACCGCGGTTGAAGTTTGCATCCTCAGACATCACGAACTGCACGATGGTGTAGTCGTGACCACTGCGACCCTCGCGGCTTTCACGCTGCCAGATTCCAGTGTTGATCTTCGAGCGCTGAGGCATGCGCTCCTTCAACCAACGACCGGTGAAGTCGAGGATGTCGGTTGCAGTGTCTGGCACTGGAAGGTGAGCGTTAGAGCTTTCGAGGAAGAAGGTGCCATCCGCGATGTTGGTTACACGGTGGTCCACCATTACGAGTCCGGCATCGTTTAGCGAGTAGCTAATCTCAACCTCTACCCCGGCAGAATCATCGCGAGAGATAAAACTTGCTGACGAAGCAGTGGAAGTTGCCGACACAAGTGTAAACAGCTGGCTCCAGTCCTTGCCATCGCGGTGACCAAGGATTGCCGGACGGCCCCAGTTGCCGCGGGCGTTTTCTCGCCACGCACCGATGCGCGGAGCCTGGTCGAAGTGAGCATGCGCCGCAGGCTGGGTGATTGCCGCTAGATACTGCGAAGGATCAACACCCGGACGCAGCGCTGCGCCCCAGTAGAAGACGTTTGGGGTGCCGTGGGTGGTTTCAACGAGAAGAGAAACGCCGCCGCGCGAGAGGTGGAAGAACTGTTCAGTCATAGTGAAATACTATTTCACAAAACTGCACAAAACTTAGTCAAAATCTAACATTTTGGTCAAGTTGAGCTGCAACTACTGCTGGCGGTCCACTACTGCCTCCGCAAATGCGGTCATCGCCTGCTTTGCCGGACCATCTGGCAGTGGCGCAAGAGCATCGACTGCCTCATCAGCCCAGCGCTTCGCCTCTTCATAAGCCCGCTGAGTCGCCTCATGCGCGCCCAAGTCGGCAACTACACCGGCTAGTGTCTCTGGAGTAACGGAGTCGATACGGGCAACGAGCTCCGCTGCAGCGGCGTCGTTGGAAGCAATCTGGCGCAGGTAAAGCGTTGGCAGAGTATCTACCCCGGCAAGCAGGTCTGTGCCCTGGGTTTTGCCACTGGTCTTTCCGTCGCTCTGGAGGTCGATCACATCGTCAATTAGCTGGAATGCAACGCCAATCTTCTCGCCGTATTCACGAACCGGAGCACGGAAGTCGTCGGAAGCACCGCTGAACATGATTCCAAGCTCGGCTGCTGCAGCAATCAGCGAGCCAGTCTTATCTGCCAACACCTGGATGTAGTGCGCAACCGGTTCATCACCTTCCTGCGGACCAACAGTCTCGTGGAGCTGGCCCAGACACAGGCGCTCAAAAGTGTCGGCCTGAAGGGTAAGCGCACGTGCTCCCAGTTTGGACACAACCTGCGAAGCGCGAGCGAAAAGAAGATCTCCGGTGAGGATGGCAACGCTGTTGCCCCAGATTTCGTGTGCGGTCGGTACGCCTCGGCGCATCGGGGCATCATCCATGACATCGTCGTGGTAAAGAGTTGCAAGGTGCGTGAGCTCAACTACCACCGAGGCGTCTACGATTTGCTCGTTCACTCCTTCGCCGAAAAGCGAAGTCAACAAAACTAACGTTGGGCGGACTCGCTTGCCGCCCGCCGCCGAAAGGTGACGTGCAGTCACCTTGGCAATTGGATCGGTGTGGGCAACGGCCTGCTCGAGGGCTACCTCAACTTGTTCCAGACCTTGCTCGAGACTGCGAAGCAGAGCTTTGTCTGTTACTTTGCGAAGCTGTTTAGGAAGATTGCGGGCCATTAGGCACGACCTTTCGGGGCGCCTGGCACGGCATCTGCTGGCTTAGTTGCAATGTGCAAAGCCACTGCACCAAAGGTGAGGTTCTGAACCTGAACGTTCTGCCATCCCGCGTTTGAAACCAGAGCGGCGAGCGCCTCCTGGTTTGGCCAGGCAGCGATGGACTCACTGAGGTACGAATAGGCCTCAGGAGTTCGACTAGCCAGGCGAGATACTGCAGGCAGCAACTTAGCCAAGTAGAAGTTGTAGAACGGGCGAACTAGCCTGTTTTGCACCTGCGAGAACTCGCAAATCACGAGCTTTCCGCCAGGCTTGGTCACCCGGTACATCTCGGCAAGAGCCTTCGAAGTGTCTACGACATTTCGCAAACCAAAACTGATGGTGACCGCGTCGAATTCGCCTTTTTCAAAAGGTAGCGCTGTTGCATCAGCGAAAACAAACTCAATTTCCGGGTGACGCTTGCGCCCAACCGCAAGCATTCCCTGCGAGAAATCGCCGGCTACCACACGCACGCCCGGCTTCATAAAGGTCACCGACGACGAACCGGTACCTGCGGCTAGGTCGAGAATAGATTGGCCAGACTTGGAATCTACAGCCTTTGCAGTAGCCTTGCGCCAGGCGCGATCCTGCCAGGCAGAGAGCAAATCGTTCGCGATGTCATACGTTTCCGCAACATCATCGAACATGGCAGCAACCTCGGAAGGTTTTTTCTGAAGGTCGGCTTTACTCACAAAAAAAGTTTACCTTTCAACGGGTTGTCGCTGCTCGTGAGGACTATCGGCGATTGTCCTCTTGTTAGGTATGCGGAATAGAATTCAGAGATTGCTGAAACGGCCAGGAAGGGTGATTGCGCTGACTCGTTCAGATAACCTAACCGCCGAAGCCGGCCACCACTTCCCCACCATTTTCGTTAAGACAATTCCGGTGACCCTGCCTGCAGGGTTCAAGCTCATCGACGCACTTCCAGCCGATGGCCAAGCCTTCATCCGAAACGAAGAGGGAATGGTTGGGCGAGGCACCTTGCTCAAGTTGACTGCCGCTGGGCCTGGTCGCATGGAGTCGCTTGCTCAGCAGTGGCGCAAGCTATGTTCAACTGCTGTTATTGACGATCCAACCAGCGGCACCGCACACG
>JBEEJV010000069.1:0-18645 GCA_041169005.1 Actinomycetota bacterium
GCTCTAAGCCTAAGACGATTACCCAGCTGTGCTCGCTGCCGCTCTGGCTTCGCGATCGTTTCGGACAATAGTAGGCACCAGGAATCCAACCAACCCAAGGCAAAGCACGGGTAGCAGCATCGCCGTAGTCAACCCAACCGACTTTGCGAGCAGGCCTACGAGTCCTGGGCCAAAAGAAAACACGAGACTCAGAAGGCCAAAAACGCGAGACAGCGTTACAGGCGGCGGGAACCCTGGAATGGTGGCAGCAGCCAACAAAACGCCCCAGTTTGGCCCGATTCCACATCCCGCGATGAAGAATCCGAAGCACGCCCAGGCAAGTGCAGCTACCGGGCTCGTTTGACCAACTTGGCCCGCTGTAAAGATAACTAAACCCCAGACGACAGCAGCGCTGATTGTTGCAACCCGAACCACGCGCACCTCACCATGACGCTTGATGAGGTTAGTGGCCGCGGATCGACTTACGAAAAGGCCGAGCTGGAAGGCAAGAATCACGAGGAGGAACCAAGGCGCAGTGATGTGGAAGTTGTCGCGTGCCAATAGGCCGGCCCAGTCGCCCACCGAGAATTCTGCCAAGGTGGTCGCGTAGAGCGCGCTTAGAGCTAACCAGAATGGCACCATCCGCTTGCCGAACCAAGGCATTTTGACCTGCTTGGTTCCCTTTTCCGCAGCGCCGGTGTCTTCGGTGAAGAAGAAGCGACTAACGGAAAAAGCGGTGACGAGTGCGAACACCTGAATCGTCATCAGGTATTGGAGAGTGCTGAGAAGATCCAGCAGAATCGTGCCGAGAATCAGTGAGGTCATCGACCCGAGTGGGGCGTAGGCAGACAACTTGTTTCGCTGATTTTCTCCAGTGATAGCACTGAGGGTGTTGATCTGAGTGTTGTTAGAAGTGTTTACGAGTCCAACGCCAAATGCAGCGATAATCAGCCCCACGGTAAGCACAATGCCATTGTTCGCCAGGCCAATTACGAGGTTGCCGAGTAGTGAGATTACAGCGCCGATGAGCGCCACTCGCTTTGACTTGAAATGGTGGATCAGCGAGGCAGTTGGGCTGGCACTCACCGCCATTGTCAGACCCGCAATCATAAGAATCAAGCCAAGCTGGTCGAAGCTCAGGCCTAGGTGGTCTTTGATATCGGGAAGGCGAGGAACCCAGGTAATCCAGCTCATTGTGGACGCGAAGGAGGCAAACTTGAGAGCCGTCAGCGTTGAACGTTGCGGAATAGTTTCAGTCAATTGAGCCTCCAAACTTTGGGATTTTTCGAAAGCCTATCAGGCGAATGGTATTAGGAAACAGGTACTGATAGACACCGTTAGCCATCTGTAACGAAATGAAATTACGGCTCGAAGGAAAACTAAACGGGTGTTAGGTTTCTTTCATGAATACCGTGAAATGGGCCATGGTTGGCACAGGCTTTATGTCCACCCTGATTTTGAAAGACTTCGCACTTTCTGAAAACACAAAGCTCGTCGCACTCGTCTCACGAGACCCAAGCAAGGCATCGAAGAGGCTGGCCGATGAAGGCATTCAAGCCAAGGCTCTCACATTTGAAGAAGCGATCGCAGATCCGGACATCGACGTCATCTATATAGGAACAACCCACGCCACCCACTTCCCTCTCGCAAAGCGAGCGCTCGAAGCTGGTAAGCACGTGATGGTCGAAAAAGCCTTCACCATGGACGCTGCGGAAGCGCGTGAACTTCAGCGCTTGGCTACCGAGAATAGCCGCTTCCTCATGGAGGCAATGTGGATGAAATTCCAGCCGCTTCATCTTGAGGTAAAGCGGCTCGTGGAATCCGGGCGCATTGGAAAGTTGAAGCTCGTAGAAAGCAGTTTCGGCATGAACCTGCCGTACGACAGCAGTCACAGACTTTACGACTTTAAGCAGGGCGGTGGATCGGCGCTCGACCAAGGTGTGTACACGGCTGCGTTTGCTAACTGGTTTGCAGGCTCAGGACGCCTAAATCAGAAGTCCGTCGGCGAGCTTTTCCCAGACGGCGCGGATGCTTCGGTTCATAGCCTTCTCGAATTTGAGAATGGGGTACTTGGCATTGCCTTGAGCTCACTTGTCGGAACGCTCGGTTTTGGCGGTCGCCTGGTTGGAGATGCCGGATCGATCGAGTTCAAGGGCCAGTTCTGGAACGCCGAAGAAGTTGTCATTTCAGGACCATTTGATGGACAGGAACACCCGGATGAAGTCATCCGACTGCCACACCGAGGCGCTGGATACGTTCATATGATCGAGTCGGTTAGCAATGCCATCATCGCCGGGAAGACCGAAAACGAACTCCACCCTTTGCACTTCACCATTGAAGTAATGGAGATTCTCGATGAAGCTCGCCGCCAAATTTCGGAGGTGGCAAAGTGACCCTGGACAGCGCATTAAAGGCGGTGGCGAATCAAGAAGCCGAACTCGTCTTCGAACGCTTCGATGAAAAGATCGCGCTGAGTCTTGGGCTCGAGGCGCTGGCCTTAGCCGAAAGTCGCGGGTACACCATCTGGGTGAACATAAGCCGCGGTGATCACACGCTTTTTGAACACAGCATGGCGGGTACTTCGCCGGCGAATGCCGACTTCGGTTCTCGCAAAAAGTCAGTGGTGAACTTGATGCATTTCAGCTCGGTCAACTTCTTCATTCACAAACAAAATGGCTTCAACTTTGTGGACTTCATGAATCTCGATTCGCGGGTCTATGGCACCTATGGAGGGTCATTCCCCATTCGAGTTGAAGGCGCCGGCGTGATCGGTTCATTTACCATCTCGGGACTGAGCGACTTGGACGATCACAACCTAGTTGTTGAGGTCTTGAACGCACACCTGGGACGCGCCGCAGCCCTGCTCTCGCTCTAGGAATTTCAATCAAGGTCTAACGCCAACCAAGCTGGTCGATTCCAGCCAACCGTGCATCGTGCAGACATATATGTATGCACGGTAAGACTCTAGGAATGTCACTCCGCCCTTGATAATTTTGGGCAAAATACCTCAAATTAGCGGGTTTCGCGCATCCCGCGATCCGCTCTACTGGGTTATTGAGTGGAGTAAAAATGAAGAGCAAGCCAAGGGATTCTCAGACAGACGGCAAGGGGCTAATCTCGGCGCTTCGTGCCACATTAGTAATCGGAACTGGCACTTTAACCATTCTCATTGGCGCCTTGTTTAGCCAACTAACTGCGGCCCCCGCGACTGCGGTTCCCGGAGACATTATTGACCTGACTTTGTCCGCACCAGCGGGCGGTCAGGTGTCATTGCCGCTCGCTGGGAGCTACTCAGGCCTGAGCGTTGTTTGGGGCGACGGGGTAACAAATACTTCTCTAACTCACACCTACTCAGCGGCCGGATCGTATAGCCTGCGTGTAATCGCCACAGCAACCGGCCCACTTTCATTCGGCTCGTTGAATCAAACTGGCTGGACTGGCGTTGGCTATGTCACAGCAGTGACCGAGTGGTCCTCGCTAACAAGCCTCGAGGGCGCATTCTCGCATGCCACAAACCTGACATCGGTTCCCAACTTCATTCCAACCACAGTCGCCAACGCCCACTACATGTTCTGGCACGCGGATACTTTCAATAGCCCAAACGTGGTCAGCTGGAACACCTCGAATATCACCAATATGGCGCGCATGTTTGCGGATTGTCCGGTCTTCAACCAGCCGATCGGCGGCTGGAACACATCCTCGGTAACCGACATGGAATCAATGTTCGTTCGAGATGTCATGTTCAACCAAGACCTCAACAACTGGGATGTTTCCCACGTGACATCAATGCGTTACATGTTTGAAGATGCCGTTCGGTTCAACGGAAACATCAGCAGTTGGAACACCTCTAGTGTCACGCTCATGGCTTCAATGTTCGCTGGCACCTCGGATGCTTCACCAATGATTTTCAACCGCGATATCGGCGGCTGGAACACTTCGCGAGTCACAGATATGAACTCGATGTTCTTGCGAGCTATTAACTTCAATCAAAACCTCAATAACTGGGATGTCTCGCAAGTAACCGACATGAACTACATGTTCCAGGATGCTGCCGCTTTCAACGGCAACATTTCCAGCTGGAACACTGGCCGTGTCACATCGATGGCCGTGATGTTTGGTTCGAATTCAGACAGCCGTCCAATGGCCTTCAACCAACCGATTGGCGGCTGGAACACGTCATCGCTTACAAATGCCAACTCCATGTTTTTGCGAGCAAGGTCTTTCAACCAAAACCTCAACAACTGGAATGTCTCGCGGGTTACCGACATGCGCTACATGTTCCAGAATGCCTCTGCGTTCAACGGCAACATAAGCAGCTGGGATACCAGCTCCGTCTCATTCATGACAGCCATGTTCTTTGGGGCCAGCTCGTTCAATCAAGACATTGGCGCATGGGATGTTTCTCATGTCACCGACATGATGTACATGTTCATGCGGGCAACTTCTTTCAATCAGAATCTCAATGGCTGGAACACACACAGCGTCACAAACATCAGCCGAATGTTTGAGCTTGCACCTGCATTCAACAGCCCTTTAAACAACTGGGACACCAGTAACGTAACGAACACATTCCGAATGTTCGCCGATTCAACTTCCTTTAATCAACCGTTGAATAACTGGAACACTGCAAACGTTACAAACATGGAGCTCATGTTTATACGCGCAACCGAGTTTAACCAGCCGCTTGCAAGTTGGGATACTGGCAACGTTACGTCCATGCGGAAGATGTTCCAAGACGCGGATAGCTTCAATCAGCCAATCGGCAATTGGAACACTTCTAACGTGACCAACATGAGCGAGATGTTTGCGCTTGAAGAGCCGGGCGGAACCATTTCTTTCAATCAGCCAATCGGCAACTGGGATACCTCATCAGTTGTTGACATGTCGTACATGTTCTATGGATCGACATCATTCAATCAGCCAATCGGCAACTGGGACACCTCAAGTGTCACTGACTTCACGGGAGTATTCGAAGAGGCGACTGCCTTCAACCAGTCCATCTCAACTTGGAACACATCGGCTGCACCGCCATCCCACTTGGTCAACTATGCCCTCGGTGGGGGTTTGGGAACGCTCCCTGTTCCAGCCGTGATTGCCAACACCGACACATTCACTGTTGGCTCGGGCTCTCAAATTGGTCGAACAGATTACAGGTTCGCCGGCTGGTCCGATGGAACGCATGTCTACCAGCCAGGTTCCACATATCCGGCAACCGCCGTTTATGTGACATTGACCGCCCAGTGGACACTAATTCCAACCACAAGAATCACTTTCGACGGTAATGGGGCTGCGGGTTCTGCACGCAACTTTGTCGTCTATACCGGCAGCCGCCTATCCATTTCGGGTAGCTACGGATTTGAACGTTATGGATACTCGTTTACGGGTTGGAGCGACGGCACAAAGACCTATGCCCCGGGAGCTGAGATTGTTGCAAGTGCCAGCGACATAACGCTGACCGCACAGTGGACTGAGCTATTGACAGTGCCTAATGCGCCGTCGAAGCCGAGCGCGGTTCTTCGCGGCACGACCGCAATTGTCAGCATCGCGCGCTCTGCGCTAGATAACGCAACGACAAAGGCGGCCTCATCCATTGTTGTGACGGCTTCTAACGGAAGTAGTTGCTCGGTGCCGGCTGGTGCAAGTAGCTGTGAGATCACAGCGCTGAAGGCTGGCTCTAAGGCCACCTTCACTGCGGTGGCAAGTACCGCGTCTGGGTCATCTCAGCAGTCTGAAAAGTCAGACTCCCTTCGAGTTGAATGGTCTCCTTTGCCTGCCGAAGCGCTAACGCTCAAGTTCGCCCCTAACTCGGGAGCGCTGAACGACGTTAGCCAGAGGGCACTTGCGAACTTCGTTGCCACCATGCGCACATACGAGGGCCTAAACGACGTTTCCTGGACTATTACCGCCGTCACTCGGACAGCGGGAGGAAGGGCACTAGCCACTAGTGACATTGCGTTAATCAAACAGCGAGTTGCGGGCATCAGCAGAGTGGCAAAGCTACCGGGTCTGTCGGGCGATAACTCTCTAAGCCTCGTAGCCAAGAGAGAGGCATCTCCAAAGCAATACGACTACATACGGATAACGCCGGTGCTGTCGACAAACTAGCAATGCATTTGGGGGAATGCGCTGGTGCTAATGCGAAGAAGTAAGAAATAAATGGTTGAAAATGACAAAACTTAGAACAAACCGTTCTAACTACTGGCCACTCTGGTCAATAGGCGTTTTGGCAACGGTAGTAATGTCGCTCACATTTGCGTCATTGAGCACCGCGACGTCGGCATCTGCAACCAGCCCCGACACTATCGATCTGAACATAACCATTCCAGACGCCGGCACCACCATGAATCTACCGTTGCTTGGAACCTATACGGGAGTGACCATCGACTGGGGCGACGGGACGCTCGGGCCTGGAACCGTGAAGAGTCACGTCTATGCCGCAGCCGGTGACTATTCGATTGCGGTTTCAGCGCCAGCAAGCGGAACCATCGGGTTTGGAATATCGAACCCATTTGCCGTCGCCTACGGCTGGGTTGGAGCAGAGTACGTTACTAGCGTCACCGACTGGAACTACCTGAACAACCTAAAGGGCGCATTTTCTGGAGCGGTAAATCTGCGATCCGTGCCCAACTACTTGCCGCCATCGGTCACAATCATCTCTTACCTGTTCAATCGGGCAGAAAACTTTAACAGTGATATTTCGGGCTGGAATACCGCAAGCGTTACATTTGCCGACAGCATGTTCAATGGAGCAAGTTCGTTCAATCAGCCAATCGGAAACTGGAACACGGCTGGCTTCACAAGCATGCAGAGCATGTTCCAAGGCGCGACATCGTTCAATCAGGACATCTCGCGCTGGAATACTTCACGCGTTACCAACTTGTTGAGCACATTCGTAGGAGCTACCAGCTTTAACCAGCCACTGGACACCTGGAATACCAGCGCAGTGACAACAATGGCGAACACATTTGCCGGGGCAACAAATTTCAACCAGCCACTGGCTAGCTGGAACACAGCCAACGTAGTCATGATGGCAAATATGTTCAACGGGGCTACCAGTTTCAACCAACCCCTGACGAATTGGAATGTCGCCAAAGTAGCTAACTTCGATCGAATGTTTTACGGGGCTACCGCCTTTAACCAGCCTCTCAGTGGCTGGAATACCATTAGCGCGACCACCCTCGACTACATATTCCAAGGCGCGACTTCATTCGATAGGTCACTGGCAACCTGGAACATTAAGACGGTATATCCGGTGAACGTCGGGCGCATACTCGTTGGATCGTCCATCTCAGCCCCCATGCTGAGTGCAACTTTGCAGGGGTGGGCGCGAGGATGGACTGTTGGAGCGACAACCTACACAGTTCCTAGGTCGGTCACCACAGGTTGGAGACTCAACTACTTGGGTGATACGGCAACCTTGGCTGCGGTATCCACCCTGACCACGACCTACGCCTGGAACCTTTCGGCCGAGACTAGTTCGCGCATGGTTAGTTATGTAATCACCCCAGGCACCGGAACCGCCCCACGCACGACTGCGGTTGCGATTGCCAACCCGTTCGCTGTCGCACAACCCACTGGCTTCAGCCGCCCGGGATACACATTTACGAACTGGACAGACAATAGCGGCACCTATGCGGCGGGGGCCAACTACCCCGCAGGATCCACCGCGGTCAGCCTGGCCGCGCAGTGGGCGGTAAATACACTTACGGTCACGCTAGATGTCCGAAATGGCTCGCCCGCAACTACCCTCACAACACAGACTGATGCTCAAATTTCAGCAGAGCCTGCAGCTCCAACAAGGACAGGCTACTCGTTTGCCGGCTGGTTCACAGACGCTAACGGTGGAAGCAGAATTACGTTCCCATACGCACACGGACAAACTTCCGACTTCACCCTTTACGCTCAATGGACCGGGCTTCCGCAGACCGTCACCTATCGTGCCGGAACAGGCTCCGGAACCCCACCAACCCAAGTGGATATTGTTTCGGGCGGAAGCTTTGTTTTGGCCGACGCGTCTGCACTCAGCAAATCCGGGTACTTCTTCGAGGGGTGGACGGATGGCACGGCCACCTATCAGCCAGGGGGCACATACACAGTTGGTACTTCTGGCGTTACTCTCACGGCAACTTGGTCGGCGAGCGCCCTCACGGTAACGTTCAACCCGTCAAACGGTTCCTCAGTAAGCACTCAGACTACGCACACCGATGAGCAAATACTGGTCTCCCCTATCGCGCCAAGCATGACCGGCCATCGCTTCCTCGGCTGGTTCACCAGCGCGGATGGCGGCTCGGCCATTTCGTTCCCTTACACGCACGGGCGAACCAGCAACTTCACCCTGTATGCGCACTGGGCCCTGATCCCAATCAGTCAGATTTCGTTCACGGTAAACGGCGGGATCGGAGACACCCCTGCGCCTATAGTCCTCGCAGTGGGCAGCCGTCTCACCATCATGGGAAGCATGGCAATCAGCCGCGCGGGCTATGTGTTCGCGGGTTGGAGTGATGGCACCAACTTCTACGCCCCCGATTCTCAGATTGTTGTTGGGCCGACCAACATCACCTTGGCAGCACAGTGGCAGGCAGAAGCGCCAGTCTCGGGTGCGGGCGGCAGTACCGAACATGGTGTTCCCGCCTTGCCCTCCCCAGAAGTTCCACCGCTGCCAGTTTCGGAAACCGCAGTAAAGCTCGCAATCGGTTCGAGCAAGCCTACCCGCAGCGGGCGAGCCTCTCTAAGCACGTTCATCGCTGCCCTAAGTAAGTACCAGCAACTGAGCCGCTACAAGGCAGTTCTCGTCACCGAGTTCTCCCTGCGGGACAGCTCAAAGTCGGGTGCGGCACAGCAAACCTTGCTGGCCAAGCATCTTGCCCTGGCCAAGAAGGCCTTTACTACTTCGGGCCTGAGCATCGACGTGGAGCAGGGCACTGCCGTAACTAACCGGAACGCCAAGTACTCGAAGATTCGCATTGAACTCGTCCCAAAGGATCCGGCCTAGATTGGCCGTCCCTGAAAAGAAAGTATGCCGATGCTAGCCAAACCACTCTTCCGCCCGAGGCTTTGGGCAACACTTGTTGCCAGCCTGATGCTGCTGACCGCACTGCAGCCGGTGAAGGCATCGGCGGCGCCAGGCGACTTGCTGGAGTTGCAACTCGAAGTGCCGCAACAGTTCCTAGGAACCCCCCTTACCCTGCCGATTTCCGGCACGTTTACTGGACTTCAGGTTGACTGGGGCGATGGCACCGCAATCGAAGCATTCAATAGCGGCACTTCTATCAGGCACGTTTATCCAAACAGTGCACCCCTGACAATGGCGCCTTACACCGTCCGGGTTATTTCGGTAGCTACCGGTTCAATTGACAATTTTGGACAGGTAGGCGGCTGGGAAGGTGTTTCTTCGGTAGTAGGAGTTACCGAGTGGAACAACATACACAGCTTCCGGGGAGCTTTCGACGGAAGCATGGTTCAGTCTGTTCCCGCCGCTTTGCCCATTGGCGTAACCGATACCTCGTACATGTTCGCGAACACAGATTTCAATGGTGACATTAGCGCTTGGGATACATCCGCTGTCCAAAACATGGAGAGCATGTTTTCTTACGGGCAATTCAATAGCAATATTTCAAACTGGGATACATCAAACGTGACTGACATGAGCAACATGTTTGAACACACCCCATTCAACCGAAACATCTCATCTTGGCAGACCGGCAGCGTAACCAATATGTCCCAGATGTTCTCCCTGGCCAGTTACTTCAATCAACCGATTGGAAACTGGGACGTGAGTTCGGTTACGGACATCTCTGGAATGTTCTACAACGCTGTTCGATTCAACCAGCCACTCAACAACTGGAACACCTCGAATGTCGTAAACATGTCGTCTACCTTCCAGATGATCGAAGGAGGGACGGTCTTCAATCAACCTTTGAACAACTGGAATACATCCAGCGTCACCAACATGTCTCACATGTTCGATGGAGCAGTTCGTTTCAACAAACCATTGGACAACTGGAACACATCCAGCGTCACCGACTTCAGCCACATGTTCGATGGAGCATTCCGATTCGATGGCGATATCTCAACCTGGGACACCTCGGCAGCTTTGACAATGGCGCACATGTTTGCAGACGCATCCGCTTTTTCGGGCTCACTGAGTAACTGGGATGTTTCGAACCTTGTTGACGCCTCATACATGTTCGTCATGGCCTCCTCGTTCTCAAGTGACTTGAGCGCCTGGCAAACGCCACACCTAGTAAATCTCAACAACACATTCAATGGCGCCCCCGTCGACTTCAATCTGGGGGCGTGGGACGTTTCGAACGTTACGAACGTTTCAGGCGCTCTAACGAGCACGAACTTGACTGCTGAAAACTACAGCGCAACCCTCATCGGTTGGTCTGCACAGTCCGTGCAGCCAAACCTAGTAATGGATTCCATGCGTTACTACGTCGAAGAGCCACAGACTATGAGCGCTATCACGATACTTTCGGATTCGGCCGGCGCTAACTGGATATTCACGGCAGACATCCCGTATTACCCGATCACATTCGACATCAATGGCGCGTCTGGAACAACACCTATTTATGTTTCTGTTCCGGGCTACACTGTGGACGGCCTTCCAGATGACACCGGGTTTAGTAAGACTGGATTCACCTTCGGCGGTTGGACCGATGGGGCTACTACCTATGCCGCTTTCGATGCATTCATAACCAACGCACCGGGTAGCTTCTTCACCGCAATCTGGACTCCGGTTGGAGCTGTTGCCAATCCGGTCACTTTCGACATCAATGGGGGCACCGGCACAACTCCTGCAGCATTGAGCAACCTGCCTGGCGTAACATTTACGCTGCCAAGCAGTTCAAGCTTCTCCAAAGCCGCCTTCGCCTTTACCGGTTGGAGCGATGGAAGCACCACTTACACTGCGGGACAAAGCTACGTGATGGGAAGCGCTGCGCTGAATTTTGTGGCTCAATGGCAGGCAGTTATTCCAGTTGTACCTGTTGTGGTACCACCAGCACCCCAGCCTGACCCGCCAGTAATGGTGACGCTGGATCCTGCCGGCGGTAGCACTATCGGCATCCCCGCCACAAGAACGATACTTCCAGGGACTGTAATCGAGTTGCCAAAGGAAGTGGACGTTGTAAAACCGGGATACACGCTTGAGGGCTGGCACGACGGAAGTAGGATTTACCCTGCCGGCAGCAAATATCCAGTCGGCAACAAGCCAGTAGCTTTTACCGCCGCCTGGAAAAAAGTAAAGCTGCCGCAAGTCATCCCAAGCCCAAAGTTACGCGCTGTGTTCTACCCTGGCATGTCTCTGACAATGCCTACTAAGACCGACGTCGGCCTTACGATTGCCTATTCAGCTTCCGATGAAGCAAGCTCCGGATGCAGCATCACCACCGCAGGGTTGGTTCGCATCCTTGGCGGCGGCGACTGCAATGTAGTCGCGAATCAGCCTGGCAACGATGATTACCTGGCCGCGGAAACCGTGACCATTCCGGTAAATGTAGACCCGACCCCATCGAAGGTGCGGAAGATTCTGTTCCGATTTGTTGGCAAGCGTGCCGTGCTTTCATCGGGTTCCGCGCTGAGAGTAAAAAACTACGTGGACTACGTAAATGCGCTGCTAGCCGACTCCGCCTTGGCGCTTCGAATCAACGTGCGTAGCTATTTCAAGATCGATGGCAGCATCACGGCTCTTTCGAAGCAACGCAAGGCTGCGATGCGCCAGGCACTGGTGGCTGCTGGATTACCGTTGGGAATCTCAAACCGCAACCTCGAGGTACACCTGTACTTCAGCCCCGGCTATCACGCCAGATACTCATGGGCGTCGGTTCCCGAGGTTCGTGTAGTTGGATAGTGGCCGCACACAGCTGCCGACTCCGGCCCGGCCGCACTGCGCCGACCACAGCTTGAGTTAAAGATTGAACCCGGCACTTGCTATGAGTGCCGGGTTCAATAATTTCAAAGTGTCTGCTACTTCACAGCACCCGAGGAAATGCCCGAGATGAACTGACGCTGCAGAACTAGGTAGAAGGCGATGATTGGGAAGACTGCAAGAAGCAGACCAGCCATTGCCTGACCGTATTCGGTTGAGTACTGACCGTAGAAGAGGTAAGTAGACAGCGGAAGAGTCTGAGTTTCCGGGGTAAGAACTAGCACTGGGAGTAGGAAGTCGTTCCAGATCCATAGTGCGTTGATGATTGCCACGGTTGCGGTAACTGGCTTAAGCATCGGGAAGATGATTCGCCAGAAGATGGTGAAGTCGCCAGCACCGTCAATCGAAGCTGCTTCATCAAGTTCCACCGGAATGTTCGAGATGAACCCGTGGTACAAGAAGGTCGACAGCGCGACACCAAAGCCCATGTAGAAGAAGATCAGCGATGCACGGTTGTTCCACGACACCATCGGTGCGAAGAGAGCCATGAACGGAATCATCAGAGCCTGGAAAGGCACGATCATCGAAGCAACAAGGATCAAGAAGGTCACCTTGGTGAACTTGTTCTTGGTGCGCGATAGGTAGTAAGCCAACATCGACGAGATCAGAATCAACGCAAGAACGCTGAAGGTGGTGATGATGATCGAGTTGGTTAGCGACTGGAAGTAGTTCATCTTCGTGATCGCCTGGTTGAAGTTATCCCAGGTGAAAACGATTGGGAGAGCGAGCGGGTTCGCAAGAATCTCAAACTTTGGCTTGACCGAGTTCAGAGCAACAAGCACGAACGGCATTGCGTAGGAAACCGATAGGACCAAACCAAGAAGGAAGATGATCTTGGTACCAATTGACTTCTTCTGGATCATCGCTGGACCTCCATGCGCTTGCTGACGTTTACCTGAATTAGAGCTGCGATCGCAACCATCAAGAACATGATTACTGCCTTGGACTGGCCAGTGCCGAAGTTACCAAGACGGAATGCGTCGTTGAAGATGTGCAGCGAGATTAGCTCGGTGGTGCGGAATGGGCCACCGCCGGTTAGCGCGACGTTTACGTCGTAAGCCATGAATCCACCGCGAAGGGTTAGGAACAATGCGATGGTGAATGACTGAATCATCAGCGGGATCTTTACCGAGAGCATGGTGCGGAATGCCGAAGCGCCGTCGATACGTGCTGCTTCAAGGACGTCCTGCTCAATGCTGATTAGACCGGTGATGTAGATGATCATCATGTAACCGGACGCCTGCCAGGTGGTAACGATGATCAGCGCCCAGAAAGCGGTGTCGGTTTCGTTCAACCAAGATGAGGTGAGTGCGGTCCAGTTGAACTTTTGAGCGAGCGAAACAAGCGCGCTGTTGAAAATGAACTGCCAAATAACACCGAGGATAACGCCACCGATGAGGTTTGGCACGAAGAAGAATGTGCGGAAGATGTTCGAGCTACGGAGCTTTGCAGTAACTAGAAGTGCTAGACCGAAGGCTACAACGTTAATGGTGATCATCGATACGACCACGAATGCTGCTGTGAACTGAAGTGTTGACCAGAACGAAGGGTCCTGGAATGACTTGACGTAGTTGTCAATACCCGCGAACTGAGTGAACGAGAAGCCGTCCCAGTTTGTGAAAGTCAGGAACAGACCCTGGCTAAAAGGAATAACAAGTACAACAAGGAAGATCGACAACGGGAGTGCCGCGAAAACTAAGAATTTTTTGATGCTTTTACCTACTGGCACTTGGAGCTCCCTAACTTGCCGGTGTGAAAAATGTTGCTGAAGTTCCAAACTCATCTCGGGGTGGATTGCTCCACCCCGAGATGAGTTCGATGTATTACTAAGGAACTAGTAACTAGATTCTAAAACCTAGTTGCTTACCTTCTCGCCGCGCCAAGTCTTGGTCGCGCCCTTCCAGGCGTCCTGAAGCTCGGTAGCGAACTGGGTTCCGTTGATCTTGCCGGTTAGGTACTTCTGACCCGAAGCACCGTACTTGTCCTGGCCACCTGCTGGGTAGTAGGTGTTGATCCACTCGATGGTCTTGTTAGCTGCTACGTAGCTAGCAATTTCCTTCGACATGAAGGTGGTTGGCTGAACCTTGAAGCCCTTGTAAACAGGGATGAAGCTCATGCCGCCCTTTGCAACGCTGTCTGCAACGTGGTGCTGACCCTTGGTCGAGGTGTATAGCCAGGTTAGGAAGTCAACTGCACCAGCACGCTGAGCAGGAGTCGACTGTACCTTGTCAATCATGAAGTAACCAGGAACACCGACCGAGATCGAGTCGTTGCCGTATGCCTTGGCGTCGTTGCTGATTGGAAGTGGCATTAGACCGAAGTTGGTGTCAGGTGCAGCGGTCATTAGGTTTGGCTCTGACCAGTTACCCATGAACCAGAAACCAGCCTTACCCGAAGAAAGAGCTGCTACAGCAGTGTCGTACTCGGTGTCGGTTAGGTTTGGAGCAGCATCTGCGTACTTCTTTAGAAGGTCGAAGGTTGCTAGCCAGTTCTGGAATACAGCGTCCTTCGATAGGTCCTTGGTACCGTTTGCCATTGCGTCTAGGTTAGCTAGGCGACCCTCGTGGGTCTTAGCTGCGTTAGCGAAGTAAACGTTGGTTAGGTGAGCGCCAAGCGACCACCATAGACCTGAGAAGTGAACTGCACCGGTGCCCGAAGCCTGTACCTTCTTGAAGGCTGCTTCTAGCTGGTCGCGAGTTGCGATCTTCTTAGGGTCAACGCCTGCCTTGTCGAGAACCTTCTTGTTGTAAACAAGACCGAATGCCTCAGCGGTCGATGGAACACCAACCTGCTTGCCGCCTACGTTAGCTGCAGCAAGAAGACCTGCTGGAACGAGCGACATAAGCTTGGTACCCTTCCAGTCCATAACCTTTGAAGCCATGTCTGGGATTTCCTGAAGGGTGTACATGATGGTTGGAGCGTGCTTTGCAGCGTACATTGGGGTCACGTTCTGAAGGAAGGTGTTGCCCTTTACGCCTGCGATCGACTTAACGACGTAGCACTTCTGGCTCTTGTTGTAGTCAGCAACTGCTGCTAGGAACTGGTCCTGAATTTCGACCTTGATGGTTCCAAGCATGGTCACGGTTGCCTTGCTTGCACACTTGGCTGCAGGTGCTGCGTGAGCGGCAGTGGTGCCACCAAGAGCTAGCAGCGATGCCAGCGCAACAGCTGCAAACTTTGTAGCTTTGTTCATGCGAATTTGTCCTTTCGAGAATCTGAATCTCCCTTTTGAGACCAGGTTCGTAATAAAACTACATTGAAAAAAAGGCAATAAATACTCAATTTGATAACGATTTGTAAACGCTTACAGTTTGTGCGGACAAAGTCACCGGGTTTTAAAAACCATTCAAATTGAAGGTTTTTTGCGCGCTGGGCCCAGGGCGCTTAGATGCCTAGCACCCTGTTGACCGAGGCCACCAGGTCTTGCTGATTTTTCTGGGTATCAGGTGTGCGCTTTAGGAAGGTGGTGGTGTATCCGAAACCGATCCGGTGCTCAAGGCTTCCCCATCCGGCTTGGCCACCTAGCCCATCGTGCCCAAATCCCTTATTTCCCGGCATTTTTATGTGCACGGCGCCAGGGACCATAAATCCATTTCCCCAGATTGGGTGAGGAGCGGGCTCATGCCAATGGTTTTCGCCAAACGATGCAGGGATGCAAGCGGCCTCAATTGCGTCGTCGCTCAAGAGCCTTAATCCATCGGTTTTAACTACTGCCGCCGAATAAATTTTTGCCAAACCGTGTGCGTTGGTCACACCGTTGGCACCGGCCAGCTCGGTTGCCAAAAGTCGAGGATTATTGAAACCGTTTGCAGATGTAGGGTCAACAGGCAGACCGCCTCCCATGGTCATTGCCTTTTCGACCCAATAAAGATCAGTTCCAACTTCCGGATGTGCCGAGATGAAATTGCCATCGCTGATTAGCGGAGCTACTCTCGACAACACTGCCGCAGGTGTTCCAATCCACATATCGAGGCCGAGTGGTTTGGTCACGTATTTCTGTAAGTACTCATTTGCCGTTAGCCCAGTGGCGCCCAAAATAATGCGGCTCACCAGATTGCCAAAAGTCAAAGCATGGTAGCCATGTGAGGTGCCGGGTTCCCATAGCGGTTCTTGCTTGGCAAGTTCATCGGTGATTGTGTGGCCATCGACAACCTCGTCAAATGTGAGATCGCGACGAACCGCACTAAGCCCGGCTTTATGTTGCAGAACCATTTTGACTGTGATGTTCTCTTTGCCACCTTGGCCAAATTCTGGCCAATACTCAGTGACTTTGGCATCGAGATCTAGGACACCTTCATCGGCAAGCTTGGCAGCCAAAATTGAGACAATGCCCTTTGTCGATGAAAAAACATCGGAGACTGTATCTTCAGCCCAGGGCTCGCCTGGCTTTGCTTCGCCTTGCCACACGTTAACAACAAGTTCGCCGTCCTTGTATACGGCCAACGATGACCCACCCAACGGGTGCGCCCTGCCCTGCTGTTCGAACAGGTCTACTACTTGCGCGAATTCTTCTTTGAAAATGCCATGCATGGGATGAGTCTAAACCTTGATTAGAAATCGGAAATCTCGCATGAATCTGCAGGATTCGTTGAATTCGTCAATGATTGGGAAACCCTAAAACTACCCGCCCACCTGTCGTCACGTAACTCCAGAACTCTTATTTCGGCGTTGAGCTAACTGCAACCTCGAGGAGCTGACCGACCTGGGAACGTTGCTTGGTCTGACGCGCAGTAGTTATTACCTTCGCGTCAATACCCACACGTCGCAACTGGTTAACCAAAACGGCCGATCGGGCTGCGCCAATCTTTAGCGCTAGTTTTCTGGAAACGGAGTGCAAATAATAAGTGCTCGTTGTTACCTGAATGTTTTTCTGTCCGGCGATAGCATGCATGAACGCAACGATGCCTCGGTGGGCGATGAGGGATACGCGCGCACCGCCCACTGGGAAGTAAATCTTCAGCTGCTTTACGGTTTCAGGCGCAGTTGATGCCGCCTTCACAAGTAGGGAAGCCTGAGCGTTCTGGAGTTCATTCTTGTTGTTCAAGCCTTGGAGAACTAGGGTGTGGTTTCCGATCTCCAGTCCGGCAGGAATCGGAAGGCTCGAAGCGAATGAGCCATCCGGATTCACGGTTACTGTACCCAGCAACTGCGGGGTTGAGCGCAACCAAACCTTAACCTGAGTTCCTGCTTGGAACTGCTCGCCGGCCACTGCCACGGTAGCACCGGCAGCAACAACAAGCTGAGTGCCCGATACCGCGTCGGTTGGCACGGAACCAGGAGTTGCAGATGCGGCCACCTTAAGGCTGAACTGCCAATCCGGTGTCACAACGGTAATGCCCTGCTTGTCGGAAGTCACAGTTGTTGAAACTGGAGTTGCAACATCGTTGACAACTACAACGTTCTGACCTTCGATAACTAGAGGAGCCACCTCAGGTGCAACCCAAGTTTCAGGCTTTGCAGGAATGTTTACGGTTGTCGTTTCCTCTGGAGGAGTAACAGGACTTGGTGTGGAAGTTGGAGGTGCAACCACCGGTGCAGCCGCGAAGGTAATGGTCGCCTGAGGCGAAACTGCCTGGTCGTAAGCTGCGTCTGCAGCCTTAGTCGCGGTAACCAAACAGCTTCCAGCCGCCGCCGAAGTGATGCTGCCGTTTGCGATAACACACGAGCCGCTGACGATTGCGAAAGTGACCGCGCCAGTGCCAGAACCACCCGAAATTGTCAGCGCCAATGGTGTGGTGGCAGTGCCCGAAAGCGAGGTTACGGCCAGCGCTGGCTGCGTGGCAAGGGCGAAGGTATAAGTTACCGGCGATGCGCTGATCTGCGTGTAGTTGCCATCAGCTGCCTTGGTTGCCGATATGGAACATGTACCCGCGGTAGAAGGAGTCAGTACCGACCCAACCAAGGTGCAGGTAGCGGTTCCGTTGGTCACCGAGAAAGAGACCGAGCCAGTACCAGAGCCGCCGGTTGCCGCTAGGTTCACTGGAGTCAGGGCCGTTCCGGTGCCACCGATCATCGAAAGGGCTGCCTGCGATGCCTGACCGAATGTAACAGTGGTTGCCGAAGTAGAAACCGCTGCGTAACCAGCGTCGGCGGCCTTAGTTGCGGTCACCGAACAGGTTCCCGCTCCTGCTGCAGTCAGAATGCTTACGCTCAGAGTACAAGTGGTTGTGCCAGCAGTAACCGCGTATGTGACCGCACCGTTGCCGCTACCGCCCACCGCGCTTAGCTGCAGTGAAGTTCCGTATGTGCCCGAGAGTGATACCAGCGTGAAGGTTGCCTGCGACAGCTGGTTCATCACGATGGTGAAGCTTGAGGTGTGTGCAACCGCACCATTAGCGTCCGTGACCGAAATCACGATTGCTGCGCTACCTGCTGTGGCCGCGGTGCCCGAAATCTCACCGGTGCTGGTGTTTAGGGTGAGCCCATTTGGCAGGGTTCCGGTTGAAACCGCGTAGACGTTGCTGCCAGCGCCACCTGTGCTCGCCAAAGTAAGAACGTAAGGCACGGTGTTATAGCCGGAAAGACCCGACGCTGGCGTGGTGATGGTCAGAGTCGGCGAAACGGTGAATGATCGGGTCACTGACGGCGCAACCAAGTAATTGCTGGTGCCAGCCTGGTCGGCACGGATGCTACAGGTTCCCGCTGTAACGAGCGATACAGTTCCCGCTGCCACGGTACATACTGCTGGAGTTGTGGAGGTGAAGGCCACCGGCTGTGCGCTTGAGCTGCTTGCA
>JBEEJV010000070.1:0-5156 GCA_041169005.1 Actinomycetota bacterium
CTGAACAAGGTTCGCAACTCGAAGGGCAAAGAGAAGGTGGCCGTGCTTCGCAAGGAGCTCCAGGACACCATGGACAAGAACGCCCAGGTTTACCGCACTGAGGAATCCCTCAACGAGGCTCTCGACAAGATTGCCGAGCTTCGCGAGCGTTACCAGCACATCAGCATCCAGGACATGGGCCAGCGCTTCAACACCGACCTCCTCGAGGCAGTTGAGCTTGGCTTCCTACTAGACCTTGCTGAGGTTCTTGCCTTCACTGCTCGTGAGCGTCGCGAAAGCCGTGGCGGTCACTTCCGTGAAGACTACGAGACCCGTGATGACAAGAAGTTCATGGTTCACTCGATGGCTTACAAGAAGGGCAACAAGATTGACCTTGGTTGGAAGCCTGTGACCATCACCAACTACCAGCCGATGGAGCGTAAGTACTAATGACTGATGCAGCTACTCCGGTAATCGCCGAAGTTCCTTCGTTCAACGTCACCATCATGGTGCGTCGCTTCAACCCTGAGGTTGACAGCGAGCCGAAGTGGCAGGACTTCGACCTGACCATGTACGGCACCGACCGCGTTCTCGACGCCCTGCACAAGATCAAGTGGGAGACCGACGGCACCTTGTCGTTCCGCCGCTCTTGTGCACACGGTGTCTGCGGTTCAGACGCGATGCGAATCAACGGTCGCAACCGTTTGGCCTGTAAGACCCTGCTGAAGGACCTAGACCTTTCGCAGCCAATCTACGTTGAGCCAATCAAGGGTCTTGAGGTCGAGAAGGACCTCATTGTCGACATGAACCCGTTCTACCAGGCCTACCGCGATGTGAAGCCGTTCCTTCTTGCGAGCGACAACCCAGAGCGTGAGCGCCTACAGAGCGCCGAGGACCGCGCACGCTTCGATGACACCACCAAGTGCATCCTTTGCGCAGCCTGCACCACCTCGTGCCCAGTGTTCTGGACCGACGGTCAGTACTTTGGTCCTGCTGCGATCGTGAACGCACACCGCTTCATCTTCGACAGCCGCGACGACCAGGCCGAGCTTCGCCTCGACATCCTGAACGACAAGGAAGGTGTCTGGCGCTGCCGCACCACTTTCAACTGCACCGAAGCCTGCCCTCGCGGAATCCAGGTGACCCGTGCAATCGCAGAGGTAAAGAACGCGATCCTTCGCGGACGCGCCTAAGCAGTTCTTATTGTGGGAGCCGGCCTTCGGGTCGGCTTTCGCATTTAAGGCTCGTTTAGGTCTAGAAAACGATGGAGCTAGCCAGCGCAGGAATCAGAGCAGGTGAGGCACTCAGACTGTCGACACCCATGCGGATGAAGATCTTTGCGGAGGTCGGGTCCGCGGCTGATTCGCCACAGATTCCGACGTGTTTACCTTTGGCTTTGCAACTGCGGATTACCGAGTCGATAATCTCAAGCACCTTGTTGTTTCGGGTTTCACTGAGGGCCATTCCGCCGGTGTAACGGCTGCGCCCAAGCACATACTGGGTTAGGTCGTTGGTGCCGATGCTCACAAAGTCGACAAACTTCAAGGCGCGTTTCAGAACTCGTGGGCGAGCGATTTCAGGCACTTCAACCATGATGCCGACCTTGTTGAGGCCAGCCTCGCGAGCCATCTTTGCGAATAGTTTTGCCTCCTTGGCGGTAACCACCATCGGAGCCATTACCCAAAGCTCAGTTGCCGGGTAGTACTCGGCCGCAGCGGCGAGCGCCGAAAGCTGAGTCTCGAGCACCGATTCATTGGCCAACAGAACGCTCAGTCCGCGGTTGCCATACTTGCCGTGAGCGCTTCTGCGCAAGAACTCGAGCGGCTTGTCGATATCGATGTCTAGAACACGGACGATAACCCGGCTGCCCTGGAACCCAGCGAGCAACTTGGTGTACTCGAAGATCTGCTCTTCCTTGCTCGGCGCCTTTTTGTGCCCGAGGAACAACAGTTCAGTTCGGAATAACCCGACCCCCTGAGCACCCGCTCGCTGTGCGGTTGGAATCTCAAAACTTGAACCAAGGTTTGCCATGATCTGCACAGGCAGGTCGTCAAAGTCTGGCAACGCATTCATGACTGTGGTCGAAGGATAGGCAGCATCCGAGTACTGCTTTAGTTCATCGGCATCCGGTTCGACAAACACCTGACCACTTGTTGCATCGACGATGAGGTCTTGACCGTTTTCAATCTCGCAACTGCCAACTACGCCCATGACGGTTGGCAGGTTGGCGCTCCGAGTAATGATGGCACTGTGCGACGTGGCCGAACCCTTCTCGGTGATTACCGCAAGAACCTTGGTTTGCTTCAGGGATGACGCCAGAATCGGCGATAGCTCTGTGGTGATAAGCACGAATGGCTCATCCGGGAAAATGACCTCGCCTGAGACACCGTTCATGCGGTCGATGACCTTGGCAGCGAGGTCTTGCAGGTCTGCACTTCGCTCTGCGAAGTAACCACCGAGTCGTTCAAGTTTCAGAGCGAAACTATTGAAAGCACCGCGAACCGCACGTTCCGCACCGGAACCGGAAGCCAAAAACTCTTTGATGCTCTCGAACAAAACTGGGTCTTTCAGCATTGCGGCAAGTGCCATCAGGATGTCGCCACCATCGCCGGTTTTCGATTGCGCCTCGAGCTGTGTGGAAAGTGAATTTAGGGCAGATCGGATCGCTTCGATTCCACCTTCAAGAGCCTGACCAGAGCTGTCAGCTCTCAGCTCGGAGGCACGCATAACAAATGCCGGGCCGTTGGCAATTCCGCTGCCCACACCGGCACCAACCAATATCTGCTTAGCCACCTTTGAAGTCTACGAAAGTTTAAACTTGATTCATGGCTAACTCTCCGCTCAAAGTAGTGACTCTCAACGTCAACGGCATTCGTGCTGCGTTCCGCAAAGGTATGGCCGACTGGTTGAGCGAAGCCCGCCCAGACATCCTTTGCCTCCAGGAGGTGCGCGCGGCCGACGCCGATCTCGAGGCGCTCTTTGGCGAAGTCGACCACCTCTCCCCTAGCGGCAAGTGGCATATTTTGCACGATCCGGCCAGTGCAAAGGGTCGCGCGGGCGTTGCGGTTGTCTCGGCGCAGCCGGCCATCGCTCACAGCACGGTTTTGGGCCCGGATGATTTCGACAGCGCCGGCCGCTGGCTAGAGGCTGAGTTCGACGTGAATGGCAAGCGCCTGACTGTCGTGAGCACCTACGTTCACTCGGGCGAGGTAGACACCCCGAAACAGGTTGAGAAGTACAAGTTCCTCGAAGCGATGACCGCCCGAATGCAGGAGCTGCTGGCAACCCGCGAATACGTTGTGGTGCTCGGCGACCTAAACGTTGGCCACACGGAACTCGACATCAAGAACTGGAAGGGCAACCTCAAGAACGCAGGGTTCCTCCCGGAAGAGCGCGCATACTTCGACGGTTTCATGCACAAGCAGGGCTGGCGCGACCTCGGACGCGATGCCCACCCAGATGTTGCCGGACCTTACACCTGGTGGAGTTTCCGCGGGCAAGCATTCGACACCGATGCCGGCTGGCGCATCGACTACCAGCTGGCAACTCCGAAGCTTGCCGAACTGGCCTCGAACTACAAGGTGCACCGCGCCGCAAGCTACGACACCCGCTTCACAGACCACTCGCCTGTCGCGGTGGAATACGCTTTATAAAAGACTTTGGTTGACGGGCAGTGCCCTAAGACCTTGGCGACCAAATGGTTGCCGGCAGCATTAAGGAATCAAATGAACATCAAGGCACCCGCTTACACCTCGGCCAACGGTAAGCCAAACCTGCTCAGTGGCATGCAGCCATCGGCGGGTTCGCTGCACCTAGGAAACTACCTTGGTGCATTGGTGAACTGGACCAAGATGCAGGACGATTTCAACGCCTACTACTGCGTTGTTGACCTTCACGCGATCACAGTTCCTCAGGACCCTGCAGAGCTGCGCACCAACACTCGTCGCACGGCCGCCCAGTACCTTGCAGCCGGCATCGACGAGAACAAGAGCGCGCTCTTTGTTCAGAGCCACGTGCCTGCCCACGCGCAGCTGGCCTGGGTGCTCAACACCATCACCGGCATGGGCGAAGCAGGCCGTATGACCCAGTTCAAGGACAAGTCGCAGAAGGCTGGCGTGGACAGCGCATCGGTGGGTCTATTCACCTACCCGATTCTGCAGGCAGCCGACATTTTGCTTTACCAGCCAAAAGCCGTGCCGGTGGGCGAAGACCAGCGCCAGCACCTCGAGCTGACCCGCGACATCGCGACTCGCTTCAACAGCCGTTTTGGCCAGACTTTTGTGATTCCAGAGGCTCACATCCTCAAGGAAACCGCCAAGATTTACGACCTTCAGAACCCTGAGGCGAAGATGTCCAAGAGCGCAGCCGACCCTAAGGGTCTGATCAACCTCATGGATGAAAACAACGCCATTGTGAAGAAGATCAAGAGCGCTGTGACCGACACCGAAGGTGTGATTAAGTTCAACCGCGAAACCAAGCCTGGAGTTAGCAACCTGCTCGGTATCTTCAGCCTCATCACCGGAGAGAGCATCCTGAGCCTAGAAAACCGCTTCGAAGGTTCCGGCTACGGCGCATTGAAGGGTGAGCTGGCCGATGCGCTTGTGGCTCACATCGAACCAATTCGCAACCGCACAATTGAGCTTTTGAGCGATCCTGCCGAGCTCGATCGCCTACTCGCGAAGGGCGCAGCAACCGCAAACGAGCTTGCCGAGCAGACCCTGGCTACCGTTTACGACCGAATCGGATTTGTAGCCGCAACTAAGTAAAGCCCCACTTGGGATTTTTTTACACCGTTATTTGGTTACAGTTAAGTAGTTACAAACAAGTTCTTCGGGGTCAGTGAAAATCTGAGCCGGCGGTTACAGTCCGCGACCCGACGAATCGATGCTCTAAAAGCGGCTCCCCGGCCAACGGATGGATCCACGAGTAAGAGCTAGCAAACGGTTCGGCGGTTGAGCTGGTGAAATTCCAGCATCGACGGTTAAAGTCCGGATGGGAGAAGAACGCCAGCTTTGCCGTTTCCGATTTTCGGTTGCGGTTAGTTGGCAGCTTTGGGCACCTATTTTGGCGCCCCCTACCCCGATGCGCTTGTCCACCGACAAGGAACCAGGGTAGATGACCACAGCAAACCGCTTCGATGCCGCGATGACTCGCGCGCTCGAGTTGGCGCTGCGCGG
>JBEEJV010000071.1:0-22963 GCA_041169005.1 Actinomycetota bacterium
ACGACACTATTGGCCAGGACCTTGTTGGAATGGTTGTCGACGACATCATTGTGACTGGCGCAAAGAGCCTGTTCATGACCGACTACATCGCCTGCGGCAAGGTAGTGCCACAGCGCATCGCCGACATCGTTCGCGGTATCGCTGAGGCATGTAGCGCAGTTGATGTTGCACTAGTCGGTGGCGAGACAGCCGAGCACCCAGGTTTGCTACACCCAGATGAATACGACGTGGCTGGTGCAGCCACCGGTGTCGTAGACGCATCGAAGATGCTTTCGGCCGGCCGAGTTCAGACCGGAGACGTTGTTCTCGGTCTTGAGGCATCGGGCTTCCACTCCAACGGCTACTCGTTGGTTCGCAAAATCGTTGCCGACAAGGGCTTCGATTACAAGCAGACTGTTGCTGACTTCGGTTCGGCACATTCGCTCGGTGAGGTACTACTCACCCCAACCCGTCTTTACACCGGTGTTCTAAACCGCCTGGTCGAGAGCGAACTCGGCCAGTACGTTCACTCGATGAGCCACATCACCGGCGGCGGCATTGCGGCGAACCTTTCGCGCATTCTTCCTGACTACGTGACCCTCGATGTCGACCGCTCAACCTGGAAGCCGCTGGACATGTTCCAGGTTCTTGCCGGTTGGGGTGGCTACAAGCTTGAAGACCTAGAGAGCACCTGGAACCTTGGCCTCGGCTTTGCCGTAGTGGTCAAGGGTTCGGCAGCAGAGGCCATCAGTGCCCAGCTCAACGCTGAGGGCATTCGAACCTGGCAGCTTGGCATCATCGAGAGCACCGCTTGCGACCTCGATGCAATGGGATACACCTACGAGGCCAAGGGCGTTCGTGGCGGTGGCGTTCGCCTGGTTGGCAAGTACGCCAACTAACTAGTTGCCGGGTAGGCCTCTAACCGTCAGTTAGGCGTGAGCCTTCATCCATTCGGCCATGGTGTCGAGAGTTTCAACCATCTCCGGCAAATCTGCTGGGATTCGGTTGATGTGAGCGTGATGGACGCCGGACTGCGTCAGGAGTTCAACTTCGACGCCAGCGGCAGCGAGGTCGTGGCCGTACTTTTCACCCGATGCGCGTAATGAGTCATATTCGCAGTTGATGATTTGCGCAGGGCAAATACCTGTTAGGTCGGCTGCGTCACCCGCAAAGTACCAGTCCGGAGCCGTTTTTGGATCTCCCGAATACATGCTTGCGTTGTGAGCCAGGATGCCTTCCGGGCGGAAGAAATACGTGGCTGGCTCTTCATCCAACTTGCTCTGTAGCTCCGCGCTGAATGGCGGCAGGACGCTGTGTGCGATTGGGCAGTTGAGCAGCATGCCAGCAATCAGTCCGGCTCCCGTGTTGCGGTCCTCTGTGGCAATGGCCGCAGCCAAAGCGCCGCCCGCACTGATGCCACCAACGAAAATCTTGGACGGGTTGATGTTTAGCTTCTCGGAGTTGGCCGCGAGCCAGCGAACCGCGTCCGTGCCATCGATGAATGGGGCCGGGAACTTGACCGAGTCTGTCACAAGTCTGTAGTCCACGTTCAAAACAGCGAAGCCGGCGCGGTGACTGAGTTCGCGTGAGACTATCTCGCCCTCATTCATGAGGTGGAAGCCGTTGATGAATCCACCGCCGTGGAACCAAACCAAAACGGGTAGCGTTTGGTCGTTGTTCGCCGGGCGGTAGAAACGGGCCTTGATTTCGGTTTCGCGTCCTGCGATGACGAAGTCCATATGTGCCACTGGGGGCGACACATACATGTTGATTGGCGAATCCCACGCCTGCCAACGCTCCGCCATGGTCAGGCTCTCATCCGATAGGTACTTGATTCGAGACTTGATTAGCGGAGCGAGTGGCATGGGGTCCTACTTCTTTTCGGTTAGACGTTCCAAAATCTTTACGTGGTCGGGGGTCAGCTCATCAAGCGAGTTAACACCCAGCAACTTCATGGTACGTACAATCTCACCACGGAGAATCTCGATGGTGCGATCTACGCCTTCGCGCCCTCCGGCCATTAGGCCGTATAGGTAGGCTCGGCCAATCAGGGTGAAGGTGGCACCCTTGGCGATACAAGCAACGATGTCCTGACCGTGCATGATGCCTGTGTCCACCCAAACCTCGGCATCCTTACCAACCTGCTTCACGGTTTCTGGGAGGAGGTGGAATGGAATTGGGGCTCGGTCTAGCTGTCGACCACCGTGGTTGGAGAGCAGCACTGCGTCGGCGCCCAGCTTCACAGAACGCTTGGCATCCTCGACGTTCTGAATACCCTTTACGACCAGCTTGCCCTTCCACTGGTCGCGAATCCACTTGAGGTCGTCAAAGTCAACAGTTGGGTCAAACATGCTGTCGAGAAGCTCGCCAACGGTGCCCTTCCACTGACCGAGCGAAGCGAACTTCAGCGGGTCGGTGGTTAGGAAGTTGATCCACCATTCCGGGCGAGGAAGCGCATCTATGACAGTGCCAAGAGTTAGGGCAGGCGGAATGGTCATACCGTTGCGCTTGTCTCGTAGACGTGCTCCCGCTACGGGAACGTCAACGGTCAACTGAAGTGTGTCGAAACCGGCCTTCCAGGCACGGTCAACAAGTTCCATGCTGCGGTCGCGGTCCTTCCACATGTACAGCTGGAACATGTTGCGGCCGTTTGGCGCGGCGGCTGCAACTTCTTCGATGCTGCGAGTGCCCATGGTGGAGAGCGAGAACGGAATGCCCGCTGCCTCAGCGGCCTGCGAGCCAGCGATTTCGCCTTCGCTGTGCATCATGCGGGTAAAGCCAGTTGGGGCGATACCGAATGGTAGGGCGCTGCGCTTGCCAAGAACCTCGATGCTTGTGTCCGCGTCTGCCACATTGCGCAGGATCGAAGGGCTCCACTCGATGTCCTCGAAAGCCTGACGAGCGCGGGTTAGCGAGATCTCCTGGTCTGCAGAGCCGTCTGTGTAATCGAAAGGTGCGGTTGGAGTGCGACGCTTTGCGATTTCGCGGAGTTCATAGATGTTGTAAGCCTGGTTGAGGCGAGCTTGGCGGCCCAGCTGTGGCTTCTTGAAGACCATAAGCTCCGCGAGATCTTTAGGATTCGGGAAGCGGCGTTGGATTTTACCCATGATGTTTCTCTCGGTTTCTAGTGGGCGATTAGCGGGTTGTTGAGCAAGAATGTGTAGCGGCCGTGTCCAAAGGTTTGCCCCTTTTCCACAGATCGACTGTTCACGATTAGGGCTGAGTTAGCGCTTCCTAGAAGGTCGAAAGATGCGGTTACCCCGAATGGAACCGTTAACTCACCGACAAGGTTGGAATCGCGAATTTCCCAGTTCAACGAAATGCGCCCATAGCCTGTGTCAATGGAGGTATCGCTAGACGTGATCTTTTCGTGTGGGCGCGGGGCAATAAGGATCTGCTCGTATGCCGGCGCCTGCGGTGCAATGCCTCCGACGTTGCGGTAAATCCAGTCAACAACCGCACCGTAAGCGTAGTGGTTGAAGCTGATCATGCTGCCTTCGGAGCCCTCAGCGGCACTGGCCAGTTCACCGCCACTGATGCTGCCATCTTCGGCAATGCCATCCCAACGTTCCCAGATGGTGGTGGCACCCATCTTGATTGGGTATAGCCAGCTTCGGATTTCTTCGCGAAGCAACATCGTGAATGCCGCATCGAGCTGCCCGTTGCGGCTCATCGCATCGAGGATGATTGGCGTGCCTAGGAAGCCGGTGACGATAAGTCCGTCGGTGTCGCGAACGCCAGCTGCGAGATTATCTGCGATCTCAGCGCGCTTGTCGGACGGTGCCAAATCGAATTCGAGCAAAGTTGCAGCGCCGGTAGGAGTCTTGGCCGCGGCCTCGCCGAGCTCTGCCCAGATTGCGCTCTTGAGCGTCTCGAATCGAGTCTCAAGGGCTGCAGCTTCTGATGCGTTGCCTAGCTGCTTTTCGGCCTTTGCAAGAATCCAAACGGAGCGGGCCATGTACGCATTGGCCATGAATCGGCCGCTTACCTTCGCATTCCAAGGCTGGCCCGGGGCGGCATCTGGGTCTAGCCAGTCACCGAGCTGCATGCGCTCACCGATGAGCAGGCCATCGTGGTCAGCTTCGTTGTGCGCTACCCAGGCGCGCATTGAATCCAACTGGTCTCGCAGAATCTGCTCGTCACCGAAGGCTTCGAATAGGCTCCACGGAATTACGGTTGCTGCATCTGACCAGCCGGCCTCGCCATACTTTGCCTTGAAGAAGTCTGACAGGTTTGGATTGTGCGAGATGATGTCAGGCACGATTACTGGGACCTTGCCATCAAGGCGTGACTGTTCAATGTCTAGGTCGCGCAGCCAGGTGCGGAAGAACTCGTCGCCAGACACCAAGGTGTTTGCTGCGTAAACGAATGCTTGAGCGTCGCCGGTCCAGCCAAGGCGTTCGTCGCGCTGTGGGCAGTCGGTTGGGATCGAGACAAAGTTGTCGCGGAGGCTCCAATAGGTGTTGCTCACGAGCTTGTTGATGAGCGGATGAGCTGTTTCGATGTGAGACCTAGCCGGCAGGTCGGTGCTGATTGCCATTCCGGTCACTTCGAGGATGTCGACCGTGCCGTTTTCTGCGATTAGATCTGCGTATTGGAATCCGTGGAATGTCTGCTTTGGTTCAAGAACGTACTCGCCGTCCTTAGCGAATACCCAGCTATCGGTTGCCCGAGCAAAACGCAGTGCCTTGGTGTGCAGATTTCCGCTCGGCTCAACTACCTCGGCATGACGAGCGATTAGCTTGCTTCCCGCCTGGGCTTTCACCTTGATGCGCAGCCATCCAGAGATGTTCTGCGTTAGGTCTACTCGGGTATTTCCGTTGTGGGTCGATAGTGCAGCTGGGAATTCCTCAATGACTCGCACCGGTGGAGCAATTCGCGGCTCAAGCACCTGCTTGTCGAAACTGTGCGCAGTTGCCTTTTTCCATTCGCCAGATGTGTTCTCAGCAACGGCGAAACCTGGCTTGCACCATGCCTCCTGCACGAAGTTGAAATCAAAATCGGTGCCATCATAAATCGATGCGAATCGAACGCCGCCTTGGCCAACCATCCAGCTGTCGTCAGTAACAACGGTCTGGGATGTGCCATCGGTGTATTCAATCTCAAGTTGGCCTAGGAATGAAGTTTGGCTGCCGTAGTTGGCGGTCTCGTTTGTAAAGCCGAACTTTCCACGGTACCAACCGTCGGCCAGCAGAACGCCCCAGGCATTTGCACCATCTTGGAGAAGCGAAGTTACGTCGTGGGTTACCGATAAGAGTCGCTGGCCGTAAGGGGTCCATCCTGGCGCCAACACTTCATCACCAACGCGCTGCCCATTTAGCATGAGGTCGAACGTGCCGTGTGCGGTTGCATACAGGCGGGCCTTAGCTACCTGCTTACCTACTGCAAATTCAGTGCGGAGCAGCGCTGGCGCTGAGGTTGCTTCGGAAACGTCACCGATGGCCTGCCCGACAAAATCGCTGCCGTTGAGGAGACCGGCCTCTTGGACGTAACTGTTCGAGAATGCGCTCCAGCCCTTCTCGGTCTGAATGCGGACTCGGTAGTGACGCACCTCGCGGCTAGCTAGGTCGCTTCCTGGTGCCTTAACAAATTGGCTTGCGGCGCCTTCGATTTTCAATGTGTCCAAGATGGTTGCAAAGTCTGCATCAGCTGAAGACTGAACCTCGGCTGCCAGCTGGCTTTCACCTTGTGCAGCGCCATCGATTGCCCAGCTCAACAGCGGAGTTCGACCAGGGAGGCCGAGTAGATCCGACGCGAATTCGCTTGAGAGTGTGACGTTAGCTCGTGTCATTGGGTTATCGATTCTTTGTTGTGCTGTCTGGTAGAAAACTTGAAACTTTGAATTGCGAAGCTATCAGGCTTCGCTGACCTGCAAGATCTGCAGGAGCGGCTCCGAAGACTCCGGCTTGGCAAACGAGGTTTCCAAGTGCGGTTGCTTCAACTGGACCGGTGACAACCTTGATGCCGGCTGCATCTGCGGTGAGCTGGGCGAGCAAGGTGTTTTGGCTGCCGCCGCCGACCACATTTAGCTGGTCGATTTTTGTTGAGGTAATCTCCTCGAGTCCTCGGATTGCCTCCGCGTAAGCGTCGGCCAATGAGTCCAGGATGCAGCGAACAATCTCCGGCTTGGTTTTCGGGACAGTCATGCCAGCGCGAGAACAGTTGCCTTGAATCTTGGCTGGCATGTCTCCGGGGCTCAGGAACACATCGTCGTTCACGTTCACGCGCGAATCGCTTTCGATGGTCGCCGCCTGGGCTAGCAAGTCCAGGAGATTAACGCTTGGATCATCAAGTTGCCATTCAGCAAGTGATTGTTGAAGCAGCCAAAGGCCACTCAAGTTTTTCAAGAAACGAATTCGGTTATGGACTCCGAGTTCGTTTGTGAAGTTTTGCTTCTGAGCGGCTGAGTCTAGGATTGGCGCTTCAAGTTCAAGCCCCAAAAGACTCCAGGTTCCGCTGCTCAAATAGGCGCTGTTCTTGCCTGAAAGCGGGGTTCCAGCCACGGCCGCCGCTGTGTCGTGTGACGGCACAACGGTGACCATGGTGTTCGTCAGTGCCGGGTGCGTGACAAACTCTGGCAGAAGCGAACCGAGTACGGTTCCGGCATCTACCAGCTTGGTAAATAGGCTGCGCTTATAGCCCAGCAAATCGATGAGTTCCCAATCCCACTCGTGACTGTGAACGTTTAGTAGTCCCGTTGTGGATGCATTGGTTCGCTCCGTTACCGCCTTGCCAGTCAGCCAATGGCCCAATAGGTCTGGAATCAGCAGAAGTGTCTCTGCTCTGTGCCAATCTTCAGGTTCTTGCATCTGATTGGCGGACAGCTGGTAGAGAGTGTTGAACGGCTGGAACTGAAGCCCATTGTGTTCAAACTGTTTCTTTGCATCGACAATGCGGTCCACGTTGGCAACGCCAAGCATGTTTCGCTCATCGCGGTAATTTCGAGGCTTTGCAAGCAGGCGGCCATCTTTGTTTAGTAAGCCGTAGTCGACTGCCCAGGTGTCAATGCCAACGCTAGTTACCGGCAGTGCATGATCTGCTGCAAATTCGCCAAGCTTGTGCAGGCCAGCGGCAATCTCATTTTGCAAAGACGCGAAGTCCCAGAAAAGCTTGTCGCCATCTTCTAACGGACCATTCGCAAAACGGTGGATCTCAGTGAGCTCGAGTTTTTCATTACCGAAAATGCCGGCAATGACTCGACCAGACGAAGCGCCCAGGTCGATAGCGCCAAACAACTGATCCATTATTGGTTTCCTAGCGAAGGAATGCGGCAGCTACACCGGCATCAACTGGAATGTGCAGACCGGTTGTGTGGGTGAGTTCACCCGCGGTGAGAGCGATTACCGCGTTTGCAACGTGGTCCGGCAGCACCTCGCGCTTTAGCAAGGTGCGCTGAGCGTAGAACTCGCCCAGGTTCTCTTCCTTAACTCCATAAACCGCAGCGCGGCTCGCGCCCCAGCCGCCGGCGAAGATGCCCGAACCGCGAACAACGCCGTCTGGGTTGATGCCGTTCACGCGGATCTGGTGCTCGCCAAGTTCAGCAGCGAGCAAACGAACCTGGTGGGCCTGATCAGCCTTGGTGGCCGAGTAGGCAATGTTGTTTGGTCCGGCAAATACCGAGTTCTTCGACGCAATGTAAATGATGTCGCCACCCAGGTCTTGCTCAATCATGATTCGAGCCGATTCGCGTGAAACCAGGAACGAACCGCGAGCCATCACGTTGTGCTGCAAGTCCCAGTCCTTTTGGGTGGTCTCGAGCAAAGGCTTGCTTAGCGATAGGCCGGCATTGTTCACAATAAGGTCAACTCCACCAAAGGCAACTACTGCCTGGTTGAGTGCGCCGATGATTGCATCTTCGCTGGTGACATCAATCTGAACCGCAAGCGCGTGGTCACGGCCACCGAGTTCTTCAGCAACAGACTGAGCTGCTTCTAGGTTCAAGTCTGCGATTACAACGCAGGCGCCTTCGGAGACAAGACGGGTTGCGATTGCCTTGCCAATGCCGCTACCTGCACCGGTTACGAAAGCCACTCGGCTAGCCAAAGGCTTCGCCTTAGGCATGCGCTGAAGCTTTGCCTCTTCGAGAGACCAGTATTCGATGTTGAACTTCTCGGCGTCGGAGATTGGCTGGTATTTGCTGATGGTCTCAGCGCCACGCATTACGTTGATGGCGTTCAGGTAGAACTCACCAGCCACACGTGCAGTCTGCTTATTCGCGCCAAACGAGAACATTCCCACACCTGGAATCAGGACGATTGCAGGATCTGCACCGCGAATCGAAGGTGATTCGGCGGTTGCGTGCGCATCGTAATAAGCCTGGTAATCAGCACGGTACTCCGTGTGCAGTTCGCGTAGACGAGCCTTCGCGGCCTCGAGGTCTGCGCTGGCCGGAAGATCTAGCACCATAGGCTTCACCTTGGTGCGAAGGAAGTGGTCTGGGCAACTAGTGCCAAGAGCCGCTAGCTCTGCGAGTTTCGCACGGCTTAGGAAGTCGAGAACTTCTGGGGCGTCGCTAAAGTGACCGACCATAGGCTTGTCCGAGGATGCGAGGCCGCGAATGAGCGGGGCAAGTTCTGCGGCACGTGCGTGGCGTGCATCTTCGGTTAGCGCTTCAAAGCCAGCCACCACTGGTCCGAAAGGCTCTGCGTCCTTGTGTCCGTCGATGTATGCCTGTGCGGTCGCGATAATCCAGAGCGAGTTCTTCTCGCACTCATCGCTGGTTTCGCCCCACGCGGTGATGCCGTGCCCGCCGAGAATGCAGCCGATGGCATTCGGGTTAGCGGCTTTGATCTTTTCGATGTCGAGACCGAGTTGGAAGCCCGGGCGACGCCATGGCACCCAGACAACCTTTTCGCCAAAGATCTCTCCGGTTAGGCGCTCACCGTCAACACTGGTGGCGATGGCAATACCGCTATCCGGGTGAAGGTGATCGATGTGGGTAGCGTCAACTAGGGCATGCATCGCCGTGTCAATCGACGGCGCAGCGCCGCCACGTCCGTGCAGGCAGTAGTCAAAGGCGGCGACCATTTCGTCCTCGGTATCGACACCTTTATAAACGTTCTTGAGTGCACGCACGCGGTCTAGCTGTAGAACGGCGAGACCGTTCTCTTTCAGGGTGCCTAGGTCTCCACCCGAACCCTTTACCCAAACAAGTTCGATTTCTCCGCCCGTTGCTGGGTCTAGCCCAAGCCCCTTTGCACTGGTGTTTCCACCGGCATAGTTGGTGTTCTTTGGGTCTGACCCCAAACGGTTAGAGCGGGCCAGCAATTCTGCTGCGGTCTTGTTCATCAGGTTCCTTGGGTTTAGAAAGCGAAACTTAGGTGGAGATAGAGGCTATGCGCCCCAGCCGGCTGCAGTACCACCAACGCGGTCGGCTGCAATCTTGGCTAGGTAGCCGCTGTCGGCAAATGCCTTGATTGGATCTGCGGCAAGGCCCTTGCGCTCTCGCCACTCGGCTAGAACAGGGCGAACATCCTTGTAGAAAGCGTCCATAAAGATGTCATTTGCGCCGAGCACATCGCCAGCCAACTGAGCCTTTGAAAGTGCGTCGCGGTCTACCAAGAGTGCGCGAGCAGTCATTGCCTGAACGTTAAGAACTGAGCGAATCTGTCCAGGAATCTTGTCTTCGATGTTGTGGCACTGGTCGAGCATGAACGCAACACCGCTGTTTGTGCCGTACCCGCCACCGCGGATTACTTCATACATGATGCGGAATAGCTGGAACGGGTCTGCCGCGCCGACGATTAGGTCGTCGTCTGCGTAGAAGCGTGAGTTGAAGTCGAACGAACCCAATTTGCCCAGGCGTAGCAGCTGCATCACGATGAATTCGATGTTGGTACCCGGTGCGTGATGACCGGTGTCTAGGCACACCATCGCCTTGTCGCCGAGTGCGCTCACCTGAGCGTAAGAGGTACCCCAGTCAGGAACATCGGTGTGGTAGAAAGCTGGTTCGAAGAACTTGTACTCGAGCACGAGACGCTGGTTATCGCCGATCTGGCTGTAGATTTTGGCGAGCGAATCTGCGAGACGGTCCTGGCGACCACGCATGTCGTCCTGGCCAGGGTAGTTGCTACCGTCGGCAAGCCAAATCTTGAGGTCTCGGGAACCGGTTTTTCCCATGATCTCAATGCAATCTAGGTGGTGGTCGATGGCCTTCTGACGGACACGAGAATCGCTGTGCGATAGTGAGCCGAGCTTGTAGTCCTCGTCCTGGAAAGTGTTCGAGTTGATGGTGCCGAGCTTGATGCCCAAGTTTTCTGCATGGGTGCGAAGGGCCGAGTAGTCGTCAACCTTGTCCCAGGGAATGTGCAGCGCTACCGACGGGGCAATGCCCGAATACTTGTGAACCTGGGCAGCGTCAGCCAGCTTCTCGAATGGGTCACGCGGAACTCCTGCCGAGCCAAAAACTCGGAAACGGGTGCCCGAATTGCCGAACGCCCATGACGGCAGCTCGATCGCCTGCTGGTCGAGCTGCTTGAAGAGTTCTTCGGTGCTGATAGTTGCTGACATTGCCATACTTCCTTGCGCATTGCATAAAAGATTTGAAGCGTTTCAATAATCTAACCACTACGTCTCGAAAAGTGCAAGTAAGTGCCTAGAAAGCCTAGATAAAGCATTTTCTGGGAAAACATAACCAGCAATTGAATTGTTATAAAAGGGCGTAATATTGAAACATTCAAAAAGGGGAGCAGAGCAAGATGGCAACAGCCAAGCCTAGGCCTAGCATTCAGGATGTCGCGCGTCTCGCGGGAGTCTCTCTGGGCACGGTTTCCAATGTCCTCAACAACCCGAATATGGTCAAGCCGGCCACTGCAGAAAAGGTGTCCCGGGCCATCGAACAACTCGGATTTGTCCGCAATGATGCCGCTCGTCAACTCAAAGCCGGAAAAAGCCAAACCCTTGGAATGATTGTCTTCGATGCCGGCAACCCGTTCTTCGCGGAAATGGCTCGAGGAGCCGAGGACCACTCAGCTGAGCGCGGTTACTCAGTTTTGCTTGGCAACAGCGACAACAAATATGATCGCGAAAAGAAGTACCTTCAACTTTTTGATGAACAGCGCGTTGCGGGTGTCTTGGTTTCACCAACCAACGACATCTACGACCAAATCACTGAATTGCGCTCACACGGAACCCAAACAGTGGTCATCGACCGAAAGGCCGATTCGGATCGTTGCTGCTCAGTTTCCGTGGACGACTTCGCCGGTGGCAAGACTGCCGTTGAGCATCTTCTATCCATCGGCCGCAGAAAAATCGCGTTCGTTGGTGGACCAATCACAATTCAGCAGGTTGCAGACCGTTTAGCGGGGGCAATGGCTGCGGTAAACGAATTCGGACCTGCGGCAACTCTTTCGGTGATCGAAAGTTCGGCACAAACCGTTATCGCGGGTCGAAATGTTGGGCAGGTGATTGCGCAGCGCGCCGCAGCGGACAGACCGGATGCAATTTTCGCGGCAAACGACCTGCTAGCCATGGGAATCGTGCAGGCATTCATGTTCAACAACGAGATCGCTATTCCGCAGGACGTTGCGCTAATCGGTTACGACGACATCGATTTTGCCGAAGCTGCAGTCGTGCCACTTTCTTCGATTCGCCAGCCTGCAAGACTGATCGGCGAAACCGCAATTGAACTGGTTCTCAGCGAAATCAATGAACCTCAGGGGCATGTTCACCAGCAAGTCACCTATCAGCCGGAACTAGTAGTTCGGGCGAGCACCCGAGTCTAATTAATAGAAATCGGGCCCACCATTGGATTGGCGGGCCCGATCTCTAATTTGCCGACAAGCTAGCTGGCTACGTAACTCGTGATGGCCGGGTTGGTCACAGTCACCACATACTTTCCGTGCTTAATTTCCGCCCCATTGCTAATCGCGATTCCGTTGCAACTAATGATCGAGTCGGCGCTGACCGGTAAATCAAGTTCCGCGGTAACGCCAAAAGGAACCTTGAGCTCAAGGACGAACAAACCGGAATCGGAAACCTGCCACTTAGAAGCGATATCGCCAAAGCCGCTTGCAATCGAAGCGCTACTGAAACTGAATCCGATAGCCGGTTTTGGAGCAACGAGAGTGCGACGGTAGCCAGGTTCCGAAAGTACCGGAGCAATGCCCGCAACATTCCTGTAAACCCAGTCAATTACCGCTCCATACGCGTAGTGGTTAAAGCTGATCATCGATGCATCGTCTTGGCCCTCAGGATTGGTATCCATCTCTCCCTTGTGAATGCTGCCGTCCTCACGAATGGCATCCCAGCGTTCCCAGATTGTGGTGGCGCCCTTGTCAACCGCATATAGCCACGAACGGAATCCACGTCGCATGAGCATCTGGTAGGCCTGTTCGATGTGACCGTTCTTAGAAAGTGCGTGCAGGATGATTGGCGTTGCCAAGAATCCAGTGGCAATCTTGCCCTTGTCGGCGGCGGTCATAGCGGCGAGTGAATCGGCTAGCTGCTGCTTTTGAGCAGGTGGCACGATGTCGAACTCAAGTGCGAACGAGCAACCCGCGGTTGTCTTGACGGCATCAGGGCCAAGGTCTGTCCACAGGTTGTTCTTCAACTCTGCCGAGAGCTTTCGGTAGTTATCGGCCTTCGCCTTGTCTCCAACTAGCTCTTCCGCCTGAACCATTAGGTCGAGTGTTTTCGCAAAGAAACTGTTTGCCACGAAATCGGCGGAAACCTTGGCGTCCCATGGTCGGTCACCCGGAGCATCCGGGTCACACCAGTCGCCAAATTGGAACTGGGTCGGCAGGAACTTCTCGCTTCCGCGTCGGTTGATTAGAGCCTGAGTCCACTTGCGCATTGAATCAAGTTGGGTTTCCAAAACTTCAAGGTCGCCAAACGATTCGTAGACCGCCATTGGAACAATCGTCGCAGCATCGGCCCAACCCGCACGACCTTCCAAGACCCAGTCGCCGATGATGAGTTCTGGGTGGCGCTTGAAGATGTCTGGCACGATTGCTCCAACATCGCCAGTTTCGTACTGGTCTAGGGCAACGTCGATCAACCAGCTCTTGAAGAATGAAGATGTGTTGAAGAGAGTCGAGGCGGTGCCGGCAAATGCCTGAGCGTCGCCGGTCCAGCCGAGTCGTTCGTCGCGCTGTGGGCAGTCGGTAGGAATCGAAACAAAGTTGTCGAGCTGCGACCACACCACGTTCTCGTGGAGTCTGTTCAAACGCACATCGGAGCTATCGAAGTGCCCGCGTCGGGCGTTGTCCGAGCTGACCGCGATTGCAGTTGCTGAAACAACTGAGGCTTCAGTAGCTACCGAAGCGTACTGGAAGCCATGGAAGGTAAAGCGAGGTTCGAGGACATTTCGCCCATCGTGTCCTAGTACGTATCGGTCAGTCGCTTTTGCGGACCGAAGCGCCTTGGTGTGTAAGACATCACCAGGTTCGAGAACTTCCGCGTGACGGACAACGACACTCTGCCCCTTCTTCCCATCTACGACTAGACGTACCCAGCCAGAAATGTTTTGTGGCCCTCGGAGCAGCGTTAGCTCGGACTGCGCTTCAACGGTCATGTTGAACTCGCCGACTTTACGAACCGGGTTCGTGATTCTTGGCGCAAGCACCGCGGTGGAGAGGTTTACTACCTGCGCTGGACTCCAGCCGGTGTCATCAAATCCAGGGAGCATCCAACCTGGCTGAGCTTTGGTGCCATCGATTGTTGATCCGTCGTAAATGGAGCTGAAGCGAATCTCGCCAGTGCTGACCTTCCAGTCTGCTCCGGTTGTAAAGACCTGCTTCGATCCGTCCTGGTATTCAACTTCCAGCTGCGCGTAAAGCGCCATTTCTGAGCCGTAGTTCTCTGACTCGTCGCGGAATCCCATGCGACCGCGGAACCAGCCGTCGGACAAAATGCCACCGAGAGCGTTCACTCCAGTGCCCAGAAGGCTTGTGACATCGTGAGTTTCCAAGAGGATGCGGTCCTGGTAGGCGGTCCAACCTGGGTTCAGGTAACTGTCCGTCACTGCAACACCATTGATGTAGAACTCATAAAGTCCCGCTGCCGATGCGTATAGGCGGGCTTTGACCGGCTTGCCCGAAAGTTTGATCTCTTTACGCAGCAAAGGCGATGGGGACTCCTTTGAGGAATCATCGCTGATGAACTTGGCGGTTAGATCGCCCTGGGTTAGAAGGCTGGCTTCTACGGCGAGTGGCTTACTCCAGGCGCTCAAACCCTGCTCTGTTTCAATTCGAACTCGGTAGTAGCGCACCTCTCGCGAGGTTAGCGCCGGTTCTGCAAGGGTTACGCCCAGTTGCTGCGAGGAGCGAACCAGTTGAGTATCGGCAGTGACAACCCTGAAGTTTGACGATGCAGATGTCTGGATCTGATAGCCAAGCTGAGTCGTTCCGCTGGTGCTCGACTCAACCGTCCATGACAGGCGGATTGCCTTATCTGGAAGCCCGAGGAGCCCCACCGGGTACTGACTAATAAGGGATGTAACGAGAGTGGTTGTGTCAGTGGCGCTACCAGATGCAGTCATTATGAGGCCTTAAGTCTTCTTTGATATAAGTAGTTCCTTGAAGCATTTGTGAAACGATTCAAGATTGCAATCTAAATCTTGCATATTTTTGTAGAACAATTTACAAAACTTTAAAGACAGGCAATCTGTTTTTCGAGATTGTGGCTTTGAATACCTTTATTTAGGCGGATAAACCCCAAGCTTCGGTTAGACTTGCGTTACAAAACCGTTACAGTTTGAAGTTGCAAAATGTGAAGTCTTTCGGTTAGCGTTACTTTAAACCTTGAAACGATTCAAAGGTGAGGTTGGGTAAACTGCCCGGCTTTCAACAACAAAAAGAGGAAGTTATGCGAATCAATCCATTGAAGCGCGGCATCTTTACTGCAGCCGTTTGCGTTGCCTCGCTTGCAGCCACTGCAGCCGTAGGCATGCCTGCGCAGGCAGCAACTAAAACCATCACCTGGTTGGCCGACAACACGCCTGCCAACTTGCCTATCTACAACGCGCAGATCGCCGCGTTCCAGAAGGCAAACCCAACCATCAAGGTGAAGCTAACCACTCGCCCTGGCGGAGCAGACGGTGACAACTTGGTCAAGACCAAGCTTGCAACCGGAAGCATGGAAGACGTCTTTACCTACAACTCAGGTGCCCTACTTGTTGCACTTAACCCAGCAAAGACGCTGGTAGACCTAACCAAGGAAAAGTTCCAGGCGAACGTGTACGACTCGTTCAAGCCAGCTGTTGCAGTTGGCAAGAAGGTCTACGGTGCACCGTTTGGAACTGCCATGGGTGGTGGAATCTACTACAACACCTCGGTATTCAAGAAGGCCGGCATCACTGGCACTCCTAAGACCTGGGCTGAGTTGATGACCGACGCTAAGGCAATCAAGGCTCTTGGCATCGACCCAATTTGCGAGACCTTCGGCGACAGCTGGACCGCTCAGCTACTAGTGCTTGCAGACTTCTATAACGTCCACGCAGCTGCACCAAGCTTCGTTGCTGACTACGGAGCCAACAAGGCAAAGTACGCTTACACCCCAGCGGCGCTAAAGAGCTTCCAGCGTCTAGAGGACGTAAACAAGGCAGGTTACGCAAACGCAGATGCAAACACTGCAAAGTTCCCTGACGGTATCGCTCGCGTAAGCAGCGGTAAGTGTGGCATGTACCCAATGCTGACCTTCGCTACCTCGAGCATTCCTGAGGCAAACCAGCAGGAAGTTGGCTTCATGGCTCAGCCTGGAGACAACGCCAAGAACGTTGGTCTAACCACCTGGATGCCAGGCGGCGCTTACATCCCTAAGAGCACCAAGCACCTTGACGCAGCAAAGAAGCTTGTAGCATTCTTCGCTAGCAAGGCTGGAACCGACGCTGCTGTAAAGGGTGGCGGCTACCAGGGCCCATACGTAACCAAGGATCAGAGTGCGGCTCCAGCTGGTGTTCCACTAGCTACCGCTAACCTTTCGGCACTCATCAAGGCGGGTAAGACTTACCCAGCTCTAGAGTTCCTTTCGCCAATCAAGGGTCCAAACCTTCCAGGTATCACCGTTCAGGTTGGTTCTGGCCAGGTAACCGCTAAGGCTGGCGCAGCCCTATACGACCAGGACGTTGTTGCTCAGGCACAGCAGCTCGGTCTATCGGGTTGGTAATAGAGTTACACAACTAAGTAAATAACTGGGGGCTCGGTCCATGCGGGCCGGGCCCCCAGTTCTACAAGTAGAGATGTTGAAATGGCAAGCGCAAAGAAATCACTAGCAAAGGCAAGTCTGCGGAACTATCCGCTCTGGTTCACTCTGCCTTTGGGCATCATCTTCATAGTCCTATTTGTCTTGCCAACCATCACCTCTTTCTATTACGCGATGCAGCGTTGGACTCTTTTCGACACCACCTGGATCGGCTTTGACAACTACGCGCTGTTCTTCAAAGACCCGTTCCTCCTCGGTGGCGTTATTCACACCTTCATCTATGCATTCCTAACCTCTGGCCTCAAGGTTGTAATCGGAATGTTCTTTGGTGTAGTGCTCATGAGCAACATCAAACTTCGAGGCCTGCTCCGAAACATAGTTTTCTTCCCGGTGCTTGTTAGCACTATCGGTGTGGGGCTAACCTTCCAAGAGCTTTTGAAGCCAAACGTGGGCATTCTCGACCAGGCTCTGCAGGTGTTCGGGATTCCAGCCGCGGGCCTTCTCGGCGATGTGAACACTGCACTTTATGCGGTAATCGCGGTTGATGTCTGGAAGGGTGTAGGTCTTGCAACTGTCATCTACATCGCTGGTATGGCAGCCATTCCATCGGAGTATTACGAAGCGGCAAAAATGGATGGCGTAAGCGCCATCCAGAACTTCCGACACATCATTTTGCCTTTGCTGCGACCTGCAACGAACACCGTGATCGTGCTTTCCCTTATCGGTGGCCTGCGCTCATTTGACCTCATCTGGTCGATGACAGGTGGCGGCCCTGGATTTGCTTCTGACGTTCTTGCCTCGCTTATCTACAAGAAATACCAGGCTGGTTTCTACGGTCTATCAACCGCAGGAAACGTGATTATGTTTGGCCTCATCCTTATTTTGATTGTGCCGCTCAACCGTTACCTTTCGAAGCGCGAAGTGGAGATCTAAAAATGAAGGCCGTAAACGTAAGAAACTGGATCTGGGGACTAGTTGCCCTAGCGGTTGCAGCTGCAGTATTCCTGGTGCCTTTTGCATTCATTTTTGTCACCGCATCAAAGTCTGTTCAAGAAGCTCTGACCCTCAACTTTGACCTTCCGAAGAAGTGGATGTTCTTCGAGAACCTAGTAGAGGTTGTTCAGGCTCAAGACTTCATGCTGATTCGAGCATTCGGTAACTCGATTCTGCTTACGGTCTGTTCGGTTTCCATCCTCGTTGTGCTTTCGGCGATGATGGCCTGGATTATCGACCGCCGTCCGGGCAAGGTTGCAAAGATTGCGAATGCGATGATCCTCGCCGGTTTGATGATTCCACCGGCAGTTGTGCCAACCATCTTCTTGCTCCAAAGCCTGCACATCTACGGAACTTTCCCGAGCCTCGTGCTAATCGAAGTTGCCTACAGTACAAGCTTCACTGTGATGATCTTCCGAGCATTCATTTCTTCGATTCCGCGTGAGCTTGACGAAGCAGCAATCATCGATGGCGCGAACCCAATGCAGCTTTTCTTCAGGGTGGTATTCCCGCTTCTCAAGTCTGTAATTGTGACCGCGGTGATCTTGAATTCTGTGTTCGTGTTCAACGACTTCGTGAACCCGCTCTATTACCTAAACGGCCCTGGCAACGAAACCGTTCAGCTGACTCTGTTCAACTTCAACGGGCAGTATGTAAGCCACTACAACCTTTTGTTCATGGACATTCTTTTGGTGACAGTGCCGATGGTGATCATGTTCGCCATCTTCAACAAGAGAATCGTTGCCGGTATGACTTCTGGAGCTGTAAAGGGGTAAGGCTCTTCACGAACTCGGGGTTGGTTGCCTTTGCGCGGCCAGCCCCGATTTCAATTTCTCGCTATTTGGTGACTGGCACCGACGTGCGACGCTCCATGAGCTTTGGCGTGATCGTAAGCTGGTTAGCTGTATCTCGGGCGCCTTCGATGCGCTCGAGCAAAAGATCTACTGCGCGGCGGCCCATCAAAGCGCCATACTGTCTCACGGTGGACATGCCAATCAGCGGGTGCTCGGCGAGGGAAATATCGTCGTAGCCGACTAGAGCGACTTCCTGGCTGGTGAAACCACAGTCGATAATCGCACGAAGTACCTCCATTGCCACCACATCGTGGCCGGCAAATATGGCGCTGGGGCGGTTTGGCCCGGTTAGCAACTCGACGGTAAGCGGGTAGGTGTCTTCTGACACCAATGGATTACACAAGACGACTCGCGGAACTAGATCGTGCTCGTGCATGAACTTTTCATACGCGTCACGACGTATCGGGTGAGGTTGACGAGCGTCTGGCAGATCTAGGTCTGGGGTGATGGTCACATGAGCGATGTCACGGTGTCCAACGTCGTAGAGGTGTTGCATCGCAAGCTCAGTACCAAAGGCGTCGTCACTAACAACGCTGTCGTATTCCTGTGATTTGTCGTGTCGACCGATGGTCACCAGTGGGGCCTGTCGGGAAATACTTGCAAGTTCGTTAGGTTTCAGGTCTGGGGCTACGGAGATGATGCCGTCAACCTGGTGATCCAAGAGAGCAAAGAGAGCAGCGCCTATTTTTTCTTTACGACTTGGCGGTGCAATCACGAGCTGGAACGAAGTCTCGGCAAGGCGTTCCTGAACCCCTCCGATTATTTGCGTGAAGAACTCATTGCCGAGGTGAGGGATTTCGATGCCGATAAGTTGACTGCGTCCGCGCATTGAACGCGCGCCGGTTCGCGGGCGGTAGCCCAGCTTCTTGATAGCGTCTTCCACCTTGGCGCGCATGAGCGGGCTTACGCCGTAGGCTCCACGGATCACCTTGGAAACAGCCGAGTTGGATACCCCGGCCATCTCAGCGACATCGCTTATTGAAGGGCGGCGACCATTTGGTAGCCCAGCGTTACGAGGCGCCACGATCCCTCCGACTTAAGTAGAAAAACCCCCTCGCAGCACTGCAAGAAGTTCTTAAAGACTACCCAAGTCTCGCCTGGAGCGCAGCCCAACCGGCGTCGTTCAGAACCGTGCGGAAGAACTGGATGTGAAGCTTAGGCATGTCTACCTCAGGGTTCAGTAGCCACTGAAGTTGTAGGCCGTCAGATAACGCCACGAGGCTTGCGCCGAGGTCTTCTGGGCTTTCATCCGTGGCTAAGAAATTCGCCTGCTTGAGAAGTTCGAACATTCCGGTGAAGTTGCGAGTGACCTTGTTGTAGCGTTCGCGGAAGTAGTCGTGTGCTGGGTGATTAGCGGCGGTTGCCTCCGCACTCAAGATGGTGAAGAGCTCGATGATTCCTGGAAGGGTCGAGTTCTCTTTTTGGATGGCAATCCATTCGAGGACTTCCTGAATTCCGTTGCTTTGTCCAGTTTTGACAACTGGTCGACCAAGCTCTTCGCGGCGCTTAAGCACCTCAAGCAGGAGCGTTCCCTTGTTCTTGAAGTGGTGGAGGATGCCGGCTTCGGTAATGCCAACAATCTCGGCTACCTGCTTTAGCGAGGAACCGTTGAAACCCGCAACTGCAAATACCTGAAGGGCCGCGTCGAGAATAGCCTCTCGTCTGGCGGCTGTTGCAGCCGCATCGCCTTTTGGTCTTGCCATGGTTCCTCCACAGTTTTTTATAACGATATCAGGATTTTTTATTTATTTAACTAAACACTCGTTTAGTTATTTGTTATGGTGATACAAACGTCAGAGCATCAAAAGGAAATCATGTCGCAACTTACCGACCGCATCGATGAACTTACCGCCAAGTTATCGCTTGAAGAGAAGGTGGCGCTGGTCACCGGCCGCGACTTCTGGAATACGGTTCCACTCGAGAGCATCGGCCTTCGCAACATGCTCCTAAGCGATGGCCCGTCGGGTGTTCGCGGTGAGTTCTGGGATGAGCGCGACAACTCATTGAACCTTCCATCGGCTACCGCGCTAGGCAGCAGCTGGAGTCGCGAATTGGCAAGCGAGTACGGCCGCACTCTTGCGCGCGAGGCAGATCGCAAGGGTGTCGACGTTGTGCTTGGCCCAACCATCAACCTTCACCGCAGCCCACTGGGAGGCCGTCACTTCGAAGCGCTTAGCGAGGATCCTGTTCTCACCGGAGCTCTAGCCATCGCCTACACCACCGGTATGCAGGGCCTCGGCAAGGGCGCTTGCCCAAAGCACTACATCGCAAACGACTTCGAAACCGAGCGTTTCACCGCCAACGTAACCGTGGACGACCGCACCCTGCGCGAGCTTTACTTCCGCCCATTTGAGGATGCAGTTGTGGAAGGTGGCGCATGGACAATCATGAGCTCCTACAACAGCGTCAACGGCAGCACCCTGACCGAGAGCCCTCTCCTCGAGACTCCTCTTCGCACTGACTGGGGCTTCGACGGAGTGGTTATGAGTGACTGGACCGCCGTTCGTTCGTTGAACAGCGCAAAGTTCGAACAAGACCTAGAAATGCCAGGCGGTTCCGACTTCTGGGGAAAGAACCTGCTCGAAGCGGTCAAGAGCGGCGAAATTGATGAAGAGACACTAAACCGCAAGATTCGTCGCCTAATCCTCTTGGGCATTCGCGTTGGCGCTGTTGGCGCGAACGGTGAAACCCCTGCCGCACCGAAGCGCCACAACGAGATTGCCGCGGAAGGCGTCGCATTTGCTCGCCGCGCCGCAGCAGAAGGCGCAGTCCTTCTAGAGAACGACGGCGTACTTCCTGTTGAACTAAAGAAGGCCGGCAAGGTTGCCCTCATCGGTCACAACGCCAAGGCTGCCCGCACTCAGGGTGGTGGCTCGGCCACCACTATGCCAAAGTCTGTTGTCACCCCATTCGACGCCCTGACCGAGCTTCTCGGTGACAACGTGACTTACTCACTTGGCGCTGTGGTTCAGGAAGGTCTCGCAGAGATCAACGTGAAGAACCTGGTCAACCCGGTAACTGGCGGCCGCGGTGTTCGCGTCGAGTTCGTGGGCGCTGACGGTTCGAACATCTACAGCGAAGATCGCGAATCGAGCGCACTGCTCTGGCTCGGAAGTCAGGCTCCAGTGCACCTTGCCGAAAAGTTTGTGATCACCACCAACTACACACCTGATTTCACCGGTGTCGAGCACCTAGGCTTTGCCGGCATGCGCCCTACCACCATTTGGGTGGATGGCGTGGAGCTATTGAGCGCTCAGTTGCCTGAGCCATCGGGTGACCCGTTCATCGGTCTAATGGATCCTCCGTACACCTCGAAGCCTGTCAACTTCGAGGCAGGTAAGACCGTCCAGATCAAGGTGGAACTAGACATGCGTGGGCGTGAAGGCATGGAGCTGTTTGCTGCAGCTACCACCTTCGGATTCGAGCCAGACAAGTCGAACCCTCAGGGTCTTATCGACCAGGCAGTGGCAAATGCCAAGGCAGCTGAACTGGCCATCGTCGTGGTTGGAACGAACAGCAAGGTTGAGTCTGAAGGATTCGACCGCAAGTCTTTGAAACTTCCTGGAGCGCAGGATGCGCTTGTCGAGGCAGTTGTCGCCGCAAACCCAAACACCGTAGTGATTGTCAACGCTGGAAGCCCAGTTGAGCTTCCTTGGCGCAACAAGGTTCGCGCGGTTTTGGTCAGTTACTTTGCCGGTCAGGAAATGGGTAACGCACTGGTAGATCTTCTTACCGGCGCTGCTGAGCCTGGCGGTCGCCTGCCAACTACTTGGGCTGTGTCGCAGTCGGATTTGCCGGTTCACGACGTGACTCCGGTAGACGGTCAGATCAGCTACACCGAAGGAATCCACATCGGTTACCGTGCCTGGATGAAGGCTGGCGTGAAGCCTGCCTACTCGTTCGGCTACGGCTTGGGTTACACCACCTTCGAGATCGCAAATCTCTCGGCCCCAAGCACTGTGGTTGCTACCACCGGCATCACCGTTTCGGTTGACGTGACCAACACCGGCAGCCGCTCTGGCAAGCAGGTTGTTCAGGTTTACCTCCGTCGCAAGAACACTTCAATCGACCGTCCGGCACTTTGGTTGGCAGGTTTCGCTGATGTGATTGTTGGAGCAGGCGAGACCAAGACCGTAAGCGTCGATGTCAAGCCTCGCGAGTTCGCACACTGGGCCGGTGCCTGGGAGTACGAGCAGGGCGACTTCGAGCTCTTGGTTGGCGACTCGAGCGCAAACCTAAAGCTCAGTCAGGTTGTCACACTCAGCTAGGAAACTAGCCACACCAAGTCTTCATCTTTTGTCCTTTTGAAGGCAGGAAACCCCAGCCAAAGCGAGATGGCTGGGGTTTCCTGCTTGCCAGGTGTTTTAGGCCGCTACCGGCTTCTTGAACGGCTCGCCGTTGCCTAGATAGAGGGGCACTTGGTCCAGCGCCATGGCCTCATCATCTGTGAAAAGGCGTGAGCGGGTGAGGAATCTCATGCCTTCGGGTGATTCCAGACTGAAGCCGCTGCCACGGCCAGGAATCGCATCTATGGTCAGGTGCGTGTGGCTCCAAACTTCGTATTGTTCGAGCGACATGTAAAACGGAATCGGGTCCGGAATGCCCTCGACCCTCAAAGTTTCCATGAGAACATCGGACCCACCGACCCGGAATTCCTTGGCTGGGTAGCACATCGGCGCGGAGCCATCGCAGCAACCGCCCGACTGGTGGAACATGAAACCACCGCCGTGAATGGCGTAAAGCTTTCGCAGTAGATTCTCTGTCGCCTCGGTGAAATCAACTCTCGTTAGATCCATATCTGAAACCTACTCTTGCATCCGTGCATTTGGAAGTGCCACAACGTTGTGGAAACCAAAATGGGGAGCCCCTAGAGGCTCCCCACATCGGTGTTGAACAGTGTTAACGCAGTTTAGAAGAAGCCCAGCTTGCTCTCTGAGTAGCTGACCAATAGGTTCTTGGTCTGCTGGTAGTGGTCGAGCATCATCTTGTGAGTTTCA
>JBEEJV010000072.1:0-16194 GCA_041169005.1 Actinomycetota bacterium
GATGTTTGCGAACGCAACACCCCAGAGCAATGCAGGGAGTGCCGAACCAACAACGATCATCCAGTCGAAGGTACGCTTCCACTTTGTGGTTTCGCCCTTGCCGCGGTACTCGAAGGCAACACCGCGAAGGATGAGAGCTACCAGGATGAGCAACAGGGCTAGGTAGAAACCGCTGAATAGCGATGCGTACCATTCAGGGAATGACGCGAACAACGATGCGCCAGCTACCAGAACCCAAGTTTCGTTGAGATCCCAGACTGGGCCGATGGTGTTGATGAGCACGCGGCGGTCGGTGTCGTCCTTGCCGAGGAAGGGCAGTGACATGCCCACACCAAAGTCAAAGCCGTCAAGAACGAAGTAGCCGATGAACAGGAATCCTACGATTAGGAACCAAATGTGATTAAGAGCCATTTTGTGTCTCTCCTTTAGTAAGCAACGGCTAGGTGGTCGGCATCTGCGTGCTCGTCCTGCGCTACAAGAACGTCAGGGCCAGCGGCTACAGCCTTGCGAAGGATTCCAAACTCGACCACTGCGAGCACGCCGTAGATGAGAGTGAACACCACGATGCTGATGAGGACATCCAGTCCTGTGATGCCGGGGGATACGCCATCGGCGGTTTTCATCAGGCTGAACACGATCCAAGGCTGGCGGCCCATTTCGGTAAAGGTCCATCCGACGCTGATTGCAAGCAGTGCAAGTGGGGTAGCCCAGATTGCGGTGTTCCAGACCCACTTAGGAAGCTGAGTGCGGCCCTTGCGAGTGAGGAAGAGACCAACTACCGCAACGAGCATGGCAACCAAACCAAGTCCGATCATCCAGCGGAACGCCCAGTAGGTGAGCCAGATGATTGGCATGTAGTCGCCTGGTCCGTAGAGGTGAACGTACTGTGCTTGCAAGTCGTTAAGACCCTCAACAGTGCCGTTCAGGCTGTGAGTACTGAGGAACGAAAGTAGGTATGGAATGCGAACCGAGAATAGTTCGCTGTGGCCATCTGGGGTACCCCAGGTGAAGATGCTGAATGACGCATCCTTGCCGGTTGCCGTGTTATAGAGGGCTTCAGCGGCAGCCATCTTCATCGGCTGGGTCTGAACCATAGCGAGGCCAAGTCCGTCACCGCTAATGATGGTTCCGATACCGCCCAGTAGCGCCGCCCAAAGTCCGAAGCGGAGTGAGCGGTACATGCTCTCCACGTACTGGTTGCGCTTCAGGTGGTACGCGCCAACCGCAACCATCACACCACCGGCAAACATGATGGAAGCGGTGATGGTGTGTGGGAACTGGTTAAGGGCAACAATGTTGGTCAAAACTGCGCCGATGTCGGTCAGCTCAGCGCGGTTTTTTGCTTCGTTTAGTTCGAAGCCCACAGGGTGCTGCATGAAGGCGTTAGCGGCGAGGATGAAGTACGCGCTCAGCCAGACGCCGAGGGTTGTAATCCAGATGGTCGCTAGGTGCACCTTCTTGCTGAGGCGGCCCCAACCGAAGATCCAAAGACCGATGAAGGTCGACTCAAAGAAGAAGGCCAGAAGACCTTCCATCGCGAGCGGAGCACCGAATACGTCACCGACGAAGCGGCTGTAATCAGACCAGTTCATACCGAACTGGAACTCCTGGACGATACCCGTTACAACACCCATCGCAAAGTTGATGAGGAAGATTTTTCCAAATAGCTTGGTCATCTTCAGCCACTTTTCATCGTTGGTGCGCGTCCAGATGGTCTGCATGATTGCGACCAGGAGCACCATTCCGATGGTTAGTGGCACGAACAGGAAGTGATAAACCGTGGTCAGGCCAAACTGCCAACGGCTGAGTGTTAACGGATCTAGCTCCGCTAGGGCTTGTCCTGCGATGTGCATGACCTTTTCGCTTTCTGGAAGATCTCTCTCCGCCATCCCGTGAGCCTCGGCTTCGGGAATTTGGTTCTCCCAGTTCTTTTGTAACGAAAAGATAACGACGGGCGATAGTAAGGCTTACCTAAAAAGAGGAATTTTCTAATTAGGTATGCCTAAGTAAGTTTGTGCGATGTCTGTGCGGTGTGCGCGACTGGTCGTTTTGCGGAAGTTCGCTAGCCCTTTAGGTGCTGGAAGATCATGTTGGTGCGGGTATTCGCCACGGCTGGGTTTGCCGATAGGTGTTCGAGCACGAAGTCTCGCACATGGTCGCTATCGCGCGCTGTCAGGTGCAGGATGAAGTCCTCGGTGCCGCCGAGGAAGAACACCTGGGTCACCTCGGGGAGGGCCTTCATCTCGTCCATGAACCGGCTCAGCTGTTGTCGGGCGCTGGCGCGCAGGGTCACGCTAATCAGAACCTGCATGCCGTTTCCGAGCGCCGATGGGTTGATACGAGCGTGGAATCCCTCGATTACGCCTTGTTTTACAAGGTTGCGCACGCGGGTGATGCATGTGCTCTGAGCGATGCCGGCACGCTCGGCTAGATCTGCGTTTGTGATGCGCGCGTTTTCAGAAAGCGCATCCAGCAGGATGCGATCGATATCATCGATTTCTACGTGTGAAATATTCTTCATTTCGGCTCGCATTTCCGCTGAGTTTATCGGCACTTTACTTCATTTTATGGGTATTTTCCGCATAATCTACGGTTCTACTGTTCCATTTGCAAAAATTACGCGATTATTGGGCTAGCCAACGCAGCAACCCAGGAGAACAAAATGCGCATCGCAGTCCCAGCTGAAATCAAGAACAATGAAGGCCGTGTAGCAATCACCCCATCGGGCGTTCACGAGCTTGTCCACCGAGGTCACGAGGTGTTCGTACAGGCTGGCGCTGGCCTAAAGGCCGGATTCAGCGATTCAGCCTACGAGAAGCAGGGCGCCAAGATGGTTGCCACCGCCGATGAGGCCTGGGCTGCCGGCGACCTTCTCCTCAAGGTTAAGGAACCGATCGAAAGCGAATACAAGTACCTTCGCCGCGACCAGGTGCTCTTCACCTACCTACACCTTGCAGCCGACAAGCCGCTCACCGAGGCTCTACTTGCAGCGGGAACCACCGGAATCGCCTACGAAACCGTTCAGCTTCCAGACCGCAGCCTTCCGTTGCTTCAGCCAATGAGTGAAGTTGCGGGTCGTCTCGCCGCTCAGGTCGGCGCCTACTACCTAATGAGCCCTGCCGGTGGCATGGGCAAACTGATGGGTGGAGTGCCTGGAACCCCATCGGCGCGCGTTGTAGTTATTGGCGGCGGTGTAGCCGGCGAGAACGCCGCAGCGGTTGCTCTTGGTATGCGCGCCGACGTCACAATCATCGACGCCAACATCGCTCGTCTACGCCAGATTGACCGCGACTACCACGGTGCGATCAAGACCGCTGCTAGTTCGAAGTTGGAGATCGCAGAACAGCTAAAGCATGCAGATCTGGTCATCGGTTCAGTGCTTATCCCGGGTGCCAAGGCTCCAAAGTTGGTTACAGATTCGATGGTTAGCCACATGAAGCCGGGTTCGGTCTTGGTTGATATCGCGATTGACCAGGGCGGATGCTTTGAGGGTAGCCACGCAACCACACACCAGGACCCTGTCTACAAGGTTCACAACAGCATTTACTACTGCGTTGCTAACATGCCGGGTGCTGTTCCACAGACCTCAACTCAGGCTCTTACTAACGCAACGCTTCCATACGTGGTTGCTTTGGCAGATAAGGGTGTAGAGAAGGCGCTCGCAGATGACGCTGCACTCGCACTAGGTTTGAACACTCGCGACGGCAAGGTAACTCACCCTGCCGTGGCTGCAGCACTAGGTTATTAGGCGCCGCGCGACTGCTTGCGCTTGCGGAGCTGGGCTAGGTAGCCGATCAGCGACAGGCCGGCGATGCTGAAGAAAATCCAGAAAGCAGTTAGGGTCTGTGCTGCGATGTGCTCGCAACGCATCCATGCCTCCTCGGCACTCACTGCGCAAACCTGCGGGTCTACATAACCAATCAGGGTAGCCAGTGCGGCCACTGCGGCGATGGTTGCAAGCATTGCTAGTGAGTTGTTCTTCATTAGGCGTTCGCTTCCTGCTGACTGGCCAGCTCGGCCCGGACTGCGTCCATGTCCAAGCCTTCGATGGCTGCGATTAGTTCTTCAAAGCCAGCTGCGTTCATGGCCCCAGGACGGTTGTAGAGCAGTATTCCATCTCGGAAGGCCATCAGCGTCGGGATTGAGGTGATGTTTGCTTCGTTTGCAAGATCACGCTCGACCTCTGTGTTCACCTTGCCAAAAGTGATGTTCGGGTGACGGTTGCTGGCCTCTTCAAAGATTGGGCCAAACTGGCGGCACGGTCCACACCACTCAGCCCAGAAGTCGACGATGGTGATTCCATCCGCCGCTGCGTGTGAGCCGAAGTTTGCTGCAGTGATCTCGATGCTGCCGCCCTGTGCTACCTGAGTCATTTTCTTCCCTATTGTCACTGGCATTGCCAGCTATTTGGAGGTGGTTCTTTGGGCCACCAAAATTCCAATAAGGACTAACACAGAACCGGCTAGCTGTATTCCTGAAATCGATTCCGCCAACCAAAGGAACCCGAATAGGAACGCAAAAACAACCTCTGAGAGTGACCCGACGCCAATCGAGTTGGTGTCTAGGAATCGGATCGCGAGGTAGTTGAAAAGCATTGGAACAAATGAACCCAATACGCCCATCCAGACCAACAGTGACCATCCCGGGAGTGCAATCGCAGCTAGATTGCCACTGAGATTCACCGTGTGCGACAGGTCTGGGACACTACTCGGCTGTGGCGGGGTAAGTATCCACCAGAACGCTGCCGAAAAACTCATCGAATAAAAGAGCGTGCTCCAAACATCTCGCTTTGATTGCGTGTGCTCGGCAATCAGAAAGTAAAACGTTACGAAGAGTGCGGTCATCGCCGCGAACATAATGCCTAGCGGATCCAGCTGCGCATTCCAGAAAGACGAGACGGCGAGTAGTCCGAGGATGGCGATTCCAACGCCTAACCAAAGGCCGCGACTCGGTTTGCGCTTATAGATTGCCCAGTTGGCCAGCGGCACCCATATGGCAGCGGTGTACTCGATGAGCAGTGATATTCCTACTGGCAAACGGCTAACCGCGTTGGTGTAGCTCCATTGCATTAGGGCAAGGCCTACAACACCGAAGATCGCCAATGTTCCAAGCTCTCTTAGGCCAACCTTGAGGCTTCTAGGGTTCAGCGCGAGCACTACGCACAGCGCTAAGACGGCGCTCGCCGATGATCTGAATGGAACTATGAATGTTGGATCGAAACCGGCTCCAACCAACACTTTGGTGGTGCTGGCGTTTAGGCCAAATAGAAGGCTAGACGCGAGGATGAGTGTCCATCCGAGCGTTGGCCGTCTAGTGAGATTCACGCATCAAGCCTAGGCTAGAGGCATGATGAGTCTTGTTCTTGGTGGCGGCTGTTTTTGGTGCCTCGATTCTGCATTTATGCAGTTTGAAGGTGTTGCAGATGTTGAGGTTGGTTACGCCGGAGGTTCGGCGGCAACGGCAGACTACGAATCGGTCTGCAACGGCAATACCGGCCATGTCGAGGTTGCCCGCGTGGAATTCGACGAGACCGTCATTCCTGCAGATGTGATCTTGGATATGTTCTTCACCATGCACGACCCTACTCAGTTGAATCGACAGGGTAACGACGTTGGTACCCAGTATCGGTCGGCAATGTTCTTCACCGATGAGTCGCAACGCGAGCTCTTCGCGGCTGCCCGCGAGCGCGCAGTAGCCCAGTGGGGTAGTGGCGTGGTGACAGCCATCGAACCGCTTGTTGAGTTCTTCCCTGGCGAGGAGTATCACCAGGACTTCTTTGCCAAGAACCCGAACCAGGGCTACTGCAACTTTGTCGTTGCGCCAAAAGTTGCCAAGACCGGCAAGGCTTTCTCGGAATACCTCCGCAAGTAGCGCTTATCTTTTCTAGCGGCGGCTCAGTTTTCAACAGTTGAAGCTTCGCTTAGCGTCGCACTTATGGGTTCGAACCATCCTTGAACCAGCACCCGCAAGTGGGTGTCTCTCAAGGAAGGTTTCAATGGAATCGCTCAGCATCTCAGGTCTAATCGCCACCACTCCACGCCACTTGGTCACCCAGGATGGCCTGCCAATCACCTCATTCCGCATGGCGTCGTCCCAGCGCTGGTTCGACCGCAAACAGTCGAAGTGGATTGATGGCGAAACCAATTGGTACACGGTCACAGCATTCCGCCAGTTGGCAATCAACATGTCGCAGTCTTTTCAGAAGGGCGACCGCGTCACCGTTAGCGGCCGACTGAGGGTTCGTGACTGGGACAACGGCGATCGAGCCGGCACCACCGTTGAGGTTGAAGCGGTAGCGGCTGGGCACGATGTGGCTTGGGGTACATCGGCCTTCACCCGCAATGTCTTGGTTCGTGAACCAGTCGAAGACGAAAATGATTCGGTCGAATCGGGAGTGGCCGCAGACCTAGTGGCCTTCTAAGCTCTCGCGGCCGTTCATCCCCCAGAGCGGCCGCGAGTATCGCCGGGCGTTTCTCCCTCGTCGTCGCCCGGTGCTCGCCCGCCTGATGGCCGGCGCACGAAAGCGCCCTGACAGCTACTGCATTTACATGGAGTTCATCGAAGCTCTAAATCCAAGTCGGGTAAACTTATCCGCAGCAGGCAAGCTGTCAGGGCGCTTTTTCGTAACCCAGGCTCTGCGCAAAATTCCAAGGAGCAAGTCATAAATGGCTGAATTCATTTACCAGATGATCAAGGCTCGCAAGGCCCACGGCGACAAGGTAATCCTCGACGACGTAACCCTCGCGTTCTTCCCAGGCGCCAAGATTGGTGTGGTCGGTCCAAACGGTGCCGGTAAGTCATCGGTTCTAAAGATCATGGCGGGCCTAGACACCCCGAGCAACGGTGAGGCACGTCTTAGCCAGGGTTACACCGTTGGCATGCTCATGCAGGAGCCGCCGCTTGACGAGACGCTTACTGTCCTCGGCAACGTTCAGCTTGCTGTTGCAGAGACCAAGGCAAAAGTAGACCGCTTCAACCAGATTTCTGAAGAGATGGCTTCGCCAGATGCCGACTTCGACGTTTTGCTTGAAGAAATGGGCAAGCTCCAGGAAGAGATTGACCACCTGGACGCGTGGGATCTAGACAACCAGCTAGAGCAGGCCATGGATGCACTTCGCTGCCCTCCGGGCGACCTACCGGTAACCCACCTTTCGGGTGGCGAGCGTCGTCGCGTTGCACTCTGCAAGCTTCTTCTCGAAAAGCCAGACCTATTGCTTCTCGACGAGCCAACTAACCACCTCGACGCAGAGAGCGTTCTCTGGCTAGAGCAGCACCTAGCTAAGTACCCTGGTGCAGTTTTGGCTGTTACCCACGACCGTTACTTCCTAGACAACGTTGCCGAGTGGATTCTTGAGCTTGACCGCGGTCGCGCTTACCCATACGAAGGTAACTACAGCACCTACCTCGAGAAGAAGCGCGAGCGTCTTGAGGTTCAGGGCAAGAAGGACGCCAAGCTTGCTAAGCGTCTGAGCGAAGAACTCGAATGGGTTCGCTCGTCGCCAAAGGCCCGTCAGACTAAGAGCAAGGCTCGTCTGGCCAAGTACGAAGAAATGGCTGCTGAGGCGGACCGCACCAGAAAGCTCGACTTCGAAGAAATCCAGATTCCTGCAGGACCGCGTTTGGGTAACGTCGTCATCGAAGCGAACAACCTACAGAAGGGCTTCGACGGCCGTTCGCTAATCAACGGTCTTTCGTTCACCCTGCCACGCAACGGTATCGTCGGCGTGATTGGTCCAAACGGTGTTGGTAAGTCGACCCTGTTCAAGAGCATTGTTGGTCTTGAGAAGCTTGATGGCGGAGACCTCAAGATCGGTGAAACCGTCAAGATCTCGTATGTAGACCAGGGCCGTGGCGGTATCGACCCGAACAAGACCCTTTGGGAAGTTGTTTCGGACGGTCTCGACTTCATGCAGGTTGGTAACCAAGAAGTTCCATCGCGCGCCTACGTTGCAGCCTTCGGATTCAAGGGCCCAGACCAGCAGAAGCCTGCCGGTGTGCTCTCGGGTGGTGAGCGCAACCGTTTGAACCTAGCGCTAACCCTGAAGCAGGGTGGAAACCTATTGCTCCTCGACGAACCAACTAACGACCTCGACGTCGAAACCCTAGGTTCGCTCGAAAACGCTCTTCTAGAGTTCCCGGGTTGTGCTGTGGTCATCACCCACGACCGTTGGTTCCTAGACCGCGTTGCAACCCACATTCTTGCTTACGAAGGCACCGAAGACAAGCCAGACCAGTGGTACTGGTTCGAGGGTAACTTCGAGTCTTACGAGGAGAACAAGATTGCTCGTCTCGGTGCGGATGCAGCCAAGCCTCACCGCTCGACCTACCGCCGCCTAACCCGCGACGGCTAAACCGAGCCGCGGCCGAGTCGCCGCGCAAAAGAAAAAGGGCACCCAAACGGGTGCCCTTTTTCGTTGGCTTTCTAATCGACGCCCAGACGTTGGCCGCCGCTATGCCAGCAACTCTTCGATGCACTGTTCGAAGATGTCTAGGTGAAGGTCTACCTCGTCCTTGGTCGTGGTCGGTGCCATCAGGGCCATGTTGTGGAACGGGGTCAGCATGATTCCGCGGTTCAACAGGTAGAGGTGGATGAAGTCTTCCAGCTCAGCGTCGGCCGAGTTGTAGGCATCGGTGCCGTTGATTGGATATGGCTTGGCGAAGCGGTATTCCGCGCGAGTGCCCAGCTGATTGATGCTCCAAGGCAGGTCGTATTTGCCGAACAGCGCCTCAACGCCTGCGGTGTAGTAATCGCAGAGTGAAATCATCTTGGTGAAGGCGTCTTCGGTGAGGATGTGCTCCAGGGTGGCCCGCATCGCGGCAACCTGAAGTGGGTTACCGGCAAGAGTTCCGCCAACGCCACCCATGTCGACGAGGTCGAGGTCGGTTCGCGCCATGACCTTCTCGGCAAGTTCTGCGCTCAGGCCGTAAGTTCCAGTAGGAATACCGCCGGCGATTGCCTTTCCAATTACAAACACGTCCGGCTCGAGGCCATCGCGCTTGGTCATGCCGCCGTAGCCGGCGCTGAAGGTGTGGGTCTCATCGATGATGAGGAGGGCGTCGTACTTGCGGGTTAGTTCGCGCACGCCGGAGAGGTAGCCAGGCTCCGGCAGAACCATTCCAACATTGGTCATCGCGGGCTCCATGAGCACCGCGGCAACATCGCCGTGGGCAAGCTGGCGCTCGAGCCCGGCAAGGTCGTTGAACTCGGCAACGCGCGAGGTCTGGGTTACGTCGACAGGGGAGCCAACGTTGCCCGGGCGGCTCATGCCCTCGCCATCTGGGCCAACAACAATCAGGGTCTCGTCAACCGAGCCGTGGTAGCAGTAGGAGTTCACGAGAATCTTCGGCTTGCCGGTGATTGCTCGAACCAAGCGGATTGCCCAGCGGTTGGCGTCGGTAGCGGTAAGCGAGAAGGACCACTTGGCCATCCCGAAGCGCTCGGTTAGGTTCTTGCCAACCCATTCGGCGTCCTCGGTTGGAAGCATGGTGGTCAACCCGCCGAGTTCGCCAACGCGCTTCTGAATCGCCTCAACGACAACTGGGTGACTGTGGCCAACCATTGCGCCGGTGTCACCAAGCGCGAAGTCAACGTAGCTGTTGCCATCGATGTCCGTGACGGTGTTACCGTGCGCGGTGGCAAGGTAAACCGGGAAGCCACCGGCCTTCTTATTCATCCATGTCATCGGCACCTTGCCAAAGAGGTGCTCGGCGTTTTCGTACGCGGCTTTACTCTTCGGATGGCTGGCTGCGAAGGCGGCCTGCTCGCGTGCGTAAAGTTTGGCTAGGGTTTCGCGGTTGATCACGATTACTGCTCTTCCTTGAGTGTTTTGGTGAGTGTTTTGGTGAGTGTTTTGGCGGTTGATTAGTTTGGGGTCGGCCGAGACGGGGATGCTAGGCGCTGGCCTTGAATTCCGGAACGCGAACCATGCCCTCTTGGGCCACGGTAGCGAGAAGCTTGCCATCACGGCTGAAAATGCGTCCAAGGGCTAGGCCGCGGCCACCTTGAGCGCTCGGAGATTCTTGAACGTATAGCATCCACTCATCAACGCGCGGCTGGCGGTGGAACCACATGGCGTGGTCGAGGCTCGCGCTCTTGAGGCCAGGGTGGGTCCAGGCAATGCCGTGGGCTCGGTAGATGCTTTCCAAGATGCTGTAGTCGCTGGCGTAGGCGAGCGCTGCGCGGTGCAATCCCGGGTCGTCCGGCAAAGTGCCAAGTGCTTTCAACCAAACCGCCTGGTGGGGGACCTGTTGGTCTTTGTCTACGTTGAAGTAGATTGGCGAGCCCACGTGACGCATGTCGAACGGACGGGCCTTCGCCCAATACTGTGCCACTGGGTGCGGGTTTTCGCCCATTAGCGAAGCAGCCGATGGCAATGTTTCAGGGTCGGGGATGCCCTCAGGAAGTGAGTCTTGGTGTTCGAGACCAGGGTCGTGCACCTGGAATGAGGCAATCATCGAGAAGATTGGCTGCCCGTCCTGGAAGGCCTGTACGCGACGGGTGCTGAAGGAGCGACCATCGCGAAGGCGGTCAACGCTGAAAGTGATTGGCTGGTTGATATCGCCCGGACGAAGGAAGTAGCCGTGCAAGCTGTGTGGGTCTCGGCCATCGACGGTACGCTCTGCAGCGACCAGCGACTGAGCTAAGACCTGGCCGCCAAAAACGCGTCCGTGTGGCATCCACTGGGATGGCCCGATGAAAATGTCTTCGTTGGTGCGAGCGCCGTGAGCCGGGTCTAGATTCAGGGTGCGAATCATGTCTTCTAGCGGGTCTTGCGGTATTGGAATCTGCATTTCGCTCCTCTTACGGCTAGTTTAGACAGAGATGAAAAACAAGTTTGTACTCCCAGATCTAGAAACCGCCGTAGACCTGCAGGCCTATTTGCAGCGCGCCAAGCGCCTCGACCCAGACGGCATGGTTCGCCTTCGCGCCTTCGGTCCTGTTTTGGCAGCCTATGTTGCGCCAATTTGGTCGGGTGACCTTATGGCCTCCGGTCCAACTGTTCTTGGTTTGCGCACGTGTGAGCTTGCATCCGATGGTGAGGTCGACTCGATTGTCCCAATCGCCGCGGTTCTAGACCGTCTAGCCATGTTGACCGCACCTGGATTCAGCGGAGCCTTTGAAGTGACCTTGCCGGCCGCCGAGCGAGCACCATGGGCGGGCATTGCGCCTCCTCGACAGGGTTGGTACCTGAACGGCACCATCAACGAGGCGGTGCTAACTCAGACAGCCAAGGATGGCATCGAAGAGGTTAAAAACACCATTCCAACCGCAGTGGGTGGGCCGATTGCGGCTCGCATCCGTGGTGAGATTTGGGGCCGCTCGATGACTCACGGTTCTAACGTTCCAACCGGAGCTGCATTCGTGGCAGCTGGTCTCGGTTTCCTAACCGAGAACGAAGAGGTTGAAGAATACATCGCCGATGGTTGGGTGCGCCTGAGTGCAAGCCACGGACACGTGCTGTCGAAGGTAGCCCGCACCCTCTAGTGGAGCGAGTCTTCGAGCTAATCCTCGAAGGTGTTCAGCAGGCTGTGCGCAGCTCGCTCCAGGTATGCCCAGAGTTCGGCGTCCAGCAGCGGCGGCAGGCTCAAGGTGTCCTGTGCGGCACGCATGTTTCTAATCCAGTTGTCTCGAGCCTTAGGCCCAATCTTGAACGCAGCGTGACGCATGCGCAGGCGTGGGTGTCCGCGAAGTTCCTGATAGGTGGTTGGGCCGCCCCAATACTGCTCCAAGAACAGCTGAAGGCGTTCGGCGGCCTCGCTCAAATCGCCTTCCGGATACATTGGGCGCAGCAGCTCATCTGTTTCAACCAGTTTGTAGAACTCGGCCACCAGTTTGCGGAAGGTTTCCTTGCCGCCGACGGTGTCATAGAAACTGCCACCAACGCGTTCGCCGCTCTGATTGAACAGGCGGACGGTCTGTGCGTTGCCGGCCTGCTCGCCACCCACCGGCGTCTCGTTACTTGGCAACGTAAATGGCCTGCTTCGATGCAAGTTGGATGCCCGCCGAGTCAAGTGACTTCTTCAGGTAGCTTCGCAGATCACGGGCGATGCCATCAGACTGTCCAGCCTTGACCTTCTGGACTACGCGGAAGACAATCTCGTCGCCCGAGAGCGAGTGGATGCCCCAGACATCTGGTTCTCCGATAACCGCGGCGGTATTACCCGGTGCGCTTGCAACCTGTCCGGCGGTTTCTTCGATGAGTTTTTTCGCCTTATCGACATCGGTGCCGTACGCCAGCGAGATGTCAACGATTGCGCGTGCCCAGCCCTGCGACTGGTTTCCGACACGAATGATTTCGCCGTTGCGGATGTACCAGAGAACTCCATCGGCGTCGCGCACCTGTGTGATTCGCAGGCCAACGGCCTCAACGGTTCCGCTGATTTCTCCTAGGTTGACGCTGTCACCTACGCCGTACTGGTCTTCAACCACGATGAAAAGACCGCTGATCAGGTCTTTGATGAGGCTCTGCGCACCGAAACCAATGCCTGCACCAAGTAGACCAGCACCGGCTGCGAGTGCACCGATGGCTACACCTAGCTCGCTCAGCACCATGGTCAGTGCGAAGGTGGTCACGGTCCAGGTGATGAAGTTGTTGAACACCGAGGCCATGGTCTTGCTGCGCTGAACCACACGGGCCTTCGAGACTGGGCTGATCTCGTTTGTGATGGTGGTGAGCACCTTGTTCTTGATGTTCGCGCCTGATTCAACCGACTTCACAATGCGGCGAACCGAAAGTAGCAGTAGCCAGCGGAGCACAATTGCGCCGACGATGATGAGAATCACGCGGATGAGCACGTGCCAGTTAGCCCAGAATGTGGTGAACCAGTCTGATGCGGTGGTAGCGATGTTCATTCTTAGCTCTCTAGGTCTTTAGCCTGAGCGACCAGGGCGCGCTCAACATTGGCTAGGTTTTCGATAATCATGCGACGCATTGCGCGGTCTGCCTTCTGGTTGCGTTCCAGCCACTTGCGGGTGATGTTTGCAAGTTCCTTGGATGCAAGGTTGGCAGGGTAGAGGCGCTCAAGCAAGTACTCGGCGATCTTGAAGGTCTTGTTCTCCCAGATTGTCTTTGCGTCGTTGAAGTAGCGCTCCACGTAGGTCTCTAGGAAACGCGGCTGAACCGCGCGACCGAATGCGAGACTTGCTGCAGCGGTCTGTGCGTTCGAGAACTCATTGCTGTGAACCATGGTTCGCCAGCTGAGGTCCTTCGAATCGGCGTCGGCTGCGGCTGCACGGGCTGCGGCTGCTGCGGCCAAACCGTTAGCGGTGTTGTCTGCCTTCAGTGCCTTGGCAATTTCCTTCTCCGATGAGTTGCCCGCTGCCGATAGGCCAGTCAGTAGCTCCCACTTGAGGTCGGAGCCGAGGTCCAGACCCTTGAGCTTAATCTTGCCCTCGTAAACACCGCGTAGGTTGGCAACTTGCTCATCGGTGCGTGCAAAGCGCGAGAAGTGCTGCACTAGCTGGAGCTGCATGTCGCTGCCGGCTTCTGCCTGCTGCGCGAGCTCCCAGAGGCGGTCTGCAATGCGGGTAAGAACTGCAACGCGGTTCTTCGGGTGCGAGTAGGTGTAACCGAAGATGTTCAGGTAACCGAACAGGGTGGCAACAAGCATCGACTGGTCTTCGCTTGCGATGTGGTTCAGCATTAGGTCGATGAACTCGGTTGGCGCAACCACGCCATCGCGGCCACTGTGCCAAACGCTCAGCCAAACCTGGGCGCGAGCAAGTGGGTCGCTGATCTTGCTGAGGTGCTCGATTGCGAACTTGTGTGATGCCGCATCTAGGCGAACCTTTGCGTAGGTAAGGTCGTCATCGTTGAGCAAAATGAGGTCTGGGCGCTGCAGTCCTATGAGTTCAGGCACCTGGTTCACAGCCTGGTTTACCTCAACCTCAACCTGGTGACTGCGGACAACCGAGTTGCCCTGAAGGTTGTAGAAGCCAACGCGCAGGCGGTGCGGGCGAATAGTTGGCTGCTCGACGCTTGCGCCCTGCGAGATAGCGAAGCCAAGGATCTTGCCATCGGCGTCAACTGTCAGCGCTGGGGTAAGTGAATTCACGCCGGCGGTCTCTAGCCATGCCTCAGACCAGGCTTTTAGGTCTCGTCCACAGGCTTCTTCGAGCTCTACCAAGAGATCGGTTAGCTCGGCGTTGCCGTAGGCGTGCTTGCGGAAGTACGAGCCAACACCCTTCATGAAGTTTTCCTGGCCGACGAATGCGACAAGCTGCTTTAGCGCGCTCGCACCCTTGGCGTAGGTGATGCCGTCGAAGTTAATCTGTACGTCGAGTAGGTCGTTGATCGGGGCGACAATCGGGTGGGTGCTAGGAAGCTGGTCCTGGCGGTATGCCCAAGACTTGCCCTGAGCGCAGAAGGTGGCCCAGACGGTCTTCCATTCGGTGGCCTCGGCGGTTGCAAGGTGCGAAACATAGTCGGCGAAAGATTCGTTCAGCCATAGGTCGTTCCACCACTTCATGGTGACAAGGTCGCCGAACCACATGTGGGCAAGCTCGTGAAGGATGGTGACTACGCGGCGCTCGCGGAGTGCAACGGTTGGCTGGCTGCGGAAGATGTAGCGCTCGGTGAAGGTGACTGCACCTGCGTTTTCCATTGCGCCAGCGTTGAACTCTGGAACGTAGAGCTGGTCATACTTCTCGAACGGGTATTCAACGCCGAACTGCTTCTCGAAGAAGTCGAAGCCCTCACGGGTCTTCTCAAACATGTAATCGGCCTCAAGGTACTGGGCCATCGACTGGCGGCAGAACACACCGAGTGGAATCTCGCGGCCAGCTGTGTTGGTCAACGAGGAGCGGACCTCGTGGTACGGGCCCGCAATCAGCGCGGTGATGTAAGACGAGATGCGAGGGGTAGGGGAGAAGAACCACTTGAACTTGCCGTCGCCAACGTTCTGAGGCTCCGGCGTTGGCTGGTTGCTGACAACCTTCCAAGCCTTAGGCGCGGTCACAACGAACTCGAAGGTTGCCTTCAGGTCTGGCTGCTCGAATACGGCAAACATACGACGGCTGTCCGGCACCTCAAACTGGGTGTATAGGTAGACGTTGCCATCGGCCGGGTCTACAAAGCGGTGTAGGCCTTCGCCGGTATTCATGTACTTTGCGTACGACTCAACAATCAGGTGGTTTTCGGCCTTAAGGTTCGGCAGGGTGATGCGGACGCCATCAGACAGTTTCGCTGGGTCAAGCTCCTCGCCGTTAAGGCAGATGCGGGTGACGCGGTCTGTGATCGCATCGATGAAAGTGGTTGCACCAGGCTTCGCAGAGGTAAAGCGAACTTCGGTCCCGCTCCAGTAAACGTTCGGGTCATCACTCGACAGGTCGAGCTCAACGCGGTAAGAATCGACCGCAACTAGAGCAGCGCGTTCCTGGGCTTCGATTCGGGTGAGGTTTTCGCCTGGCAATGTGACTCCTGTGTCGATACGGTGAGGATTCTTCAACTAGCCTAATAGGCAGGAAATAGTTACTTTTACGGCGAAACCTTACGCCCCTCAGACTTAGGAATTTGCATGCGCATTCACATCGCAACTGACCACGCAGGCCTTGACCTCTCGCACTTCCTCATCCGCGAACTCACCAAGCAGGGTCACGATGTTTTCGACCACGGACCTGCTGAATACGACGCGCTCGACGACTACCCGTCGTTCTGCATCAACGCGGCGCTCGCCGTGGTTGCAGACCAGTCGGCTGGTGTTGAGGCTCTCGGCATCGTCTTGGGCGGTTCGGGCAACGGCGAGCAGATTGCCGCGAACAAGGTCAAGGGCATCCGCGCCGCGTTGGTTTGGAACCAGTCGACCGCGGTATTGGCTCGTCAGCACAACGATGCCAACGTAATCGCAGTTGGCGCTCGTCAGCACACCGAGGCCGAAGTTCTTCAGCTAATTGAGGCATTCGTCGCAGAGCCGTTTAGCAACGATGAGCGTCACGTCCGCCGCATTGGCAAGATTGCAACCTACGAAAACACTGGCGAAATCGTTCAGTAACGGAGTCTCGGCATGCCTGAAGGACACACCGTTCATAGAACTGCCAACGACTTCAATCGCCATTTTCGCGGCAAGGCCATCCGTGTAGATTCCCCACAGGGAAGATTTAGCACAGATGCTGGGCTCATCGACGGCCACGTCCTCAAGAACGCGCTAGCTATTGGCAAACAGTTGTTCTTGAGTTTTGACAATGGCCTTACCTTG
>JBEEJV010000073.1:0-4355 GCA_041169005.1 Actinomycetota bacterium
AGTTGGTCATGCACTTGCTGCTGGCCCAGGTGTTAATCTCGTCGGCGATCTTGCTCTTGAAGCATGCAGTTGGAAACCAACTAAGTGTGCTTGCGCTCCAAATCAACCAATTTCCGCATAACTAAAGGGATAAACTAGTCACATGCCTGCAAATAACTCGAGCGCGACTGCGCCAAAAATCCTTATCGTCGGTGGCGGTTACGCCGGTTTCTACACCGCAAAGAAGCTTGAAAAGCACCTAAACAAGGGTGAAGCCGAAGTCACTATGGTTGACCCGCTTCCGTACATGACCTACCAGCCGTTCCTTCCTGAGGTTGCAGCAGGTTCGATTGAGGCTCGTCACGCAATCGTGTCGCACCGTCAGCACCTAAAGAAGACCAATGTTGTCACCGGTAAGGTCACCAAGGTCAACCACGCAACTAAGACTGCAACCATTGAGGTCCCAGGTCTTGCACCTTACGAGTTCAAGTACGACCAGATCGTAGTTACTGCTGGAGCTGTAAGCCGTACCTTCCCAATCCCAGGTGTTGCTGACGAGGCAATCGGCCTTAAGAACATCGAAGAGGCTGTTGAAGTACGTAACCGTCTTCTACAGAACTTCGACAAGGCTGCGAACCTGCCTGCAGGTGCAGCTCGCGACCGCCTCCTCACCTTCGTTGTTGTCGGTGGTGGCTTCGCTGGTATCGAGACCTTCGCAGAGCTTCGCTCGCTAGCTTCGTCGCTAATCCAGTACTACCCAAGCATCGCTTTCGAGGATGTTCACTTCCACCTCATCGAGGCGATGGGTCGCATCATGCCTGAGGTTTCGCTACCTACCTCTGAGTGGGTTATCGACAACCTAGACGCACGTGGTGCAAAGATTCACCTAAACACCCAGCTTCAGTCTGCTGTTGGTGGCAAGATCGAGCTTTCGACCGGCATCACCTTCGAGTCGGACCTCATCGTCTGGACCGCCGGTGTTATGGCGAACCCAGTTGTTCGCAACACCGACTTCCCACTGGACGACCGCGGCCGCATCACCGCTAAGGCAACCCTGCAGATCGTGAACGGCGAGGAAGTTATCGCCGACGCATGGACCGCTGGTGACGTCTCGGCAGTTCCAGACCTAACCGGTAAGGGTGTTGGTGGCTTCTGCGTACCAAACGCTCAGCACGCGGTGCGTGAGGCAAAGCTTCTCGCTAAGAACATCGTTGCTCAGCTACGCGGCGAAGGCATCCAGGAGTACTACCACGAGAACCTCGGTGCTGTGGCCGGTCTGGGCCTTGGCGTCGGTGTTTACCAGTGGCGCAAGCTTGCAATCAAGGGTGTACTCGCTTGGTTCATGCACCGTGGTTACCACGGCCTAGCAATGCCAATGTGGGAGCGTAAGCTCCGTGTATTCGGCGGCTGGGTTGGTCAGTTCTTCCTAAAGCGCGATATCGTTGGCACCCGTGCCATCCTTGAGCCTCGCGTTCAGTTCGAGACCTACGCGTCGCGTCCAAAGGCGTAATAGCATTAGGCAAGTGCCCGGGTCCTCAAGTGGCTCGGGCATTTGCGTTCTCGCCCCTTTATCCCAATGGCAGAGGAAGACGACTTAAAATCGTTTCAGTGTCGGTTCGAGTCCGACAAGGGGCACAAGAAAAGATCCTGGCCATTCGGCCGGGATTTTTCTTTTTTCTTGCTCGCGATGTACATGCAGCGTCTATGTCCGCTGGATGCATCCTGAGAGTTTGTTGAGAACTACCTGCCAGTTGTTGCATAGGACTTAGCATTAATCCTGGATGGAAACTCATGCCCCAAAAGGGTAGGAGAGTAGGCGCCAAGGTGGCTCCACTATCCCATCCGAGGAGAATAAACCTACATGGACATTGCACTCTGGGTACTCATCGGCATCATCGTAATTGTCGGCATCTACCTGTGGTCAACCTATAACGGCCTAGTCACTCTCAACGTTCGCGTTGACGAGGCATGGAGCGACATCACCGTTCAACTCAAGCGACGCGCCGACCTTATTCCTAACCTCATCGAAACAGTAAAGGGATACGCGAGCCACGAGGCTTCAGTCTTCGACAACGTGACCAAGGCTCGTGCCGCAACCGTCTCTCCTCAGGTGCTGGCTCACCCAGCGGCTGCCGCAAAGGCTGAAGGCGAGTTCGCAGGCGCCATGAAGAGCCTGTTCGCTGTTGCAGAGGCGTACCCTCAGCTTCAGGCAAATCAAAACTTCCTTTCGCTTCAGAGCGAACTTAGCGACACAGAAGACAAGATCATGGCAGCACGTCGTTTCTACAACGGCGGCGTCCGTGAGTTCAACACCAAAGTCCAGACCTTCCCAAACAACGTATTCGCAAAGAACCTAGGCTTCGCAAAGCGCGAGTTCTTTGAAGTTGCCGACTCGGCGGCCATTCAGGACGCCCCGCAGGTGAAGTTCTAAAACTATGTACAAAGCTATTGCAGCTAATAAGCGCAACACCTGGATCATCATTGGTGCTTTCGTTGCGCTAATTGCCGGGCTGTCGTTGTGGTGGGGTAACGCCACGGGCAATGGTTCTAGCGCCATTATGGTCATTGTGATTGCTGGCGGCTACACGCTTTTCCAGTACTTTGCAGCAGGCTCGCTTGCGGTGATGATGAGTGGGGCGCAGCAGATTCAGAAGAGCGATAACCCGCGCCTCTGGAACGTCGTTGAGAACTTGGCAATCACCGAAGGCATGCCGATGCCAAAGGTTTACATCATCAACGATCCTGCGCCAAACGCCTTCGCTACCGGACGCGACCCTAAGCATGCCATTGTTGCTGCAACAACCGGTTTGCTCGCTATCATGGACGACTCAGAACTCGAAGGCGTAATGGCCCACGAGATGAGTCACGTTAAGAACTACGACATCCGTGTGAGCACAATCGTGTTCGGGTTGGTGTCTGCAATCGGCATCCTTGCCGACATGGCGATGCGAATGGCGTTCTGGGGAAACATGTTCGGTGGAGGTCGTGACGACGAGCGCGAAGACAACGGCGGCTTTGCCATTATTACGCTCGTGGTTGGTTTGGTTGCCAGCATCATCGCGTTCCTGATTGGCCCATTGATTCAGGCTGCTGTATCGCGCCAGCGTGAGTATTTGGCGGATGCCACAGGTGTGGAGATTACCCGCTACCCAGAGGGGCTCGCGAGTGCACTGGAGAAGCTCGGTCAGTATGGTCGTCCAATGCGACGCGCTTCTTCTTCCATGGCTCACCTTTACATCGCCGACCCAATCAAGCCTGGTTTGGTTGAGCGTGCGTTTAGCACCCACCCACCAATAGCAGACCGCATTGCGCGTCTTAAGAAGATTGGCGCTGGTTTTTAAGCGCTAGGCAGACTCTGGTGCAGGCTTTGCGCCAAGGTTCCAATGGGCTCAACGTGAATAGCGTTGAGCCCTTGCCATTTCTGCACATCTAGTAAGTGACGCGCTGTCGCGGCACCGGCTGCGGCAACCTGCTTGTCGTCCAAGCGGTCTTCGGCCCAGGCCGACTGAACTCTGAGCAATCCAGCCTGGCGGTCACTCTTCAGATCGATTCGGCCGACTAGCTTGCGATTGTGTAGCACAGGCAGCGAATAGTAGCCAAACTGGCGCTTTTCTTGGGGGACGTAAATTTCGATTTTGTAGTCGAATCCGAATAACCGTTGAGCACGCTCGCGATACCAGACCGTTGGGTCGAAGGGGCTCAAAATGGTAGTCGGATTTGACCCAGCTGGCGCCTCTTGCAGTTCGCGAAGTCCGCGTGCCCCAATAAAGGTGGGTTCATCCCACCCGTCAACAGAAACGGGCACAAGTGAGCCGTCATCAATAAGCTCTTGCATCGCGCGAGTGAAATCCGGCTTACTGTAGGTGCCCCACTGCCGGTGATAGTCGTTGAGTTCCTTTGTGGTTGCAACGGCAAGGACATCAATTGCCTGGCGTATCAAGGTTTTGCGGCTCTCCACAGCCACAGCACTTTCCAAGCGATCGAGTACATCCTGAGGGAGAACTTGCTCCGGAAGTGCATATCTGCGGCTGAACGAATCGCGTCCGGCACTGGTGAGCTCACCGAACATGAACATCGCCTCGAGCACGCGCTTTACGTCGCTCCAGCCCCACCAAGAACCTCGACGCTTGCCTCGGTCATGTTCGATGTCCTTGATGGAAAGCGGTCCGCGTTCGGCGAGCTCGGCCCTAATCCAGGTTGCCAGGTCAGAGTTGCTTTCGAGGAATCCGCTTAGTCGCCCCTTGAGGTCGCGGGCGCGGTCCATGCGCCACTTGTAGAGAGGTAGGTCTTCCGTGCGAATTACCGAGGCCTCATGTGCCCAATATTCAACGAACGGTGATCGTTCACCGGCTGCCACTGGTGTGAAGAGCCCTGCG
>JBEEJV010000074.1:0-5364 GCA_041169005.1 Actinomycetota bacterium
CGTGCTTATCGATCGCCTGAGCGATTGCGACCTTGGTTCCAACACCGTCAGTCGAGGTAGCCAAGAGCGGGCGCTCATAGCTCTTGAGGAACGAGACGTCCATCATGCCGGCAAAGCCGCCCAGGCCACCTACAACAAGGCTGTTGTGAGTTGCCGAAACGGCCTTCTTCATTAGCTCTACGGCTAGGTCTCCGGCTTCGGTATCTACACCGCTGGCAGCGTAAGCGTTGCTCATGTTTGGCCCTGTCGTTCGGGTTGAAAGTTAGTCGTTTAGGGTTTCCGACTGCGAACGAAGCAGAGCTTCGCCTTCGCTGTCTGGGCCCGGGTTGCAGGCTGCATCTGGACGCTCAAGTAGGTTCTTGCCCAGACGGTCTGCGGTTGGAAGTTCGATTGGGTACTCGCCGGTGAAGCAAGCCGTGCAAAGTTCGTGCTCAACCTGGTTGGTTGCAGCAATCATGCCGTCCTTGCTGATGTAACCGAGACTGTCTGCACCAATGCTCTTGCAAACGTCTTCGACGCCGAGGCCGGTTGCGATTAGCTCGGCACGAGTTGCGAAGTCGATTCCGTAGAAGCAAGGCCAAGTGATTGGTGGCGACGAGATTCGGATGTGAATCTCTGCGGCTCCAGCCTCACGAAGCATCTGCACGAGTGCGCGCTGGGTGTTTCCGCGAACGATCGAGTCGTCTACAACCACGATGCGCTTGCCACGAATAACTTCCTTGAGCGGGTTTAGCTTAAGGCGGATACCGCGCTGGCGGATGGTCTGTGAAGGCTGGATGAAGGTACGGCCAACGTAAGCGTTCTTGACCAAGCCATGGCCGAACGGGATGCCCGATTCCTGCGAGTAGCCGATTGCGGCCGGGGTGCCCGACTCTGGAGTTGGGATGACGAGGTCTGCTTCAACGTTGTATTCACGAGCAAGCTGACGGCCCATCTCAACGCGAGCATCGTAAACAACACGGCCGTTGATGGTGGTGTCCGGACGGGCAAGGTAAACGTACTCAAAGACGCAACCGGCACGCTTGGTCTCAGCAAAGCGAGTTGAACGAAGGCCGTTTTCATCGATGGCGATGAGCTCGCCCGGCTCTACTTCACGAACGAACGATGCGCCTACGATGTCGAGCGCCGCGGTCTCCGATGCGACTACCCAGCCGCGCTCAAGGCGACCGAGAACTAGCGGACGAACACCCTGTGGGTCGCGTGCCGCGTAGAGTGTGGTCTCATCCATGAATGTCAGGCAGAAGGCACCCTTTACCTGAGGCAAAAGTTCTAGCGCGGTTGCCTCGAGAGTGTGGTCCATGTCGCCGGCAAGCAGTGCAGTTAGAACTGCAGTGTCGGTGGTGTTACCACCAGTGATCTCGTTGTTTTCCTGACCTGGGTAGCGCTTTTTCAGCATTTCAAGCAGGTCTGCAGTGTTTGTGAGGTTACCGTTGTGGGCTAGCGCTACGGTTCCCGAAGTTGTGCGGCCAAGAGTTGGCTGTGCGTTACGCCACGATGAAGCACCGGTGGTCGAATAGCGGTTGTGGCCGATTGCGATATGGCCGACGAGGCTCTCGAGGGCGCTCTCCGAGAACACCTGCGAGACCAAACCCATGTCTTTGTAAACCAAGATTTTGCTGCCATCTGAGGTGGCGATACCGGCCGATTCCTGACCGCGGTGCTGAAGCGAGTAGAGGCCGAAGAAGGTGAGCTTTGCTACTTCTTCACCCGGGGCCCAAACTCCGAAGACGCCACACTGATCTTGGGGTGCTTTTTCGTCAGGTAGCAGATCGTGGTTTAGAAGTCCATCGCCTCGAAGCACGACATCCCCTTATCTCGGATGGAAAACGCATCCGCGCGTGAATTACGGACGAGTTTTGGAGGGTTTACAACTCAAGTTTAGTCGCAGTTACGCGCTTGGCGCTCGCTACAGATTTGCGATCGACCACCCATGCAACGACCACGCCTGCGAAGGCAAGGATGGCGCTCGGAAACAGGACCATCAGCCCCAGGACGCTGGTGCCTTCAGGGGAGTTTTCCTGCCCGGTTGCGAAGAACGCGATGAGCCCAAGAACCAGACCTACGGCACCACCTGAAAGCAGGAATGGGAAGTACTTTGGTGCTCTGCGAACCTCAACGGTTTCGGTCTCTTTAGCCATACCTCAATTAAACGGCAATTCGCGTGGATGGATTCCCGTCTAGCGAACGACCTAGCGAACGAGCGGGAGCACATCCGCGAACTCAAGCGCGCGAGTGCCGCTGGCAACCAACTTGCCTGCGGCGAGCGCCTGCTCGACACTCTGCTCTCCGAGCGCGATCGCCAACCAGACCTGTGCGCTCATCTCCACAACGTTTGGCGGGGTGCCGCGTCGGTGGTCTGGCCCGGGAACACACTGCACCGCCCCAAAAAGAGGCACGCGAACCTCAACCGAGTTGCCAGGGATGCGCTGCGCGAGGTCTTCCAGCAGGAACCGAACTGCGGTTGCAAGAACCGGATGACCAACTGCAGTTTCGCCTTCGCGCAAGCTCGCGTCGGCGCGCAGGGCATCCACCGCGGCCATTCCATCGGCCATTGAGATTCTGCGTTTTGCCATGCCTCTATTCTGCCTGCGGGTAAGCGGGGCAACGGCCGTTTGCCCGAGCAGTTAAACTTGAGTGGTGAAGATTCTGGTCTTGGGTTCGGGCGCCCGTGAACACGCCATCGTTAAAGCACTTATTCGTACCGGCTCTGCAGCCAGCGACATCATCGTCGCTCCAGGCAACGCGGGTATCGCCGAGGACGCCACTTGCGTCGCTTTGAACGCCAACGACCCAGCCGTTGTGACCGCGTTCGCAACCGAGCACAAGTTCGATCTCGCAATCATCGGCCCAGAGGCCCCACTGGTGGCAGGTGTCTCGGACGCGCTACGCGCAGCTGGCATCCCGGTCTTCGGCCCATCGCAGAAGGCAGCCGCGCTTGAGGGCTCGAAGAGCTTCGCCAAGGAAGTTATGGCCGCCGCAGATGTGCCTACCGGCATGGCCCGCGAATGCACCACCATGGAAGAAGTTGCCGACGCCATTGACGAGTTCGGCGCACCTTATGTTGTGAAGGCCGATGGTCTCGCAGCCGGCAAGGGCGTCATCGTCACCAGCGACCGCGACGCAGCTCTCGATCACGCCAAGAAGTTCATCGACATGGGCATTTTGGTTGAAGAATTCCTAGACGGCGAAGAGGTTTCGTTGTTCTTCCTCGCCGACGGCAAGAACGTTGTTGCTCTTACCCCGGCGCAAGACTTCAAGCGTGCCTACGATGGCGACCAGGGACCAAACACTGGTGGCATGGGCGCTTACAGCCCACTTCCTTGGCTCCCTGCCGGTTTTGTTGAAGAAGTGAAGCGAACCGTCGCCCAGCCAACCATCGATGAGCTTGCACGTCTAGGCGAGCCATTCGTTGGCCTTCTTTACTGCGGCCTAATCATCACCAAGCGCGGCCTCCGCGTCATCGAGTTCAACGCTCGCTTCGGCGACCCAGAGACTCAGGTTGTTCTGCGTCGTCTCATCACCCCGTTGGCCGGTCTGCTTCGTGCAGCTGCAACCGGAAACCTTGAGACCGCGCCAGAACCTACCTTCACCGATGACGTTGCCATCACCGTTGTTTTGGCGAGCGAGGGTTACCCAGACACCGCCGCTCCAAACCGCCCGATTCACGGCCTACACAAGGCTGGGGAAGTCAATGGCGTAGAGGTTTGCCACGCAGCAACCGCTCGCGACGGCGACCACCTGGTTGCAACTGGCGGACGCGTGTTGAGCGTTGTCGCAGTTGGCAAGGACTTCGAGCACGCTCGCAAGCACGCTTACGAGGCAATCTCTCACATCGAACTTGAGGGCTCGCACTTCCGCAAGGACATCGCAAAGAAGGTAGTGGCCTAATGGCATCAAACGCAGTCGCCATCGATGGCTGGAAGCACGTCTATTCGGGCAAGGTCCGCGATCTATACGAGAGCACCGATGCCTCGCTTTCACACCTGATCTTGGTGGTTGCATCCGACCGCGTTAGCGCGTTCGACCACGTTCTTGAGCCTGCCATTCCGAGCAAGGGTAAGTTCCTTACCGAGCTCACCAACTGGTGGTTCGACCGCCTCGAGGTACCAAACCACGTTTCGCACGAGGTTCCAGTTCCTGCCGAAGTTGCCGGTCGCGGCACCATCTGCAAGAAGCTTGAAATGTTCCCAATCGAGTGCGTTGTGCGCGGTTACATCAGCGGTTCGGGCTGGAAGGAGTATGAGGCCGACGGAACTGTCTGTGGCATCAAACTTCCTGAAGGCCTGCACTTTGGCGGCAAGCTTCCAGAGCCGATCTTCACCCCTGCCTACAAGGCGCCGATGGGCGAGCACGACGAAAACATCACCTTCGAAAAGTGCGTTGAGCTGGTTGGTGCCGAGAATGCGGCCGCCCTTCGCGACCTTTCGATTGCCGTCTTCAAGCGCGCATCTGAGCTAGCCGAGCACGCCGGCTTGATCCTCGCCGACACCAAGTTTGAGTTCGGAATCGATCCTGCTACCGGCGCAATCACACTGGGCGACGAGGTTCTAACTCCGGACTCTTCACGATTCTGGAGCAAGGCAGCCTGGGATCGCGGCGAGCGCAAGGATAGCTTCGACAAGCAGATCGTCCGCAACTGGTTGGCAGACAACTGGAACCAGCAGGGTGTGCCTCCGCAGCTTCCGGCTGAAGTGGTTTCGCAGACCGCGGCAAAGTATGCCGAGTTGGTCGAACGCCTAACCACCGAAGTGGCATAACCTGATTTTGTGCAACACCCAGACGCCAAAGTAGTCACGCCTCGCCCCATCAAGCTCACCACTCGCACGGGCGTTGAGGTGCAGCGTCTGCTCCCTCAGGCCGGGCTCCGCAAGATTTCCGCGTGGTGTTTTCTAGATCACTTTGGCCCAACAATCGCCGATGACGCGATGGTGGTCGCAGCCCACCCGCACACCGGCCTTCAGACCGCAACTTGGCTCATCGATGGTGCGGTTGAACACCGCGATAGCATCGGCACGGTTCAGACCCTGCTCCCTGGCGAACTGAACCTCATGTCAGCCGGCCGCGGCATCGCACACAGCGAACTGGGAGTCACTCCGCCTGAGCCTCGCGTCGAAACATCAGCGCTCTTGACCATCGCCGAACGCCGCCTCTTGGGCGAAAGCCCAGCCGCCATCGGTGCCAACATCATGCACGCTATTCAGTTCTGGATTGCTCTTCCGGACAGCGTGCGCCACATGGTCCCGAAGTTTGAACACCATGCCTCACTGCCTCGCGTTGCCGGTCGCGGTTTTAGCGCGAAGGTCTTCATCGGTGAGTTCCACGGGGTCACTTCGCCGGCAACCACCTACTGGCCGATGGTTGGCG
>JBEEJV010000075.1:0-12658 GCA_041169005.1 Actinomycetota bacterium
TCTTTACACCTACGGCAAGGTCATCGGCGGCGGGTACCCAGTTGCCGCGGTTGCCGGCCCTGCCCAAATCATGGACCAGTTGGCTCCGGTGGGTTCGGTCTATCAGGCGGGCACACTAAGCGGAAACCCAGTTGCTACCGCGGCGGGTCTGGCAACTCTGCAGCTCTGCGATGACGCGCTATACGCCACCCTCGATCAGCGCGCGGCCGAGGTTGGAACCGTCATCAGCGAAGCGCTAACCCGCGAGGGTGTGGCCCACCGTCTGCAGTCGGGCGGAAACCTGTTCTCGTTCTTCTTCACCGATTCACCGGTGCGTTCGTTCGCCGACGCTCAGACCCAGAACGTTGCCCAGTTCAACGCGTTCTTCCACAGCATGTTGGAAAACGGCGTGAGTCTACCGCCGAGTGCGTTTGAAGCTTGGTTCGTTTCTGGTGCGCACACCGAAGACGACATCACCAAGATTGCGCGCGCTGCGAAGTACGCAGCGAAGGCGGCTGCGGCCGTAGCCTAAACAGCTAAAACCTTAGAGCCCGTTGTCCTTGCGATAAACGGCCACAATAGCGTTGGCGTGGCCATGACCCATTCCGTGCTGTTCTTTCAGGAACGCAACCTGGTCCATGTGCTTGGCATCGTGAACCTGCTTAAGTAAATCCATCCAGTGCGAAATCGGCTGGCCGTACTTCTTCTCAATCGACGGGAAGTAAGACTTTGGTCCCTGAACTTTTTCTTCTGCCATGCGCAAAAGTCTAACCGCCCATCCCCAGGTTGGGAATGGGCGGTTAGTCGTTGTATTTACTGTGGTGTTAACCCTGTGTCTCGAACACTGTCCAGCTAACAGTTGCCTCAACGCGACGCGAAGTCTGCTTCGCAACGTTAATGCGTCCGAGACCCACATGGTCAACCGTTGCCTGCTGACCTAGAGCCTTGATGCCGTTCTTGAGAGCCAAAGCGATTGCCTTGGCTCGCGCCGAGCTGATGCGCATGTTCGCAGTGTGGTTGTCGATTGGGAACACGAAGCCCTTGCTGTCTACGGTGAAGCTCTGACCATCCTTTGGAAGCAGTGCGATCAGATCGGTCACTGCCTTAGCGGTTGCCGCGGTGAACTTTGCACTGTCTGGGGTGAAGTACACAGTCAGTTTCTTGCTGTAGGTGTGAGGAACCGCGTAGAGAACTGGGAAGTTAGCGCTGTGAAGTGACCAGTCCGGTGCATAACCATCCACCTGAAGAACGTGCGAACCTACTTCCAAGCCGGCTGGAATTGGCAGCCATTCTGCGAAATTACCGTTTGCATCAGTCTTTAGCGTGCCAAGCAAGATTGGGTCGGCGAAGGTGATTGCCTTCACATGACCAATTCCTGCCGGTGCAACTGGGAGTGCATTTAGACCAGCGATGGCCGACTTCGAGATGTAAACCTGAACATCTGAGTTAGGACGCAGACCCGAACCAGTGACGTGTGCCAGGCGGCCATCCTTGAATACAACCTGGTTGTCGCTAGTTAGCGGCGCCTGCGTCTTGTCAGCTTCGTTTGGAGTCAGTGTTAGCTTGATGCCAACGGTTGGGTCAATATACTGCTGACCGGTGAGGGCCGCATTCACTACAAGAGTGACGGGCTCATCCTTGTGACCGTTCTGACCACCAGTTGCGTTCGGCTGGGCTGCAAGTACTTCAACCCAGATCGCGGTGATGGTTGCTGCACCGGTGATTGTGTAGCTACCGCCAGCCGGGCAAGCCGACCACCCCTGGAAGATGTAACCAGCGCGAGTTGGAGCCGCAGGACAGGTGATTACGGTGCCAGCCACGTTGGTAGTGCTTGCAACCGTAGTGCCCTGGCTAACAAACTCAACTAGGTAGGTTGGCGGTGCTGGTGGAGCAACCTGAATGGCGGTCCACTGGGCAGTACAAGTTGCGTTACCAGTTGGGGTAAAGCTCGCAGCCGCCGCGAGAGTGCCCGATGGGGTGCCCGGCGTGCACGACCAACCTGCGAAGGTGTACCCGCTTGGGGCGGTCATCGATCCCTGACCAGGAAGAACAACAACACCTGAGTTAGGGCTGGTTGGGGCAGTACCCGAACCTGTGCCTGCCGAGTAGCCCACGGTGTAAGGAGTCCAGCTAGCAGTACAAGTAGTTGCTGCGCTTGGAACGAACGAAGCAGCTGCGGCTACTGGGTTTGCTGGAGTACCTGCAGGTACGCAATCCCAACCGGCGAATGAATTGCCAGCGAGAGTTGGAGTTGGTGCCGAAACCGACGCACCTGACGATGCCTGGGTGCTCGAGGTAGGCGAGACCGAACCTCCGTTTGGAGCCCAAGTTACGGTGTAGGTAGAACCTGATGGCGTCCAAACTGCAGTACAAGTTGCATTTCCACTTGGCGTAAAGGTTGCACCTGCGGCGATGGTCCCCGACGGAGTTCCGGGTGTACAGGTCCAACCACCGAAAGTGGTGTTTGCCGGAGCGACCATTGCACCCTGAACAGGCAGAGTCACAACACCCGAGTTAGGGGTAGTCGGGGCAGTACCCGAACCAGTTCCAACTGAATAGCCCACCGTATAAGGGGTCCAGCTTGCGGTACAGGTAGTTGCAGCGCTCGGAGTTAAAGTTGTGCCTGCGGCTACCGGGTTAGCCGGCGAACCGGCTGGAGAACAGTTCCAACCATTGAATGCGTTGCCGGCGAGAGTAGGAGTTGGGGCGGTGACTGTGGTCACGTTGGAAGAGCTGGTAGGGGTTACGCTTCCACCGTTTGGTGCCCAGGTCACTGTGTAACCGCTCGAAGCGCCGGTGATTGTCTGCACGGCACCGAACGCAGTGTTACCACCAGCGTTGGTTGCTTGAGCCTGGTAGTAGTAGGTGGTCGATTGCGAGAGACCGGTAACTGCAATAGAGACCGAAGTTGAAGTGCTACTAGAGGCAAGTGACGCAGGAGTCGTGTTTGAGCAGTGCGATGTGTCGGTTAGGGCAGCACCCGTTAGTGCGTTCGAGGTAGCCCAGCAAATCTTGATTCCGCCCGAAGCAATTGAAGAGTTTGTGAATGTACCCGGCGTTACAGTTCCAGCCAGGGTTGCGTTTCCAGAGCCGTCGACTGTTGCACCTGAGGTAGTCGTTACTTCAATTGGTGCGAAGGGGTTCGAAGCGGTAGGACAGCTTGCACCATCGTTTGGGGTTCCAAGAACGGTACCGTTTGTGTAAAACAGTTGCGGAGTATAGGTGGCATTCAGAACATTTGCGTTTGGGATCTCCCAAATCGCGGCGGTGTTGTTGTCGTAGAAGTAAAGGTTGCCAGAACCGTCTACGTAGTCTGCACCCCAAGTATCGGATGAACCGGTTCCTGTGATGGCACTGAGTGCAACTGGGTTTGAAACAGTTACGCCGGTCCAAGCCCCCGGAGTACCGGTTAGAGTACCCACGAATAGATCGTGGGCGTTATCCATACCGTAAATCTTGCCGTTCAGGTAGGTGAGGTCATATGCACTCCATACAGCGCCGGTATCAGGAAATGCCGTTGTCACCCTGGTTGAGACGTTCGTCAGAGTGAAACCACCAGCAGTGTCCGACGTTAGCAATAGGTTCGCGCCGATGAAGTCACCGCCAGTGTTCTTGGCGGCAGTTCCGGTAAGTGTGTAGCTGTCACGGCTTCCATCAGCGTAGAACTTAACCAACGAAGTCGACCCGCCGATACCGTAAATGTAGTTGTCAGCTTCGTTCCAACCGATGCCGTTAACCGACGAATTGGAGTTCGCCGGCATTGACTCAAACTTGTTGGCGTTAGTCGAGGCAATGTTCAACTTCAAGAAGTCACCATTGGACACCTGATAGAAAGCAGAGCTACAGGTAAACGGCGTGGTGACACTGCTCGCAGTATTTGCGTTAGCAGGTGCAGCTACAACACTGCTCAAAAGTGCGAATGGCACTAGAGCGGCCACCACGAAACTTAGAAACTTCTTCACTTGGGTCCTAGTCTGACGATTATCTAAGGCACGGAAAGTGCCCAAAACTATACATTCAGTCTAGAGAAATTGTTCGGTTTACCCTGCATTATTAGCAAGGACCCCTTGCCTAAAAGTGAAGCTTTTTGGTAAGCATTCGCAATTACGAAAGAAGTTCGCGCACGCGCGGAATTACCTGAGTTGCGTACAGTTCGATGCTGCTCATAAGCATCGAGTGTGGCATCGGTCCGTTGGCGTACTTGAGGTCGAAACGCTGGGCACCAACCGAGCGAACCGCATACGCAATCTTCTGCGCAACGGTCTCCGGTGAACCCACATAAAGCGAGCCGTGGTTCACCTCGTTCATGTAATGCTCAACGGTCATCGGACCCCAGCCGCGTTCCTTGCCAATGCGACCAAAACCTTCGGCATAGCCTGGCCACATCTGTTCGATGGCCTCTTCATCGGTGGCAGCAACGTGACCTGGAGAGTGAATACTCACAGGTAGTTCCGGTTTACCCAACTTCGCTAGGTAGTCGCGGTAAAGCTTGGCGAATGGCGCAAATCGAGCCGGGTCGCCGCCGATGATGGCCAGCGCCATAGGGATGCCCAGACGAGCCGCGCGGATGACCGAATCAGGGCTTCCGCCAACACCAACGCGGATGCCCATCGATCCCTTTTCAGTTTTCGGGTATACCTCTTGGTTGTTGAGGCTGGCGCGCAGGTGGCCGTGCCAGGTAACGGCCTTTTCCTCCCAGAGCTGCGATAGCAACTGCAGCTTCTCTTCGAAGAGCTGGTCGTAGTCGTCAAGTTCATAACCGAACAGCGGGAACCTCGATGAACGAACCGCGGCCGGCAGTAATCTCGGCGCGACCATTGCTTAGGGCGTCGATGGTGGCAAATCGCTGGAAAACGCGAACTGGATCGTCGCTCGAAAGCACGGTAACTCCAGTGCCGATGGTGATGTTTTTGGTAACCGTTGCGATGCCTGCGAGGACGGTATCTGGCGCGCTGACTGCGAAGTCTGGACGGTGGTGCTCGCCTACGTTGAAGGCGTTGATGCCTAGCTCATCGGCAAGTTTCGCCTGCAACACTACGTTGCGGATAACCTGTGCGGCGGTTTCTGGCTGGCCATCATCGGTGTTGTTCATGTCACCGAAAGTGTCGAGACCGAAGAGCATTTCCTGAGCATTAGTCATGGGTTAAGTAAAGCACCTCTTTACAGACGTAACAAACTATGGCTGGAGCCGGCGAACCGACCACTCAGCGGTAGGACTCAGACGACTGAATTCAACGCGGTCGTGCATGCGGTTGCTGCGGCCCTTCCAGAACTCGATGCGGGTTGGCACAATGCGGTAGCCGCCCCAGAACTCTGGGCGAGGCACATCACCGGTGGCGAACTCGGCCTGGCGCTGCGTGTACTGGGCATCGAGCGCATCGCGGTTTTCGATTGGCTGGCTCTGGTTGCTTGCCCAAGCTGCGATCTGGGAATCGCGCGGGCGGGTGAAGAAGTAGGCGTCCGATTCACTAGGTTCTACCTTGTGGGCAACGCCTTCGATGAGAACTTGGCGGAATTGCGAATACCAACCGAAGACCATCGAAACGGGAGCGCCTTCGTGAGTGGTCGCCAGACCGTCGGCGATCGCGCGGCCCTTGCGGGATGAGAAGTTTGTGGCGAAGAAGAAGCCCTCGGGTGCCACCCCTTTTAGAAGTACGGTTCGGGCGGTTGGCTTACCATCGGCGTCCACGGTTCCGAGCACGAACGCGTTCGGCTCAAAGATACCTGCTTGCTCGGCCTCGGCCAGCCAAAGTGCAAACTGGCGGATCGGGTCTGAGTGCAGGTGATTCTCATCGAGTGCCTGCTGGCCGTAGTCTTCGTGGCGGCTTAGAGATTCCATACCTTCAGAGTAAAACGAAAGCCCACCGATGCATATCGGCGGGCCTCGCTATTACGAAATACTGCAACTGTGTTTTGGCTTATTCCTCGCACTTGCAAAGCTGCTCGGCTGCAACGCCAGAAAGCGCCTCCTCAATGTGCTGGCCGCATCCGGCCCAGGTGACTTTTCCACAGTTGTTGCAGGTTGCTGGACTACACATGTTTTCTCCTTGAGTTGTTGAGTTGTTGAGCTGAATGAAACTAGTTGGTGACGATCGGCAGACCGGTCGAAGTGGTTGCATCGGCAATCCCGCCTGCATTGGTTAGCGTTCCACTGAAGCCAAGCGACTTCATATTGTCGATGGCTATACCTGCGCGGCGACCCGAGTGGCAATAGACGACGTAGTTTCCATTCACATCGAGTTTGGAAACTTCGGCATTGAAGTTGGCACCTTCAACATCGATATTCACGGCGCCCTTTAGGTGACCACCAGTGAACTCGTCTGGAGTTCGAACATCGATGATTGCAGTTGCACTCTTCACATCTATTGATTCTTGCGAACAACCGGTGAATGCGCTTGCCGCAAGGAATATAGCTACGAGAGCCGCACTAAATTTAAGTGTCTTTTGCATACCCCCTAGGGTATACTAAAAACCATGAAAATTGAACCTGAAGAGCTAAAAAAGGCGCGAGATCGACTAGTTCGCGTGCAGGGGCAAATCGGCGGCATCGTCAAGATGCTCGACGAAGGGCGGGATTGCACCGAGATTCTAAACCAGCTCTCTGCCGCAAGTACTGCTTTGACGCGCGCCGGTTTCACAATCATCGCCACGGGCATGGCTCAGTGCGCCAACAACGAGAGCGGCGATGTGGAGCGTGCCGCACTTGAAAAAGCCTTCATGTCGCTGGCATAAGGTTTTGGAAAAAATGAAGGTCATAATTATTGGCGGCGTGGCCGGCGGTATGTCTGCCGCGACCCGCCTTCGCAGACTCCGAGAAGACGCTGAAATTACCGTCTACGAGATGAGCCAGAACGTCAGTTATGCAAACTGCGGACTACCGTACTTTGTTAGCAATGTGATCTCGGACCGTGATGAACTTCTGCTGCAGACGCCAACGTCGCTCTGGAATAGGTTCCGGCTGGATGTTCGAGTCAACAGCAAGGTAACCAGCATCGACCCAGCTGCCAAAACTGTGCAAGTTCACAACCTTCAAACCGGAGAGAGCTACACCGACTCCTACGACAAGCTGGTCATATCAACTGGAGCTAAGCCTCGTCGCCCAAATATTCCAGGAGTCGAACGAGCTTTGCCGCTTAGGAACGTAGAAGACGCCGATGCGGTAAAGCTCGCACTCGGTTCACCGGCGGATGGAGCGCCTTCAAGCACTGGCGCGGGCAAAAAGGCCGTAGTTCTTGGTGCAGGATTCATCGGAATTGAACTTGCGGAAAATCTTCGCGAACTTGGAGTCGATGTCACGATAGTTCAGAGAAGTTCACGAATACTCAGTCAGTTCGATTCTGAGATGATTCAGCCACTACAAGAGCGCCTAGAGCAAAACGGCGTGCAGGTTCTTCTGAATTCGCAGGCCGCGAGCATCACTCCAGATTCGGTCATGCTCGTAGATGGAACAGTGCTCCCGGCCGACGTTGTGCTCACTGCTGCAGGAGTCGAACCAGACAATTGGCTCGCCCGCGAAGCCGGGCTTCGCATTGGCGAGACGGGCGGACTTTGGGTCGATGATCAGCAACGCACGAGCGACCCGAACATTTATGCAGCTGGGGATGCTGTTGAAAAGCAGGGTCAGCTAACCGGAAAAAGCACTCTAGTTCCGCTTGCAAATCTCGCTAATCGTCACGGACGCTTGGTTGCAGATTCCATTGCAGGCCTAGCACCTACAGCTCGTCCAGCACTCGCCACTGTGATTATCGGCGCGTTCGGCTTGGCTGCCGGCATCACCGGCTTGAGCGAGGCTGCCGCAAAGAAGGCTGGTGTCCCACATCAGGTAATCCATCTCCACCCTTCGAGCCACGCTGGCTACTATCCCGGTGCTAAGCGCATTTCGCTTAAGGTGCTGTTCGAACCTACGACGGGCAGAATTCTCGGAGCGCAGGCCACAGGAGAAGATGGCGCCGATAAACGTATTGATGTGATTGCGACAGCAATCTTTGCGGGACTCACCATCAACGACCTGATGGACCTTGAGCTCGCGTACGCCCCGCAGTTCGGTTCGGCCAAGGATGCAATCAACCAAGCTGGGTACGTGGGAAACAACGTGCTAAGCGGCAATACTCCAACTATTCAGTGGCATGAACTCGATTCCGCACTTGCTTTGTCAGACGGCGAGACCGTTTTGGTGGACGTACGCACCACTGCCGAAAATGTAGCCGGCTCTATCCCTGGAGCCTTGAACATTCCGGTTGATACACTGCGCGATCAACTGGGCTCGCTGGCAGGCAAACGCGTCATCGTGCACTGCCAGGTTGGTCAGCGCGGCCACACTGCCGTGCAGATTTTGAAGGGTCATGGAATTTCCGCTGTAAACCTAGACGGCGGATATCTAACTTGGAAGGCCGGCATCGAATCGCTAGCTAACCATCAAACTGGAAAGTAAGGAAAACTATGTGTCAGCAAATCACCTGCCGTAAGTGTGGCAAGGCTACCTGGGCTGGCTGCGGACAGCACGTTCAGCAAGTCATGCGCGGAATCCCAAAAAGCCAGCAGTGCCAGGGTCACCAGAACGATCCAAAGGAGCCGGGCTTCTTCGCTCGCTTATTCGGTAAGAAGTAAGACTGCTTTAGTCGGCAGCGGCAAGCTGACCGCAAGCGCCATCAATCTCTTTACCGCGAGTATCACGCAGAGTAGTCGGAATACCGGCAGCCTCAAGTCGGCGAACGAATTCGTCGGTTACGAACGGGGTCGATGCCGTCCAAATTGAACCCGGAGTTGGGTTCAAAGGAATTGGGTTCACGTGCACCCAGCCCTTGCCGCGCTCGTTGAGCTTCTTGGCAAGCAGGTCGGCACGCCAAGCGTGGTCGTTCATGTCCTTGATGAGCGCATACTCGATGGAAACTCGGCGACCGGTTGCGTCGAAGTATCCGCGAGCGGCATCAAGCGCCTCGTCAACCTTCCAACGCGAGTTCACCGGAATCAGTTCGTCGCGCAGCTCGTCATCCGGGGCGTGTAGCGAAAGCGCAAAGGTGACTGGCAGGTCTTCGGCAGCAAGCTTGTGAATGGCCGGCACCAAACCAACGGTCGAAACGGTGATGTTGCGAGCGCTCATGCCAAGGCCGTTTGGCTGCGGTTCAACCATGGTGCGCAGGGCGGTCATCACGCGGTTGTAGTTGGCTAGCGGCTCGCCCATACCCATGAACACAATGTTTGAAACGCGCTCCGGTGCATCCTTGGATGCCTTGCGACCGCCAAGTTCACCCGCCGCAATAACGCGGTTGGCCTGAACAATCTGGTCAACGATTTCGCCCGGAGTCATGTTTCGGGTCAGACCCGCCTGACCGGTAGCGCAGAACGGACAGTTCATGCCACAGCCTGCCTGCGATGAAATACAAAGTGTGATTCGGCCCGGGTAGCGCATGAGAACTGACTCGACCAGAGCACCATCGAACAGCTTCCAGAGGAACTTGATGGTGTCGCCCTTGTCGGTCTGCAGACGCTTGACCTCGGTGAGAAGCGGAGGGAAGCAAGCAGCAACGAGCTCTTCACGGCCAGCGGCCGGAAGGTCGGTCATCGTAGCTGCATCGGAGCTGTAGTGCGTGAAGTAATGAGTGCTCAGCTGCTTTGCGCGGAAGCCCGGCAGCCCGAGTTCCTTCACCTTTTCAACGCGCTGCTCAACACTCAGATCAACCCAGTGGGTTGGCGGAAGCTTGCGCTTTGGCTCGGCAAACTGAAGCAGCGGCTTTCCGGTTTCGTCGGTTTGCTGCTTCCAACCCTCGGTGGCAGGGCGAACCTGAGGGCGCTTCGAAAGATTCTCAGCCATGGTTCTCCTTGCGATGGGTGGCGTTGCTCAACCTTTCAAGTTTAAGCGAGCAACGCCATCACAACCACAAGAACTTCTTTGGGTTAGTTTCCCGTCGACTTCACCTTGTAGGTGATTGTGAGGTCAACTCGCCTTGCGGTCTTGTTGGACACGTCTGCTCGACCAGCGCCCTTAGCTACGAACAGACCCTTTAGACCGAATTTCTTCAAGAGTGCAATGACATTCTTTGCACGCTGGCTAGAAACTCGGAGATTTGCCTGCTTTGTGTCGTATGGGTAAACGAAACCAACAGCGCCTACATTCAGGTCGGTATAGCCAGCCTTGATTCCGCTCGCAACCTTCTTGATGGCTGCTCGAGTCGACGCGTTGATCCAAGAAGAATCCGGCTTGAAGTAGAACTTCGCAGTCACTACCTTTCCGACTGGTGCCTGAACAACTACTGGAATGCTCGCCGAACGGATGTCGCCTTCCGGCGCGTATCCGTTGACCTGAATCAGATGATCACCAATAGCAAGACCTGTTGGTACAGGAAGCTCACCAGTGAAGTTTCCGTTTTCGTCGGTCATCAGGATGCCTAGAAGAATAGGAGTGCTGAAGATGTAGACGTTTACCGGTGCATTAGGGCGGAAGCCAGTTCCCGAAGTGTGGGCGTACTGTCCGGCCTCGGCTACCACTCGGTTCTTTGTGTCGAGCGGTGCAGAGTTTCCTGCTAGGTCCTTGACCGCTAGGTTCAGCGTCCAGTCATCTGCCTTTAGCGCTAGACCATCTGCCGCAGAAGTTGGTGCAAGATTCGCTGAGATAGGTGCGCCAGAAAGCAAGGTAACTGCGGTCAACGGAGCCGATGGCGGGGTAACGGTAATCGGAACTAGCGGCTCGAGCGGCTTAGGCTCAGGCTTTGGTTCTGGTTGTGGGACCGGCAGCGGCTGTGGCACGTAGTTTGCCTGCCACTGTGCCCAGAGTGCGGTGTCAGCTAGGAAGTCGAAGTTGGCAGCATTGTTGTACTGGTTGCCCGTACCGTCACGGTTGGTGGTCCAGTAAAGGAATGTGTAGCCGCTGCGACTAAACGGGCTAGACATGATTGCGGTGGTGCTAGATGCCTGCTGAGTCACGACCGCATCAATAGATGGGCTGAAGTTGCTGTGCAACGACAGGGTCTTGTTGCCACCAGGTATCCAGAGTGCCCACAGATCCATCGCGCCTGTCGCAAAATCGTACTGGCTTGCCGAGGTGTAGTCCGCTGTGGTGTTAGCCACGTTGGTTACCCAGCCATTGAATACGAATCCAGCAGGGTCAGGGAAGGTCGCCGACAGGGTCGCCAGACCGTTTCCACTCTGAGTCTGAGTGGTATTCACGAGCAACATGCTTGGGTCATAGTTGCTGTGGTATGTAACAGTGTTCGAGCCCGGAGCAGCCCAGATGGCGAACAACTCCACATCTGAGTTCGTGGTGAACGACAACAGGTTTACGCTGGTCGTGGATGCTGGGTCAGTTGCCCATCCACTGAAGATGTATGTCACACCATTTACAACCTTTGCCAAGGTGCCAACGGTTGACACGTGAACTGGGCTGGTTCCGAATGTGTAGTTCTGCGTTGCAAACTGTGCTGCACCCGCAGTTGAACCATTTCCGTTGTAAGTAATTACATACGTGTTAGCTACCCAAGTGGCATACAGGTCTGCGTCACCCGAAGCAAAGTTGTAGTTTCCGGTTAGCGTGTAAGTAGCTGGCTGAGCTCCGATGGCTCGGTTCTCCCAACCGCCAAAGTGATAACCAGCTGGCGCAGTGAAGTTCATTACGATTGCCTCCACCACGTAACCGGTCTGCGAAAGCGTCGTTGCAGACAACGTGTTCGAAGGATAGTTCGAGTGGAATGTGATGGTGTGCGATACCGGTGGGTTCCAGATCGCGAACAGCGTGATGTCCGCGGTTGGTCGGTAGGTAAGGCCAAGGTTCACTAGAACCGACTGGCTTTCACTCCAGCCACCGAAGGTATAGGTGAGTCCATTCTGAACGTAGGTCATTGTGCCCACCGACGTCAGGTTCATGGCGTTCTGCTGATCTACGGTGTAGGTATCTGTTGCCAGGGTTGGGGCACCGTTTGCCGAGTTTGCATCGTAAGTTACCGTGTAGACGTTGGCAGTCCAAATAGCTGATAGCGAAACTGCGTTGGCAGGCATTACGAACGAACTGCCACCCGCATGTGTAGTGCCACCAATAGACCAGCCACCAAAGGTGTATCCCGCTCTTGACAACGAGTTCGCCGCAGGAAGGTTGAACGTGGTGCCGTAAGGCTGGCTGCCCGCCGGCGTTGAAATCCAAGTTGCACCGTTCAATGTGTAGGTCAGCGAATAGGCACTCACAGCCCAAAGTGCCGTGAACGTCATGTCGTGATCGTGCATGTTGATCTGTTGGCCAGCGAGGTATGACGTTGACCCGTCGCTCCAACCATCAAAGTGATAGCCGGTTGGTGCCACGAAGGTGTTTGCAGCCAGCGTGAACAGATCGTTGTAGGTGTGTGGCGCTTCAGTTGGCGCTGGAGTGGTGCCAACTGAGCCCGCACCAGGTGCATAGGTAACGTTGTACGAAACCAAGCTCCAGACTGCATAAAGGTCAAGGTTTCCCAGAGTGAAGTCGTAGCTTGCATTCAATGCGTACGGCACTGCCGGTGTGGAACCATCCTGCCAGCCAGTTAGCACGTAACCCGTAGGCGCGGTGAACGAGCCACTCAGCTGAGCACTCTGGTTGTTGCTCTGAGTGGTGGTTGTGTTGGAACTAGCAAGGTTCGAACCAACTGGGTATGCGGAATGGTATGTGATGGTGTTCGAGCCATTAGGAACCCAAATTGCATACAGCGTTCCAGATGAACTT
>JBEEJV010000076.1:0-6803 GCA_041169005.1 Actinomycetota bacterium
CGGAATCCGCGCTTCTCGAGGTAGCCAACAATCGGGTCGAGACCCAATGCGATGAAGATAGAAGCGAATACATACGTGAGAACAGTTGCGATGGTGACAACCATGTTGCCAATCAGCAGGGCTGTAAGCACACCCAAGCCGCCAAGCAAGCCGAGCTGGAATGCGTTACTTACCTTTAGCGGGTTTGAGGGCATAGCCGTTCCTATTCGCTCTTGGTTCGCAGGGCTTTATCGGTCTTGTAGGCCTGATCTACCAGGGCCTTCAGGTTCTTGAGATAGTGCGAAGCAGATTCTTGTTCGGTCTCGATTGCCTGCAACTTGGCTTCGGCATCGCGGATAGCTGCTGCCGATTTTAGGTTCGCATCACTGATGATGTTTCGTGCCTCTGCCTCAGCTGCAGCAATAAGTGCCTCAGACTTGAGCTTCGCGTTGTCAGTGATCGTTTTGGTCATCGAGCGTGCAGCTGCCTCAAGAGTCTCGGCCTCGAGTCTTGCCGCGTTGGCACGGGTGAGTGCCAGTGACAACTGCTGGTTCGCGTCGTCGAGATAGCGCTGAGTCGTTGCAACTGCCTCTTGGTGCTTCTGCAAGTACTCTGCCTCAGCGGCTGCGCGACGAGCGGTAATTTCAAGTTCGAGGTCTAGACGAGCCTGTTCGCCTATAAGCTCTTCGGCGCGCTGCATGTCTAGCTCGCGAGTATTGTCGCGGATGGCGAGCAATTTACGCTCGGCAAGGTCGCGTTCGGTCTTTGCCTTCAGGCTTTCTGCTTCGCGACGCGCGGCAGCGCGCAGCTTTGCAACCTCGGTAGCAGTCGCGCCACGAGTGGTGCCGGCTTCGCGAGTGGCCTCTGCGGTTAGATTTGCAGCGGTGTTGCGGGCTGCAATAACCATGTCGTCGGCTTCTACACGAGCTTGTCCCATGACGCGTTCAGAACGACGCTGGGCCTCTGCGACGAGAGCGTCGTAATAACCCTTAGCTTCGCCGCGGAGTTCTTCCACTTGCGCACGGGTTTCTGCGAGCAGGCGGTTGCGCTCGGCGGTTGCTTCGGCAAGCAAGCGCGAAGACATTTCTTCGGAAGTGCTGAGGATAAGTGCTGCCTTGGCGCCTACGCCGGCGTAAGAAGGCTCGCCAACTTCCTTGATGTGCTGCAACGCTTCATTCAGCTTTGCAGTGGTCTCGCGAAGCTCTGTCGCAAGCTGTGAGTTTTGTGCCGAAAGGGTCAGAAGTTCTTTACGAAGATCGCGAATTGCGTCGTCGACGGCACCCTTGTCGTAACCGCGCATCGCGGTAGGGAAATCGCCCTCGAGGTTTGACAAATCCGTGCTCCTGACGGGTTCGGTAGACTAAATGCAGGTATTTCAACCCAGTGGCAAGTTTACCCCGAATGGATTTCTCATGCGTTTTTTGACAGCAGCCATTCTGTTTGTCATGTCGATGACGCTCATCCTGGTTGGAGTTGCGCAACAAACAATTTGGCACCCAGCTGCCGTCCAAACGCACAGCATTCACATCGGAGCTAAGACTCCGATTGTTGTTATCACCCACGACGCGCTAACCCAGTACGCAGGTACACCTACCGTTTCGGCCGAGAGCGACCGCCAGATTTTTATGGCGGTTGGACGCAGCACAGACATCGGAGCCTGGGTTGGTTCCACAGACCACGTAACCGTGACTGACCGCAAGGGTAAGGAGCACGGTCTCAAGGGAAGCAGCATCGCTGGCAAGGGCTTCCGCGCGAGCCCAAGTGGCTCAGACCTTTGGCGCACCGAAGTCACTAGCCTGCAGTCTGGCAAACTCCTAGTTGATCCAAGCCAGGGTGCCGGAGTAATCCTTGCCTCAAACGGTTTTGAAATGGCTCCGCGCGATATCACCATCAGCTGGCCTATCGCTTTCAACGATTTACCGAGCAAGATTTTCATCGGTGTAGGAGCGCTTCTCTTATTGGCCGCCGTTGTTCTTAACTGGTGGTCTTGGTACAAACTTCGCAAGGAACGTGGCCCACGCCGCCGCACCCCAAAGGCCCCGCAGGGTCCGCGCACCCGCCGTCGCAAAAAGGCAATCTCGGTCCCTAGTCACGGACGCCGCAGTGCACGAAACGCCATGGCTGTTGTGGCCACCGGCCTGGTTCTAAGTTCGCTCACCGGATGTTCTATTGCGGCACCAAAGGCTTCGCCAACGGCTAGCCAGGGCGAGACCAAGCCTGCCCCACCGGTGGTCACAGAAGGTCAGCTGCGTGTGATTGTTGAGCGTGCTGCTGCATCAATCAATGCCTCCGACGTGAAGCGAGACCCAAAGAAGCCATCAGAGCGTCTCGCGGGACCTGCGTTGGCTGCGAGAGTGGCACATTACAAGCTTCAAGACGCCACTAAGTTCGCGCCTAAGCTGCCACCAATATCGACCGAGAAAATCACCTTCGCGCTTCCAGCGTCGGAGACTACTTGGCCGCGCATGGTGATGGCAGTTACCTCGTCGGGTGCCAAGGATGAACTGCCGCAGATGCTTGTGCTCGAGCAGGCGGGTCCGCGCGATCAGTACAAGGTCTGGTATGACATCAACATGCTGCCGGGAGTGCAGACTCCAGAGGTAGCTTCGCCGCTGGTTGGAGCTATCCCTGTTCGAGCCGACTCACTCTTCTTGAAAATCTCTCCAAAGGCACTTCCAACTGCGTTTGGAAACCTCATCGATGACGGTCTATCGAGCCTCGGTGCCCCTATGTTCAATGTCTCGAACGATGAGTTCTACAAGCAGGTTGCCGCCTCACAGGCCGCCCAGAAGTCCAGCTTGAAGAAGGCTAAGTTGACGGTGACTCACGCTCTGGGTAACGACAACGTTCTCAGCCTGGCGACAATCAACTCTGGCGCTTTGGTTGCGGTCTATCTAACCGATACCTACGTGATCAAGCCGAAGGATCGCACTCAGGCAGTTGCCGTAACAGGCATGGAGAAGAAGTTGCTTCGAGCTGGCGGAAGTGCAACCGGCATCAAGTCTGTTTATGGAACCATGCTGTTGTTCTATGTTCCGGCGATCAACTCTTCAGACAAAATCATCACCCTAGGTGCTACCCAGCATCTCATTAGCATCAAGAGTCTCTAATGAATGAACCATCGAGCGCTGCTTTCCGTGGGGCAGTAGACCTTTCGAAACTAAGCAAACCTGCCGCCGCGCAATCCCCGGCTGATTCTGCTGCTGCGCAAGCTGTGGGTTCGCAGGCAGTCGATGCCCCTGTGGCTGTGCCGAGTCTTGTGATTGACGTAACTCAGGCAACGCTCGCCAGTTACATAAAGATTTCAGAACGAGTCCCTGTGCTCGTTGAGTTCACAACTCTGCGCCATGAAGACAGCCAAGCTCTCAGCCAAAAATTGGCAGAAGACGTCCTTGCTCGCGGTGGTGCAGTGGTGCTTCTGCGTCTAGATGGCGACCAGGCTCCAGAAATGGTTTCCGCCTTCCAGCTGCCTTCGCTACCAGCGGTTGCGGCACTCATCAAGGGTCAGCCAGTTCCAATGTTTGCCGGCGACCAGGATGCTGCCGCAATCAAAGACATCATCAATCGAGTGATCTTGCTGGCTAAAGAAAACGGAGTCACCCAGATTGCGGTGGCTGATGCAACTGTTGAACCAGCCAAACCTTCGCTTCCTCCTCGTCACCAGGCTGCCTACGACTTCATCGAGGCCGGCAACTATGCCGCCGCCGTAAAGGAGTTTGAAGCCGCGTTGAACGAAGCCCCCGGTGACGTTATTGCCGCAACTGGAATCGCTCAGGCCAAGCTTTTGGAGCGCACCGATGGTTTGGACATCGAGCAGATCCTGGCAGCTCCAGCACAAGAACTTGCTGATGTTCTGGTTAAGGCAGATTGCCTAACGGTTATTGGTCACTTTGATATGGCCTTCAAGGCTCTGCTCGACACCTTCGAGGTTGCGACCAAAGAAGACCGCGAAATCTTGAGGTCGCATCTTTTGGAACTATTCAAGGTTGCCGGCAACGGTCATCCAGCGGTCGCCGCTGCACGCTCGCGCCTGACAAACCTGCTCTACTAGCAGTCAAGCAAAAACGAAACCCGCGACCACCGTTCGGTATCGCGGGTTTCGCTTCGCACTGCGGCGGGATTGAAACTACTTTGCCTTGCGGGTCGCCTTCTTGGCGGCAGGCTTTGCTGGCTTGAAGAACACTGCAGCCAGAGGTGGCACGGTGATCTGAGCGCTGAACGGCTGTCCGAGAGTGCCTTCGCCCTCAACGGAGATCTTGCCCATGTTGCCAACGCCTGAGCCACCGAATTCGGTTGCATCGGTGTTCAGAATTTCAAGCCACTCGCCATCGCGAGGGAAGCCGAGGTTGAAGAAACCGTGCGGCTGTCCCGAGAAGTTCACAACGACCACAAGCGGTTCGCCGGCTTCGTCGTAACGTACGAACGAGACGGTGTTCTGGTCCGCGTTTCCGCCATCAATCCACTGGAATCCGCGACCGTCGTGGTCTAGCTGCCAGAGAGCCGGAGTTTCGGTGTAGATGCGGTTTAGCGATGCCACAAGCGCCTGAATGCTCTGGTGGCTTGGCTGCTCCAAGATCCACCAGTCGAGTCCGCGCTCCGAGGACCACTCGCTGAGCTGACCAAACTCGCTACCCATGAAGAGCAACTGCTTTCCCGGGTGCGCCCACTGGTAGGCGAGGAATGCGCGAAGGTTAGCTAGCTGCTGCCAGCGGTCGCCTGGCATCTTGGCCAAGAGCGAACCCTTGCCGTGCACAACTTCGTCGTGGCTGATTGGCAGCACGAACTTCTCGTCGTAGGCGTAAAGCATGCTGAAGGTTAGTTCGCCGTGGTGGTACTTGCGGTACATCGGGTCCTTCTCGATGTACTGGAGGGTGTCGTGCATCCATCCCATGTTCCACTTGAAGCCGTAGCCTAGACCGCCACCATCTGTTGGTGCGCTGACGCCACCCCAAGAGGTACTCTCTTCGGCAATCATCATCACGCCAGGGTTGCGCTTGTAAACGGTCGCGTTGGCTTCCTGCATGAACTTGATGGCGTCGATGTTCTCGCGGCCGCCGTATTCGTTTGGCAGCCATTCGCCGTCGTTGCGCGAGTAGTCAAGGTAGAGCATCGAAGCCACAGCGTCTACGCGCAAGGCGTCGATGTGGTACTCCTCGATCCAGTAGCAGGCGTTAGCAACTAGGAAGTTGCGAACCTCGTGACGACCGAAGTCGAAGATGAAGGTTCCCCAGTCTGGGTGCTCGCCACGACGAGGGTCGTCGTGCTCGTAGAGTGGGCGGCCATCGAAGCGGCCAAGGGCCCATTCGTCCTTAGGGAAGTGGGCTGGAACCCAGTCCAGAATCACGCCGATGCCGGCCTCGTGCAGTTTGTCCACGAGGTACTTGAAGTCGTCTGGCGCACCGAAGCGGCTAGTTGGTGCATAGTAGCCGGTTACCTGGTAACCCCACGATGGTGCGTATGGGTGCTCGGCGATTGGCATGAACTCGACGTGAGTGAAGCCAAGCTCCAAAACGTATGGAATAAGTTCGTCGGCCATCTGACGGTAACTCAGGCCTGGGCGCCAAGATCCGGCGTGCACCTCGTAGATGCTCATCGGGCTCTTGAGCGCATCACGCTTAGCGCGCTCCTTTAGCCAGGATGAATCCTTCCACTTGTAAGTGCTCTCGGTCACGATCGAAGCAGTGGCAGGTGGTAGTTCAGTCTGACGGGCTAGTGGGTCGATCTTGGTCACCCAGTGGCCATCCTTGGTGAGGATTTCATATTTGTACTTGGTGCCAACGTCGATACCTGGAATGAAAAGCTCCCAAACGCCGCTCGAGCCCATCACGCGCATCGAATGTGCAACGCCATTCCAATAGTTGAAGTCGCCAACCACTCGGACCGCCTGAGCGTTTGGAGCCCAGACTGCGAAGCTGACGCCCTTGACTGCGCCTAGTGCGCTCTTGAACGAGCGAACGTGGCTTCCAAGAACCTTCCAGAGTTCTTCATGGCGTCCCTCGCTAATCAGGTGAAGGTCTAGCTCGCCAACGGTTGGTAGGTAGTGGTACGGGTCGTCGATTTGCCAGTTGGCGTCACCATCGTAGAAGGCTTCGATTCTGTAGTCGGGGACCTTTGATGTTGCTACGATTCCCTGCCAAATGCCATTCTCTAGGTGTTCGAGTTCAATCTTCAGCCCACCGTCTAGGTGCGCGGTTACCGACTTGGCTAGCGGCTTTAGGCTGCGGATAACCACGCCGCCTTCAACCATGTGCGCGCCAAGAATTGAGTGAGGGTCGTGGTGCGAACCGACGCTAACTCGCCAAAGGACATGGCTGTCGAGGTTGGGTGCAACTACTGCGGCTACAGATTTCTTTGCCATTGGTTTCCTTTATTAGTTGTGCTCAACGCGCAGAATGTGGACAGGTTCGTTAAATGCATCTAGCTTCACGTAGTTGTGTTCGCTCCAGATCCACGAAGCCCCGGTTACCTGGTCGGTCACGGTGTACGAACTTCCGTACGGAAGGCCAAGCTTGCCGAGATCTAGGTGGACGGTGGTCTCTCGAACCGAGTGTGGGTCTGTTGATGCCACAACGATGATGGTGTTTGCCAAACCCGTAGGGGAGTGCTCGGCTGAAATGTGCTTGCTGAAGCAGAGAATCGAGCTGTCATCGGTGCCATGAATCTCGAGATTACGCAACTGCTCTAGGGCAGGGTTATCTTTGCGAATCTGGTTTAGGCGCGTGATGTACGGTGCAATGCTGCGACCGTTCTTCTCTGCAGCCTTCCAATCGCGTGGCTTGTACTCATACTTCTCGCTGTTGATGTGCTCTTCAGCGCCCGGACGA
>JBEEJV010000077.1:0-3472 GCA_041169005.1 Actinomycetota bacterium
GTCGCATAGCGCCGCCGGTAGTTCTCCCCCAGAACTACCGGCACTTTCTTTTAACCTGGCCTTCTTCTCGCGCTCTTGCAGCCCACGGATATTCCGCTCCGCTTTCCGCGCCTTTTGCACAGAGGCTCACTGTCGATGTGAGCCAAGGGTGAACTCGGGGCAGCATCTTGGTATGCAACTTTCAGACCTGAGCCAGCCGCCCTTAGAAGCACTTTCAAAGCTGGTGGGTTTGCTTGTGCTGCCAAATATCACGGATGTCGTTTGCAATGGCCCGGATCTCTGGTTTGCTGATGCTGGCCTGGGTCTGCGACGTCTTCCAAATCTTACGGTTTCCCCCAGTGAGCTACTCTCCATGGCAAGGACTTTGGTCGACCTGGGCGACAGGCACTTAGACATCTCTAGTCCAATCACAGATGTGTCATTGAACGCGACCGAGCTAGCGGGTTCAACAGAGCCTTCAGCCGAATTGGGTAGCGTTTTTGAGCCACTCTCTGCCGCTGGCATAGAAAGACTCCGAGTCCACGCAGTATTGCAGTCGGCGGTTTCCCCAAAGACCTTGCTCTCCATTCGTGTACATCGGTCTGAAGGCTTGGCCCTGGATGCTCTGGCGTCATCTGCTCGATGGGCGACATCGGACCTACTTGCAATCCGAGACTTGGCTCGTTCTAGAAGGAATTTCTTGGTAACTGGGCCAGCAGGGTCTGGGAAGACCACTTTATTGAGGGCCATATTGCTCGAACAGGCGACACTCAGAACCGTCGTCGTTGAAGACACCGCCGAGCTGTTGCCTTGCGGCGCTGCGTCAGTTGGTTTGCAGGTGCGTCAGTCGAATCAGGATGGTGCTGGACACTTTCCATTGCGAGAACTCGCAAGGCAAGCGCTACGCATGCGGCCCGATCGATTAGTGGTGGGAGAAGTTCGCGGCGCAGAAGTCGTAGATCTATTGAACGCAATGTCGACCGGCCACGCGGGTAGCTCGGGAACATTGCACGCGAACTCTGCAAGAGCGGTTCGGCAGCGGCTCACCTCGCTGCTGAACGGAGCGGGGGTGCATGGGAAATCGGCCGATGATCTCATTCACGAGTCAGTTCATGCAGTTGTGCATTTGGGAGCGGACAGATCCGTCGAATTCGTCGGTGAACTTCCGTGAAACTCGCGCCACGAAACGCATCCTTTACGGCCGGATTCCGCGTCGACAACTACATTTACGACACTGAGCATCAATCTCCCCAGGAAACTTTAGAGAGCCTTCTTCAGTTTGAACTTCGCCTGCAGACGGGGGAGTCTGCACTCTCTGTCTTAAACGGTTTGCGGTGGAAAGAGGATGTCCTTACCCAGCAGCTGCGTTTCGGTATCGCGTGCGGCATCCCGTTAGCTCCGCTCATCACCTGGCTACGTACCGAATTCCAACATGCTCTGCAACAGAAGCGCCGTGCCGAGATTGCACTTAGGAACCCTTTGCTTACGTCCCGGATAGTTCACTGGCTGCCATGGGTTTCGCTTGCAGGTGCTCAAGCGATGGGGCTCCCTGCCGTTACAGTGCTCGTGTTACAACCGGCTGGTTGGGCGGTCATTGGTGGCGCAATTGTTCTGAATGCGTTTTCGGTTCGCATGACCAGGCGAATCATTCGGGCTGCAGCACGTGTTCCCGAAAGCTTCGCCTGGCAATACCGGCTGCTCGCGATGGCCGTCAGATCGGGCGTTGGCGTTTGTGCAGCATTGTCTGAAATGCAGGCGGTCTGCGTCAGTCTGGATGAGAGGCTCTCGGGGTATGTAAGCAGTGCCATGGCTACTGGTTTGCCTTTGGCCAGATTGCTTGAACTTCAGGCGCAAACCCTCACAAACCAAGTTGAGCAGAAAAGTAATGTGCTTGCGGAAGAACTGCCGGTGAAGTTACTAGTGCCGATGGCGTTGTTCTTACTCCCACAGTTCATGCTTCTACTTGTCGTGCCCCAAGTCATTGCCGCCTTCGGAATGTTTATTTGAAGAATAGAAAGGAAAAATGAAACTCGAACCTACCTGTACTTTCGGTGCAGATGACACTGGTGCTGCAACTGCCGAATACATAGTTGCGACTATGGCAGCGGTGGCATTTGCGACTTTGCTGCTCGCAATATTCAAGAGTGATGAGGTTAGGCAGCTGCTTCTTGGCCTCGTGAAGCAGGCTCTCACCGTGACGGGGAAATAATTGAACTCCAGCAGCCTCTTATCTGACAGCAACGGCTCCGCGACGGCGGAGCTCGTTGTGCTGCTGCCACTGCTGTCAATAGTTATTTGGCTCGCTTCTGCGATTGGAAACGCCCAACTTGCCCAGATGGCCAACCTAACGGCAGCAGCAACCATCGTCCGCGGTGCGCAGCTTGGATACCCTCAACATGATTTGGATGCTATGGCCACGAACCTAGGTGTTTCCTTCAAAGTGACGAATTATCCTGAGGGGTTGATATGCATTGAAGCCGGAAGTAACAGGGGAGATGTCTTGTTTGCCTCTGACGCTAGGCAACGTTCATGCAGTGTGGTGCCAGCCAATTGATCAAATCGCATCGCTCAGATTTCCAAGAAAAAGATTCGGGAAATTTTTCCGTGATTTGGTTGGCAACTTTGGGAGCCGGAATGGCCGTAATCCTGGCGTTTGGAATTGGGCAAAATGCCCTTATCCAAAGGCAAAAACTGCAGTTGGTCGTCGATCAGGCTGCCGTATCTGCGGATGGTTCGCTGAGGGGTCTAAATGTTGGATTTCCATGTGAAGTTGCCAAACGGATTTTGCAAATAGATATGGCAAGGCTGCAAACTTGCTCTATTGTCGGTGAAGAAACACGCATTGCGGGCTCACTCATCTATATGGGTATAGTTCTTTCCGCAGAGGCTTGGTCGGCGCCTAAAGTCCAACCAGTTCAACAAGGAGAAGCATTTGGCATCGAAACTAGTGATCGTTGAGTCACCTGCAAAGGCAAAGACGATTTCTAAGTACCTAGGTTCAGACTTTGAAGTCTTGGCCTCGGTCGGTCACATTCGCGACTTAATCGACACCAAAGACCTGCCAGCCGAGAAGAAGAAGGGTTCTCTCGGCAAGTTCTCCATTGACATTGAGAACGACTTCGAGCCGTACTACGCAATCTCACCGGGTAAGTCGAAGACTGTTGCGGATTTGAAGAAGGCGCTCGCCGGCGCACAGGAGCTCTATCTCGCCACCGATGAAGACCGCGAGGGTGAGGCCATCGCGTGGCACCTACTTCAGGTTCTAAAGCCAAAGGTTCCAGTGCACCGCATGGTGTTCCATGAAATCACCAAGGAAGCCATCCAGGCAGCGGTGGAGAACACTCGCAAGCTAGATGAGAACTTGGTTCAGGCTCAGGAAACTCGACGAGTTGTAGACCGCCTTTACGGTTACGAGATTTCGCCAATCCTTTGGCGCAAGGTAAACCGCGGTCTAAGTGCTGGCCGTGTGCAGTCGCCGGCAACCCGTGTGGTT
>JBEEJV010000078.1:0-7763 GCA_041169005.1 Actinomycetota bacterium
CATCGAAACCATGCGCGGCACTCACGCTGAAATGGTGCGCTTCCTAAAGCAGATTTAGGCAATCTGCGGGCAGACCGTAACAAAACCCAAGTCTTTACGTATATAAGTAATGTCTGGGAAACTAGATACAAGAGAAACCAAGCCTCTTGAGTTACAACGGCAATAACAGCACCAAAACCCGCACCACCCAAAACACCTATATAAAGGCACACAACTAAATGGCAGAGTTCAAGCGCAAGCTTCGCTCGGTGAAGGCTAACGAGCCTGTCACCCTAGACGCCGTTGTCGCGCCTGCCGAAGTCCACCCATCACAGGTGGAATTCGAGGACGAGTTCGAAGCCCTGCTTGATGCAGAAGGCGATGCCGAGTTCGGTGAACTCCAGATCAAGGAGCCGGCTGCTGGCCGTGCAACCCTAAAGACCTGGACCAGCCAGGACTTCGCAAACATCTACACTCGCTTCCGCCCGCACCTAGAGCGCTATGCCAAGCGCTGGCTCTCAAACCCTTCTCAGATTGACGAAGTGGTTCAGGATGCATTCCTCTACCTAATGGTCACCCTGCCGGAACTCGACAGCGAGATTGGCGTACTGCGCTTCCTTAAGTGGAAGACCCGCCTACTTTGCCTCGACGTCATCCGTGCCAGTGGCCGTGCTGTTCTTAACTCTGTCGACGACTACGAGCACGTGCTCGAGGCCGACAACCCTGAAGCTTCCGCTGCCCTTGAGGCCGCCGATGACGCCGCGATCGTGCGTCTAGCCCTGAGTAAGTTGAACCCTCGCCACCGCGAAGTGCTTCTTGCCACCATGTATGAAGAGAAGAGCATCGCCGAGGTTGCCGCTCAGGTCGACCTTTCGGAGAACGCCACTCGTCAGCTCATCTTCCGCGCCCGTGCAGCCTTCAAGGTTGCCCTTATTGGCGACGTGGACACCAGCGGCATGAGCGCCGCCGCCATTCTTTCGGTTGCAGCCCGCAAGGCCGGTACCGAGATTCAGAAGCAGGGCGCCAAGGCACTTGTTTCGCTATTCATTCTTGTTCTTGCTGTTGGCTCGTACTTCAGCATCACCGGCAATGGCAGCCCAGCAACCACCACCAACGTTGCGCTGCCTGAGAAGTCCGACTCCGAGTCGCAGGTGTTTGCCGCTGTTCCAAAGGCAACCCCGGCTACTCAGCCTGGTGGCGTGACCACCGTGGCCGGCGCCGACCTAGTACTTCCAAAGAACGCAACCCGCTACAACCCGCTAAACATCACCACCGGTGCGCCAAAGGGCTTCATCAACGAGAACGAGTTGAAGAAGGTTGCCAACAATGGCCATACCCAGCCGGTACTTGTTTACCCTGGTGGTTTTGGCGGAGCTTCGGCTAACGCGGCTTCTAACTACTGGATTTCGGGCGACAACACCGCCTACCGTGCAGCTTTCGCTTACTCACCGGTAAGCGGCATCTCAAACGTTACCTTCTACTTCTTGGTAAACGGCCTTTCGTACACCGCGTACGCACAGCAACCGGCCACCACAGTAGATGCCAACGGTCACATGGTTTTAACAGCCATTCTCAGTGACATTATCGACAGCCAAAATGTAGTATTGACTAGTACAGCTTTGCAGGGGGCAAGCATCACTCTCGTACTCCAGCAAGCAAGTCTGATCGATGGCGTTCAGAGCGCAGAACTCACTATCGCGCCCCGCTCATAAATCCCCTCTAAATACCGAAATTAAATTTTTTCGAAAAAAGTCTTCGCCTACCGTAACAAACGTGAACGGTCTGCGTTAATAAGATTGCAAGGATATTGGACCTCCTGCTTGGTTGGCGGCCTGGTGTCCTTGTAACTGCCCCTCACCGAGGGACAGAAACCAAGAAAAATAAAGGAAAAACACATGGCTAAGAACCTAACCCGTAAGGGTATTGCGTTCGGTGCACTAGTTGCTCTGGGTGCTTCGGCATTCGCTGGTACTCCAGCGTTCGCTGTTGAACCAGTTTCGCTAGACCCGTATGCAGGTACTTCGTACAGCACCATCCTTGGCGAAAGCTTCAAGCTAACTTCGCTATTCACCGATGCAGCGCAGGTCGGCTCAGAGTCGATCAACTACATGGTTACCGACGCTTCTGGCGTACTTGACCTAACTGCATCAGGCACTAACGGCACTTTGGGTCTGAGCACCACTCGCGTTATCGGCACTGCTGGCAACGCGACTGTCTCGGCTCTAAACACTGACAAGCAGGTGGACTACCTTGCAGGTAACACCATGGCTCCAGCTTCGGACTACCTGACTGTCAAGGCAACTGCTGCTGGTTCGGTTACTGTTCAGGCTTACCTTGACTACAACGGAAACCACAAGATTGATGCAGGCGAAGCTGCTTCGCTAGTTCGCACCGTCACTTTCGTTGCACCTGCAAACGTTACTGCTACCACCACCGTTACCGGCCCTATTGCCGGCGACACTTCGGTAGTAGCAAAGGTTTCGTTCAATGGTTTGAACAACGAGCAGATTGACCAGGCACACGTAGGTGCTTACTTCACCAAGGGTGACGCAACTACCTACACCCGTTCGGCATCAATCACTGCATGGGCTGTTGCTACCAACGTTCTAACCGTAACTGCGGCAAACAACTTCGTAACTGGTGACTCTGTAACCATTTCGGGTATCGCTGCAATCAACGGTACTTACACCCTTACTGGTGCAACTGGAACTACTTTCACCGCGGCTAAGACCACTGCAGATGCTTCGGCGACTGTTGCTGGTACCGCAGTGGCAGCGGAGCGTATTGCTGATGTCAAGAAGACCAACGTAGCTTGGTCGGCGACTGACAGCTTCAAGTACACTGCAACCGTGACTGCCCTTGTTGCAGCTGAAGCGGTCAAGGTTCAGCCTCTGTACCTAGCTTCTGGTGCACCTGCTAAGACTGACACCATCGGTTCGGCAGTGACTGCAACCGTTTCGGCAACTTCAGTTGCAACCATCAAGGGTGCAGTTGTTGCTAGCAACGTTTCTGCAGCGGGCGCAACCGCGAACGTAGCTCCAGATGCTGCATTCAACGTTAGCCTTCTTGCTGAAGATGCAACCACTCCAACTGCACTTGCTGTAGCTGGTAAGACTGTTACCTACACCGTAACCATCGGTGGCACCCCGGGTGCAGACTGGAACGCACAGACCACTGCTGCAGCATACGCAGCATCTGTATCGACCACTAAGGCAACCATCAGTGTAAACGGCGTAACCTACACCAACCAGGCTGACCTTGCTACCGCTAACACTGCAACCTTCTCGGGTGTTACCGATGCAAACGGCAAGATTGCTGTCGCAATCGCTCTAAAGAACCTTGCAGCAGGTACCACTGTGACTGTAACCCCAGCGGTTGAGCACGCAGTTGCTACCAACGCTGTGGCTACTGTTCAGTCGCTAACCTACTCGGCAACCCCAAGCAACAGCTACAGCACTATTGTTGCTGGCGGCAGCTCGTCGGCGACCGTTTCGGTTGTTGACCAGTTCGGTAAGGCTCTCGCAGACGGTTACAACGCAATTGCAACCATCACCAGCACTGGTCGTACCACTGCTGCAACTGGAACCGTGACTGCAGCTGTAGTTGGAGGTAAGGCAACCCTTAACTTCGTAGACAACGGTGTGGGTACTGGTACCAACACTTACGCAATCTCGATCGCTAAGGCTGATGCAACCACTCAGACTTATGTAGTTCCAGCTGGTACCCCTGCTGCAACCGCAACTGTCTACATCAAGAACGCAGCTGACCTAGTAGCAGGCAAGATCGCTCTTGGCTCGCCAGCAGTTGTTGACGCCACTGTGACCACCAAGTACACCACTTCGGGCGGCACCATTGACACCAACACCTTCGGCAACTACGCGACTGCAGATGTACTAGGCACCAAGCCTGGCGTTGTCGATGGTACCAACAGCAAGCACATCACCGGTACTGTTTCGTCGGCTTCGACTGCAACTTACGTTGGTGTAGCAATCGCTGGTGCGAAGGTAACCGTTGCTGCAGCAGGTGCACAGTTCAAGGACACCGTAACTGGTCTCTATGCAACTGACAGCATCACTGTTAACGCAAACAACTCGGGTGTATTCGATGTTCTAGTTTGGAGCCACAAGTCTGGCGACGTAACTTACACCGTTACTTCGGGCGCAGCAGTTGTTACTAACATCGTGACCTACGCAGCTCCAGCAGCTAACACCGGTGCAGCTGTAAAGATCACCGCACCGGCAACTGCACTTCCAGGTACCACTATTGCAGTTACTGCAACCGTGGTTGACCAGTTCGGAAATGCTATTGACACCATTAGTGCATCTAACGCTCTTGGCGACCCACTATTCAGCCTTGCAATCGCAGGCATCGGATCTGGTTCAACTCAGAGCACCTACAACGCAACTCTTGCTTCGGCTACTGCGTTTACCTCGGGCACCGTTACCAAGTACGTTGTACTTGGCGCTTCGGACACCGGTGTACTAACCATCACCGCAACCTACGATGCTGATGGCACCACCACCACTAAGGCTGCAGTTGTTGCAACTGGTTCGGTCAAGGTAGGTCTACCTTCGGCTGCAAAGACTGCTCTTGCAGTTGGCGCAGACCAGGCACAGGTTGGCGCTGCTGTTGACGTAATCGCAACCGCAACTGACGCAGCTGGTAAGGCTGCTGCAGGCGTAGTTGTAACCTTCGACAACGTAGGCCAGGGCTACCTAAGCGCAACCAGCGCAACCACCGATGCAAACGGTGTTGCAAAGGTCAAGCTTGTAGGTAACGTTGCAGGTCGCAACACCCTAACCGCAACCGCAAACGGTGCAACTGCTGCTAACGCAGGCGTAAGCTTCGGCGCAGCAGATGCAAACATCACCGTAAAGGGCAAGCGCGTAACCGTAACTTACGAGTACGCAGGCCTAGCAAAGGTTGTTGTTTCGGTCAACGGCGTTCGCAAGCCAGCTGTTTACCCAGCTGACGACAACGAAGGCACCTTCTCGTTCAACCTGAAGGCAGGAACCAACAAGATCGCTGTATCGATCGCTGGTAAGACTGTTGACAGCAAGACCGTAAAGATCAAGAAGTAATAACTTCTTCATCAAACACCGGAAACCCCCTGGCTTCGGCCAGGGGGTTTTCCCATTCCTGAGGTGACGAGGCGCGCCAAGCAATTCACCTGCAGTTCACCCACCAAACAAGCAGTATTCAACTGCCCACAGAAAAATAGAACACATGAGTGAAGTCACCCAAGGCCAGTCTGCTGCTGCCGCGCCAGCAAAGCGCAAGCTCAGCACCAAGCCACACTCACGCGCAGACCGCGTGTTCTATGGATTGGCTCGCAGCGCAGCCTACGGAGCCATTGTGCTCGTTGGCCTCATCCTGGTCTTCTTGCTAATGCGCAGCGCACCATCCCTTGCCGAGCAGGGCACCGCTTTTGTTACCGGCAGCACCTGGAACGGCAGCGCAACTCCTCCAGTTCTTCAGATTGGCCCAATGCTTTGGGGTTCCATCCTCATCGCAATCATCGGCGTAATCTTCGCGGTGCCACTGAGCATCGCAACTGCTTACTTCATTGAGTTCATGGCTCACAAGCGCGTTGCTGCAGTCGCAACTATCGTCGTCGACCTTCTTGCTGCTATTCCATCGATCGTGGTTGGTCTTTGGGGTCTGGCAGTATTCACCCCGATTGCAGCCGGTTGGGGAGAGCAGCTCAACAAGGTTCTAGGCTTCCTACCAATCTTCTCGTCATCCAACGGCAACTTCGTTGGTACTCCATTCACCGCTGGTTGGATTGTGGCCGTAATGATCGTGCCAATCATCACCTCGGTATCGCGTGAAATCTTCTCGCAGATGGACCGCGACATCATCAACGCTTCGCTTGCCCTCGGTGGCACCAAGGCAACCTCGTTCTTCCGCGTTATCCTTCCAACTGCTTCGGGCGGTATCGTCGGTGGCGTGCTTCTCGGTCTTGGTCGTGCACTTGGTGAGACCGTTGCCATCTACTTCGTTTTGAACCTGTCGTTCGACATCAACTGGGGTCAGATTCTTGAGAACCACGGTGGTTCGGTTGCATCGCTCATTCTGAGCAAGTTCGGTGAGGCAACTCAGCAGGAGATTGGTGGTCTGATGGCTGCCGGTCTGGTGCTGTTCATCATCACCCTGCTGGTCAACTGGGTTGCTGCCTGGATTGTGAACCTAGCCCAGCCATGGAGGCGCTAAATGAGCGACGTTAGTTCACAGCCAGTTTTGGTTCCACAGCCTGACCTTGGCCCATTGAGACGCCCAGCCGTTCAGGCTTGGGAAAAGCGCAGCGCAGGCCAGAAGCTTCGCATGCTCAGCATCGGCGATGGAGCACTTGGTCTTGGCTCGATCCTTCTGAGCGCTTTCGTTTTGGCCTTGCTTGCAAGCTTGGTTTGGTCTGTTCTAAGCCTTGGCGCAAAGGCCATGAGCTGGCAGTTCATCAGCCAGAACAACGTTTACATCACCCCAACCACAAGCCTCGACTACGGAGGCGTTGGTCACGCGATTCTGGGTACCCTCATGATCGTCGGTATCAGCACCTTGATCACCGTTCCACTAGGTGTGCTTGTAGCCGTGTACCTAACCGAAACCCGTGAGAAGCCTCGTGGCATCGTGCGCACCCTCGTGCAGGCAATGTCGGGTCTTCCATCGGTTGTTGCCGGTCTGTTCATCTACTCGGCGCTCATCGTCGGTCTTCGCCTCGGTTACGCTGGCTGGTTGGGTTCGCTAGCGCTCATCCCGCTGATGCTGCCAACCGTTGCTCGTGTGGCAGAAGAAGCGCTGCGGCTGGTTCCGCAGGATCTTCGCAACGGTGCTCTTGCACTTGGTGCGCCTGCCTACCGCGCGTTTCTGATGGTTACCCTGCCGGCCGCCAAGAGCGGTCTTATCACCGCAATGATTCTGGGTATTGCCCGCGTTATCGGTGAGACTGCTCCGCTGATCCTCACCGTAAACAACACCAACGGCACTACGTTAGACCCAAGCCAGCCAATGGCTTCGCTGCCAACCTACATTTTCCAGTTCATCGCCAACACCAACGACACCAGTGTTCAGCGCGCTTGGGGTGCCGCACTGATGGTGCTGGTCCTGGTTGCTATTTTGTTCACCGCCGCCCGACTCGTGGGTCGTCCAAAGAAGGCTAAGAAATGACCGAAAACGCTCACCTAGAAGCTCACCTAAGCGCGAAGGACGTAAACGTCTGGTTCGGCGAGCGTCACGTACTCCGCGACGTAAACCTAACCTTCCCTGCCAACCAGGTGACTGCGCTTATCGGCCCATCGGGTTGCGGTAAGAGCACCTTCCTACGCACCCTAAACCGCATGCACGAGCTCATCCCATCGGCTGGCTTTGCAGGCCAGGTTCTGCTTGATGGCACCGACATTTACGACCCAAGTATGGACCCAACCAAGGTTCGTCTGAACATCGGTATGGTCTTCCAGAAGCCAAACCCGTTCCCAACCATGAGCATCAAGGAAAACGTGCTTTCGGGTTTGAAGCTTTCGGGTCGCAAGACCGAGGATGCAGCCAAGCTGGTTGAGACTTCGCTTCGCCGTGCATCGATCTGGAACGAAGTAAAGGACCGCCTAGGCGACCCTGCGCTTTCGCTTTCGGGTGGTCAGCAGCAGCGTCTTTGCATCGCACGTTCGCTTGCCATGAACCCAGAAGTTCTACTTATGGACGAGCCTTGTTCGGCACTAGACCCAGGCTCGACCCGCCGCGTTGAAGAGACCATCATGGAGCTCTCGCCTGAGATGACCATCGTCATTGTT
>JBEEJV010000079.1:0-2669 GCA_041169005.1 Actinomycetota bacterium
GAGGATCACCAACTGCAAACTAGTTGCGTTTGCCGAGTAGACGCGACAAGTACCCTTTGCGCCGGCAAAGGTAATACCCATTCGTTCTGGGTTAATTAGTGCACTCGTGGCTGATTTAGACATTCCCTAAATCCTATTGTGTAAACGATTACAGGCATGTTAACTAAACGTCCAGGTGTCTGCAGCCTGCTCACAGATTAGGCCGGCAAACTCGCTAATCTAGACGCGTGCCTATTTACCTTGACCACGCAGCAACTACGCCAGTTCGGAGCGAAGTAATCGCTCTCGTAGGCGATCGTTTGGCTGGTTTTGGCAACCCCTCATCGGTGCACAAATTTGGCCAAGACGCCCGACGCCAGTTGGAGCAGGCGCGCGAGGAAATCGCAGCCGCCATCAACTGCGACCGCAACGAGGTTATTTTCACCTCTGGCGGTACCGAGGCTGACAACTTGGCAATCAAAGGTTTATTCGAGTCGCGCAACCAGGATGCCAAGCGTCCGATCGTGATATCGGTCGGTACCGAACACCATGCTGTTCTCGAACCGATGGAATGGCTGGAAGGCGCTCGCGGTGCCGAGTTTGTAATCATTCCGGTGAACAAGCACGGGGTTTTGGAGCTTGGCTGGCTAGACGGTATCTTAACTGAAAATAGTGACCGCGTGGCACTGATTTCGGCAATGTGGGCAAACAATGAAACCGGTGTAATCAATGACATTCCGGCATTGGCCGCGCTAGGTGCAAAGTATGGCGTTCCGGTTCACTCGGATGCCGTTGCAGCAATGGGGCACACCCCAGTTGATTTTGCGGCCAGCGGTCTCGCGGCCATGACTTTCACAGGGCACAAATTGGGTGCCCCAGTTGGAATTGGCGCCCTTATTGTGGGGCGTCGAACCAAGCTCCTGAGCTTGTTCCAAGGCGGCTCGCAAGAGCGCAATCTTCGCCCAGGCACGCAAGACGGCGTAGGTGCGGCAGCCTTGGCGCTTGCAACAAACCTTGCCGTGGCAACCCAGGCTGCTGAAAGCGTCCGCCTCCGCGAGTTCAAGCAGGCGCTGATTGAGGGCGTTCTTCAGGTAGTACCAGACGCGATTGTTGTTGGCGACCAGGACCACAGCTTGGCGAACATCGTGAATTTTGTTTTCCCTGGATGCGCTGGCGACAGCGTTTTGTTCTTGCTGGATGCTCAGGGTGTTGCCATCTCGAACGGATCTGCCTGCAGCGCCGGTGTGACGAGCGCATCGCACGTTTTGACCTCTATGGGCTTCGAAACCAAACTGGCATCGGGTTGTGTTCGCGTGTCTATGGGCTACACAACTCAGCGCTCTGACATTGATGGATTCCTGGCGGCGCTGCCTGAAGCTGTGGCACGCGCAAAGAAAGCCGGCTTTACCCTGTAAAACGTCTCAGCCACCTGTTTTAATAGGTTGGTGAAGGTATTAGTGGCGATGTCAGGCGGAGTTGACTCTGCTGTTGCCGCCGCACGCGCCGTTGAAGCCGGCCATGAGGTTGTCGGTGTTCATCTTGCGCTGAGTCGCAATAGCGGAACACTTAGAACCGGTTCCCGCGGATGCTGCACAATCGAAGACTCAATAGACGCGCAACGCGCCGCAAACCTGCTCGGAATTCCGTTCTACGTCTGGGACTTCTCGGAGCGCTTCAAGGCCGATGTGGTTGACGACTTCATTTCCGAATACAAGGCTGGGCGCACTCCAAACCCATGCATGCGTTGCAACGAGCGCATCAAGTTTGCGGCATTGCTAGAGAAAGCTCTGGCGCTTGGTTTCGATGCAATCGCCACCGGACACTACGCCGAGGTCCGCAAGGGTGAATCGGGCGGACTTGAACTTCACCGTTCGCCGGCTCTGGCCAAGGATCAGTCGTACGTTTTGGGTGTTTTGACCGCCGAGGAACTCGAGCGCGTTATCTTCCCGATTGGCGCGAGTGCCAGCAAGGCCGATGTTCGTGCCGAAGCCGAGGCCCGCGGACTTTCGGTTGCCAACAAGCCAGACTCCTACGACATTTGTTTCATCCCAGAGGGCGATACCGCCGACTGGCTAGGCGAGAAGGCCGGCATTGCACCGGGCGTGATTGTCGACCGTTCGGGTGAGGTCTTGGGTGAGCACAAGGGTGCGCACACCTTCACCGTCGGCCAGCGCAAGGGTCTTCACCTAGGTCGTCCAGCCGCCGATGGCAAGCCGCGCTACGTCCTTGAAATCCGCCCAAAGGACAACACCGTGGTCGTTGGTCCGCAGTCCGCGCTCGCAATCAGCGAGCTCGCAGGCGTCAAGTACAGCTGGTGTGGCGCGGCTCCGGTTGCCCCAACCGAGTTCTTCGACTGCGAGGTTCAGGTGCGCGCGCACGGCGATTCGCTTACTGCTGTTGCTGCCGTTGTCGGCGACGAACTCGTAATCAAACTTCGCGAGCCGGTCTTCGGCGTTGCACCAGGGCAAACGGCCGTCGTTTATGTTGGCACTCGCGTGCTCGGGCAGACCACGATTGATCGCACTGTGAGTGCGGACGCACCGAGTTTGGTGGGCTAGTGGACCGCGCGCAAGCACAGGCCGCCATCGAGGCCCTAATCGATGAAATCAACCAGCACCGACGCGCCTATTACGAGGGCAACACCGTTCTGGTGTCAGATCAGGTCTACGACGACCTTATGCACAAACTTG
>JBEEJV010000080.1:0-7159 GCA_041169005.1 Actinomycetota bacterium
ACTCGCCGCAACCGATTTGCTGATTCTGCGTTCCAAGAATGCAATCGAAGAGCTAAAGCGCAACCCTGAACACAGCGAAATCTCGCAGCGTTTGCGTGCGTCTTCAGCTTCGTTCCTCGAAGCCAACAACAAGGTCGAAACCCTACAGCTAGAACTTCGCCGTCTCGAGACCGACGTAGACCTAGTGGAAAAGCGAATCGCCAAGGACAACGCGAGTCTTCGCGAGACTAGCGTGGTCAAGAATGCTCAGGGAATCCAGCACGAGCTGAAGACCCTTGCCAAGCGCAAGGCAGAGCTTGAAGACCAGGAGCTTGCCATCATGGAGGCGCTCGGCGAGGCCGAAAACGAGGTAGCTGCTGCGTCTGCAGACCGCAAGCTAATCGAGGATGAACTGGCCGCAAAGACTGCCGAGCTTGAGGCGGAATTCCGCAAGATTGCCAGCGGTCTCGAACTGACGAACTCTGACCGTAAGCAACTTGCGGACCGCATCCCAGCTGAACTTCTCGATGTGTATGTTGCCAAGTCAAAGCGAGGTGTTCCGGTTGGCCGCTTGAGCCACCGCGAATGTGGCGCTTGCCGAATTAGTATCGGTGCCACCGCCCTCGCGGAGATCATGGCAAAGCCTGCCGACGAAATTGTTACCTGTCCAGACTGTGGCGCAATCCTGGTGCGTGTATGAGTCGTCACTTCCTGATTGAGGCCGACGGTGGCTCTCGCGGTAACCCTGGTGAATCGGGTTCTGGCGCAGTCGTTATGGACCGCGTCACCGGTGAAATCTTGGTTGAGATCAGCGAATACATCGGTCACGCAACCAATAACGTAGCTGAGTACCGTGCACTGCTAGCCGGTGTTCGTGAGGCCCTTGCTCTTGACGCTGACTGTGACCTCGATGTCCGCATGGACTCGAAGTTGGTAATCGAGCAGATGTCCGGTGCCTGGAAGATCAAGCACCCCGACATGCAGGCGCTGGCCATTCAAATCCATCAGGTGCTTGCCGGTAAACCAGTGCGCTGGACTTGGATTCCCCGCGAGCAGAACTTCCGTGCAGATGCGCTCGCGAACGAGGCGATGGATACTAAGCGCACCCAGATTTTGCACGCCAAGTCGCAGCCGGAAGCGGTAGTTCCCCCGGTTGCGTCGGCTGTCGAGTTCAACTCTGAACTACCGAGTTCGGTTCGTGCACCGGGCGGCGTAACCAAGCCATTGACGACCGTCATACTGGTTCGCCATGGCCGCACCGCACTTACCGAAAGCAAGCGCATCTCGGGCAGTGGTGGAGCAGACCCAAACCTCTCTGATGCCGGCTGGCAGGACGCAGAAGCTGTTGCACGCGAGCTCGCCAAGGTGGGTAAGTCTGGCCCTTGGGCGCACCTGAGCCCAATCTCGGCGGTAGTTTCATCGCCGATGAACCGCACTCGCGATACCGCGGCAGCGATTGCCGACGAGTTGAAACTCACCCCATCGGTGATTGATGACCTCAGGGAGATCTCATTCGGCACCTGGGACGGCCTTACCAACGATGAAGCCCGTGCGCAGGATCCTGCGTTATTCGAGGCTTGGCGGGGTTCCTGGGAGGTCTCACCTCCGGGTGGCGAATCACTACAGGATTTCGACGACCGTATCCGCAGCGCTCGAAACCAGGTTCTCGAGAAATTCGTCGGCCAAACCGTAGTTGTAGTGGCCCACGTCATGCCAATTCGGGGTTTCATGCGTCACGCTTTCAACGCCGACATCGCCGCCTACTGGCGGCCACAGGTTTCACCCTGCTCGGTGAGCATCCTTCGCCTCTGGGGTGGGGAAGCAGCCGAGGTAATCGCCTTCAACGCAACTCACCACCTGGCTCCAGGGCATAACGGCTAGGCTTAGAAGCGGTTGGGTCGGCTAGGCGATCGCGGCGGGAAACCGCTGAGGAACGTCCGGGCTCCATAAAGCAAAGCGGTGGGTAACGCCCACTCGGGGTAACCCGCAAGACAGTGCCACAGAAAATAGACCGCCTCGCAAGGGGTAAGGGTGAAACGGTGGTGTAAGAGACCACCAGCAGCCTGGGTGACCAGGTTGGCTAGGTAAACCTCGCTTGGAGCAAGACCAGACAGAGAGCGTTGATGCTGCTCGCAGAGCTCTCGGGTAGGTTGCTTGAGACCGTTGGTAACAGCGGTTCTAGATAGATGATCGTCCACGACAGAACCCGGCGTATCGGTCGGCCCAACCGCCTACAGCTGTCTGAAGTGCGCTAGTTTTTTTCTTCGTGGCGGTCGGCGGCTGCCCAAGCAGCTCCCAAAATGCCCGCACTGTTGCGCTTTAGAGCCGGCACAATCTCAGCCTGCAACTTCAGCTTTGGTAGGAACTCCTGGTGGTTCTTGCTTACGCCGCCACCAACGATGATGAGGTCTGGGCTAAACAGCGCCTCGAGACGCGAGTAGTACTTCTGCAGGCGTTCAACCCAGGCGTCCCAGCTCAGATTTTCGCGTTCCTTAGCCGAGAATGCGGCCTTGGTTTCGTAGTCGATGCCGTCGATCTCGAGGTGACCGAGTTCGGCGTTTGGCACCAGGTGTCCGTTAGTGAAAAGCGCGGTGCCGATTCCGGTGCCTAGGGTGGTCATGATCACAAGACCCTTGCGCTTCTTGGCTGCACCAAACTTGAGTTCAGCGATGCCCGCTGCGTCGGCATCGTTGAGGATGTAAACCTTGCGTCCAAGACGCTTTTCAAACAGCTCCTCCGCGTTGAGGCCGATCCATTCCTTAGCAACGTTGGCCGCAGACATGGTCACGCCGTGGCGAACCACTGCAGGGAAGCAGATGCCAACCGGCGTCCAGGTGTGAACGTTTGGAAGATCCTCAATAAGTTTGGCTACAACATCGGCGATGTCAGCCGCCTTGCCGCCTTCAGGGGTTGCAAATCGAACACGTTCGCTGGCAAGTTCGCCCTTTTTGACGTCAACGAGGGCTCCCTTGATGCCGGTTCCGCCGATGTCGATTCCGATTGCCTTGCGTCCCATTGTCTGCTTTCCGGGTTAGATCTTCAGGGTTTAAAACTAGGGTAGTGTCAAAATCTCGACACCGGTCTCTGTGACGACCATGGTGTGTTCGAATTGCGCGGTGATTGACTTATCGCGGGTCGTTACGGTCCATCCGTCGTCCCACATCTGCCATTCGTGTGTGCCCAGGGTTAGCATCGGTTCGATGGTGAAGACCATGCCAACTTCGATGACGTCGTTGTAAAGCGGTGCCGAATCGTAGTGCGGGATGATGAGCCCAGAGTGGAAAGTGTCGCCGATGCCGTGTCCGGTGAAATCGCGAACTACGCCGTAGCCAAAGCGCTTTGCGTAGGTCTCGATGGCGCGGCCGATGATGTTGACCTCGCGGCCCGGAGCGATTGCCGCGATGCCACGCTCTAGGGCGATTTTGGTGCGGTCTACCAGATCACGAACTTCTTGCTTCACGTCGCCAACCAGGAAGGTGACGTTGCTATCGCCGTGGTAGCCATCCTTGAAAGCGGTGATGTCGATGTTGATGATGTCGCCATCCTGAAGAACAGTGTTGTCTGGGATGCCATGGCAGATGACCTCGTTCAACGAGGAGCAGAGTGACTTCGGGTAGCCGCGGTATCCGAGCGTGCTCGGGTAAGCGCCTTGCGAGATGATGAATTCATGCCCGATGCGGTCGAGTTCATCGGTGGTTACTCCAGGCTTGCAGTGCTCGCCAACAAGTTGGATCGCCTGTGCGGCAATCTTGCCAGCAGCGCGAATCTTTTCGATTGCTTCCGGGCTCTGAACATGCGAACCCGCGTACTTGGCAGGTGATTTTTTACCGACGTATTCCGGACGCGGAATACTTGCTGGAACCTGGCGCATCGGCGATAGCGTTCCCGGCGTCAGGTGGCCGGTGGCTGGGTTTCTAGGCATGGGATTAGTCTATTTCTTGTGATCAAACGACAGCGCCAGGTGGAGCCATCAGAGGGCTATTGGTTCAATACCAAGACACTGAAGGTTGAGAGTGGATTGCTGACAGCGGCTCCCTACCGAATCGGTCCTTTTAAGACCGCCGATGAAGCTGCTCGCGCGCTTGAAATCATCCGTGAGCGTTCGATGGCTTGGTCTGAATCTGAAAAGAACGAAGACCAGCGCTAACTAGTTACGCGAACTCGTTGTCTGCGCTTGGGAATGCGCCGGATGCAACGTCATCACGGTATTCGGATACCGCACCGATGAGGTTCTCGCGCAGGTTGGCGTAGCGCTTCACAAACTTTCGAGGCTTACCCTCTGATAGTCCCGCGAAATCGGTCCAAACCAGAATCTGGCCGTCCGTTCCACGACCAGCGCCAATGCCAATGGTTGGAATGCTCAGCTTCGAAGAAATCTCAGCTGCAATCGCCGCTGGAACCATCTCTAGGACAACTGCGAACGCGCCGGCAGCCTCAACCGCTAGGGCGTCTGCCATCAGCTGCGCGCCATCCTCGCCGCGACCCTGAACCTTGAAACCACCGAGGTTGTTTACGCTCTGCGGAGTAAAGCCAAGGTGTGCCATAACTGGAATGCCGGCCTCCGTGATGGTGCGAATGCGACTCGCGCTTCGCTCGCCACCCTCAAGCTTTACCGCTGCGACGCCAGATTCTTTCATGAGCCGAATGGCATTGTTGAGGGCATCTGTATCCGAGGTTTCATATGAACCAAACGGCATGTCGATTACCACAAGGGCACGCTTTGCCGCCGAGGCGACTGCGCGACCGAACGGAATCATTTCAGCAATTGTTATTGGCAGTGTGCTGGTGTAGCCCAGGGCGTTGTCAGCAGCGCTGTCTCCAACTAGCAGCACATCAATACCGGCTTCGTCGAAGATACCGGCTGTCATGTGGTCGTAGCTGGTGAGACAGGTGAACTTCCTACCCTCGCGTTTGAAATCGGCGAGGGTAGTGGTTCGAACCAGTCTCGGGGTGAAGGTCATTAGCCGCGCTTCCAGGCGTCAACTTCGATTTCAACCAACATTGCAGGGTTTACGAACGCAACACCCGACAGGATGGTTAGCGCTGGGCGAATCTCGCTGAATACTTCGCCGTGGGCCTTACCGGCTGCATCGGCAGCTTCTGCGGTGGTGCAGTAAACGCGGCTGCGAACTACGTCTTCGAGGCTGTAACCAGCCTCTGCAAGTGCACCAGCGATAACGGTCTCAAGTGCGACCTTGGCCTGACCGTAAGCGTCGCCTTCGTGCTGAAGAACGCCACCAACGGTAGCGGTGCTACCCGAAACGTGAACATACTCGCCAGCGACGGTTGCGCGCGAGTAGCCGAGGATTGGTTCGTAAGGTGAACCGCTTGATATTAGACGAGTTGCTGCCATGATGTTTCGCTTTCTTTTATTGCTCTGATAAGGGTAACAAGCCGCTGAGTTTTGCGCTTCCTGCGATGTCTCGCAGACTGTGGTTCAGCGATGGTTAGTTCTGCTTGAAGCGGTTAGTGATTGGAAGGCGGCGGTCACGCCCGAACGCCATTCCCGTGATCTTCGGTCCGATTGCGCCCTGACGGCGTTTCCATTCGGCACGGTCCACTAGTTGAATCACGCGGTCCACGGTCGCCTGTTCGAAACCACGAGCGATGATCTCATCACGGCCGAGGCGCTCATCGATGTAGAGCTCCAAGAGGCTGTCTAAGAGGTCGTATTCCGGCAGGGAATCCTGGTCTACCTGTCCCGGGCGCAACTCTGCCGATGGCGGTTTGACAATCGAGTTTTCCGGAATCGGGGGAGTCTCGCCCAGTTTCTCCGCGCGTTCATTGCGCCAGCGTGCTAGCTGCCAGACTACGGTCTTGGCAACGTCCTTGATTGGCGCGTAGCCACCGACTGAGTCTCCATAAATGGTGCTGTAACCAACAGCCAACTCGGTTTTGTTTCCGGTTGTGAGTGTGAGGTGGCCCTCGAGGTTCGAAAGCGACATCAGGATTAGCCCGCGAACTCGTGCCTGCAGGTTCTCGGCCGAGAGTCCATCTAGCTTGAGCTGGTTTTCGGCAACCGCAACCATTTCCGCAATCGCCTCGGTGCGAATAGGCAGGCCGATACGTTCGGCAAGGTCGAAGGCGTCGCTCTTGCTGTGGTCACTCGAATAAACACTCGGCAGCGATACGCCGTGGACGTTGCGGGCACCGATGGCGTCGGCCGCGATAGCGGCGCAAACAGCTGAGTCGATACCGCCGGAAAGCCCCAAAATAACCGATGGGAAACCATTCTTGCCTACATAATCGCGAAGTCCGAGAACGAGTGCGTTCCAAATGTCTTCGAGTTCATCGCCACTCTTGATGGCGCCAGGTGAAGCCTTGGAAACCTCCTTGCGAGAGGCGATGTCCACCAACTGGCGATCCACCTCGAAGTTCGCGCATTCGGTAACAATCGCGCCGCTTGCATCGGCCATCAGGCTCGCACCATCGAAGACCAGGTCGTCTTGACCGCCGACGAGGTTCACGTAGGCGACAGCGCAGTTGTTGTCGGTAGCAAGTTTGGATACGAGGTCGCGGCGGGTCTGTTGCTTGCCTGCCTCAAAAGGCGAGCCATTCAACACGAGAGCGACATCGGTGTTGTTTCCCTTTAGGGCTGCAACTGGGCCGCCAGACTGCCAGATGTCTTCGCAGATGAGAACGCTGAAGCGCAAGCCATCGATTTCGAAGGTCAAAGATTCGTTGCCAGGGACGAACACGCGATATTCGTCAAAGACCGAATAGTTAGGCAGATGGTGCTTGGCGTAGGTGCCAACAATCTTGCCGTCGAGCAGAACGCTGGCGCAGTTTTGGGCGATGGCCCAGCCATTTGCCTTGCCTGGGGCGACAATCGCAGGGTGCCCGATGACAACGTGGACGTTCCCAAGTCCGGCATCGGAAAGGTGGCTAGCAAAAGCGGAAATCTCTCGCTCGGCCTGTTCAACAAAGGTGTGACGCTGCGCGAGGTCTTCGATTGGGTAACCGGTTGCAACCATCTCGCCGAAAAGCACCAGATTTGCACCCTTGGCCGCGGCCAGTTTGACCTGCTGGAAGCATTCCTCAAGATTGCTGGAAATTGCTCCAACCACAGGATTTGTCTGCGCGAGCGCCAAGCGAACTGAAGCCATAACCATTAGCCTAGTAGAAGGTAACGAGAGGAATCTTTTGATGGACAAGCAGACAGAATTCGTCCTTCGCACTA
>JBEEJV010000081.1:0-3153 GCA_041169005.1 Actinomycetota bacterium
TTGCAGTTGGGGCAGGTACGCCGAACTTGCCGTCAGGGCCATCTCCGAGAGCTCCCTGTGGGCCGAATCCATGGCCAGGACCAAAGTCGCGGTCCGGACCAAATCCGTTGCCAGGGCCAAATCCACCGTGCTTGCCGAAATCGTCATCGCCGTTTCGGTGGTCGCCGAAAGCGAAGCCTGGTCCATGTCCGGCAATGCGGTCGCTGGCTAGCACACCGGCACCGAAGCTACCTGCGAGTGCGAGCGCCGAGCCGGCAGAGATTGCTGCGATTTTGAATCCGCGGGTGCGAAGAAAACCAAATTTTGAACGCTTTGGAGCTTCGTCCTCGGTTACGTATTCTGGGTTGTTTTCAGTCATGTTGGCCTCCAAGCCTGTTTAGTGTGTTGGTGCTGGAGCCGGAAGAGTAAAGCCACCCTCGTCGTCATTTGATTCTTCACGCGAGTGCGGAGGCTTTACACCTTCAAAGCCCTTGCGGTGCTTTTCTTCCCCTTCGCGTTCGCCACCCTGCCCGAAAGCAGGAGGAGGAGCACTTGGGGTCGCAGTTGCGCTGGTGGAAGCCTGTGCCGCGCCGTCTGCTGGTGGTTTGTGGAAGTTGCGAGCCCCATCCTTATCGTCGAATGGTGCCGGTGGAACGACGATGGTTTTCGGCGCTGCCTGGGTTGCCTCCGGCGTAGGCGTCTGGGTGCCTGCACCTGAGGATTGGGTAGTTTCAGTTTGACTCGCTACACCGGAGCCGACCGGGGTCGATTCTGGCAATACACGCGATAGCGCAAACGCCGCACCGCCAGCGAGGCCGGCAAGAACTAGAACCGCGGTGACCGAGGCGCTGATGATCTTGGAACGACTGCTTGCGGACGCGTCAGTCTGGTTAGCCTCATCGGAGGACACATCGTATGTGAACTCGTCGGCGCGCTTAGCCATCTGAAAACCTCCTGATTAAACCTTGGCAGGTAATAATGCGCGTTTCCCGAAAGAATGCTGGGAGTTATTTGAGAATCTGGGCGGCTGGCTCGTGGCTGAGGATTTCTGCTATTCGGTCGCAGTCTTCGCCGATTGCCTTGATGAGAGCTTCAATACCTTCGAACTTGGCCGCGCGGCGAAGGAAGCGGACGTATTCCACGGTTACTACCTTGTCGTAAAGGTCGATGTCTTTGGTTCCGAGCACGTGAGCCTCGATCAGACGTGGCACCGCCTGGATGGTTTCATTAATGCCCACCGAGAGTGCAGCCGGGTATCGAACACCGTCTGAATAGAGCCAGCCGGCGTAAACACCATCGAGCGGTAGATAACCCTCGGATTCGCGCGACAAATTTGCGGTTGGGAATCCTAACTGACGGCCCAGCTTGAGCCCGTGTTCAACCATGCCAACAGTCTGGTGTCGGCGGCCTAGCATAGCTTCAGCCGTGGTCACGTCTCCCTCATCGAGAAGATCACGAATGAGACTCGAGGAAACACGCTTGCCGTCAACGAGAACCGGTTCAACTAAGGCCACTTCGAAACCAAACTGCTTGCCGAGCTGAATCAGCGTTGCAACAGTTCCGCTGCCCTTCACACCGAACCGGAAGTCTTCGCCCACGCACACCACTTGGGCATTCAAGGCGGTAACCAAAACCATGTCTACGAACTCTTCGGGATCTAGCCCGGCGAGCGCCTCGTCAAAAGCAAGCACTAACTGCGCGTCCATGCCATTGTGGTCAAATAGCTCAGCTTTTTGGCATTCGCCGATGAGCGGCAGTTTTAGGTTGCTTGGGTTGAGTAGAGCGTCCGGGTGACGGTCGAACGTGACCGCGACGGCTTCGATGCCTCGCTCGTCTGCGGCTTTGCGCGCAGCCTTTAGAAGAGCTTGGTGCCCGAGATGGATGCCATCGAACTTGCCAATTGTTACTACCTTTGGGCCAGTCCCAACCGGCACCTCAGCGATTCCCTGCCAGTGTTTCATTAGGCGCGGTCACGCTTTCTGAGCCATAGCAAACCGAGGATTGGCAAGATGAGCGGGATGAATAGGTAGTACATGCCGAAGTACGACCACACCGAAGTGAGCTTGATGTTGGCGACCGGGAAAATCAGGCTGTAAACGCCGACGACGATCACACCGGCGAGCTCGAATGAAACGGTGGCCTTGGCCACGCGGCGCCAGCCATCGGAGTTCTTGGCCAGGGCTATGGTGGCGAGGATGTAGATCAGACCGGAGATGACAGAAAGTGAATAGTTGACCGGGGATGCCGAGAAGTTTGTAGCGACTTGATAGGCCGATCGAACAGTTGCCGCTAACGCAAACACCGCATAAACGGCAATCAGGGTGCGTCCGGCACCGAGCGCGTTTTTTGACTTGTCGTTTGCTGGTTTCGCCATAACTTCTAGCCTAACTGCTCGCCATTAGGCGTAGCTACCGGTCCAGATCTGGTGCATTCGAACCAGCATTACCGCGATGGCCAAAGCCGATACACCGAGCACTACGGTCGACCACTTGCTGCGTTCGAGCAGCGCCCAAAGCACCGCCCCGATCGGGATGATTACCGCTGTGATCAGGTACGCGAAGAACTCCACCGTGTCGTTCTTGGCACGAGCACCTGAAGCCACAATCGCAATGCTGGCTACGAGTTGGACGATGAGATACAACTCAACCAGAGCTTGCGCGCCCACCGAGATTCCACTTGGAGGTCGTCCGATTAGGCCAAGCAAAAGCGACAGCAGACCCACGGCTAGCGAGAGCCAAAGGCCAACCTGGTAAAGGATTTCAATCATCGATGCCTACGCGTTCTCGGCGGCAAAAACCACCATCGACTTGAGTTGGCCGCCGCTGCGTTCAAGCATTGCAACTAGCGAACCGGCGGAGTTGAAAGCCGCAATTGGTTCCGCCTTCGGGTGCTTGGCTAGCACATCGCCGGCGGCAAGGCGCTTTCCGTGGCGAAGGTCAATCTCGTCCTGCTCGGAGAGTTCGAGTGCCACGAACTGCTGACGGGCAGCATCCGCGCTTGGAAGGATTGAGAGGTTCTCGCGGGTGCAGTTCTCGAGGCGGGCTGCTTGCTCAACGTTGTAGCGGCCAACCTTGGTGCGGCGAAGAGCGGTGAGGTGGCCGCCAACCCCAAGGGCCTCCCCTAGGTCGCGTGCGAGCGCGCGAATGTAGGTGCCGCTCGAGCACTCCACGAGTA
>JBEEJV010000082.1:0-4257 GCA_041169005.1 Actinomycetota bacterium
GCACCCAGGCGCACGGTTCAATAAAGTCGAACTGCGCTAGACCCACATAAGTAGACGCCCGCCTTGCGGACTGTTATAGAGGAAAAGACTGGCACTTTATCGGTGTCCGGATATCGATACCGGTCGATTTAGGTAAAAGTGCTGCAAACGACTTTTGCGTTACGAAACTGTAACTTTTATAAGACTAACGGATTAGTCCGCGCTTGGCTAGAGCCGCGCTCAAATCTGGGTCAGATGGCTCAACCAAGAACTCGCCGTCTTCGAAAACGATCACCGGGATGTTCTTACGGCCCGAGATGCTCTCGGCTTCAGCAGCCAGTTCGGCGCTCTGCTCTACATCGTTGACCACGTAGTCAATCTCAAGGCCATCTAGAAGGGCACGGCTGCGCTTGCAGTCGCGGCACCAGTCAGCGCCGTAGTAAGTAACTTCTGCCATTTTTATCTCCTACATGTTTCTTGCTTGAAACTCTTTGACTCACCCGCAGGAACTCCGGCAACTATCGCAGGCGATTCCTGTCAGGAATATTCAACTCAGAACCATTAAAAGTGATTCCCGTCAAATCTCTAACAACAATATCAGCATTGGTTTCCAACGCCTTTTCGGAGACTCCGATGATTAGGCCGACGCCTGCTTCGATGGCCGCCTCGACCCCCGCCGCAGCGTCCTCGAAAACCACACAGTCTTCCGGATCAAGCCCAAGATTCTTGGCACCCAATAGGTATGGATCCGGCGCAGGCTTGCCGTGCTCCACATCGTATGCGGTCACAAGCTCTGCCGGCACCGGAATGCCAGCGGCCTCAAGGCGCGCACGCCCGAGGTTTGGGTTGGCGCTCGTGCAGACCGTCCAAGTACCAGGGGTCAAAGAGTTGGTGAGTTCGACCGCGCCAGGCAATGCAATCGTGTCTTTTGCAGAATCCTGTTCGAGCTGGTTGATGTAGTCGTTGGCTTCTTCGAACTTCTCTGGTCCAACCATTCGAAGAACCATGTCCTGCGCACGAACACCGGCGTTTTCGGCGGTGTCCCAGTTCCAATTCGGGGCATAACGCTTGGCCCATGCACCCCAAGCCTCGCGAGCGGCAAGGTGGGAATCTACGAGCACGCCATCGTTGTCAAACAGCAGCCCTTTGGTGTCAAACTTCACTAGTTGCCCTCAGCCGGCTTCGCTTCGCGGCACCGCTCCGCAATCAACAGGTAGGTTCCAACGACTACGAGAATAAGCATCAATATGCTTGGCAGCAAGTGACCTACGAACCAGTCGAGAGTTACCGGTTTGATCGTGTAATAAGACTCGTACCAGTAATTTGGCTTGCCATCGGTGGTACCCATGCTGTGCTTCTTCTGGCGGTAAGACCTCAGGAAATCCATAGCCTGTGAACCTAGAGTGAACGACGAAACGGCGACCACTGCTGACCAGATGATGCCGAGGATGAAGTTCAGGTTGAGCGCTCCGCGGGTCGCGCCGATGCGCTTTGCTGTCTCCACCCCGAACCGGAATGCACTATTGGAACTGCGGGTTCCCAGCACCAAGCTCACGCCAAGAATTGCAAAGATGACTAGCCAAAGCCAGACATCAATATTCAGGCCGAGATCACGCAAAATCAGTCCGAAGACAATTGCCACTGCCCCACCGATGATAGGTAGCGCAAAGCCGAGCGCAAGGCTGCGGCGAGCGCCTGCAAGAGCTTGCTTAGTCATCTTCGCCATCCTTGTGGAGACCAACGAACGCTTTCAGGATTACAAACACCAGCAGTGCCGCATCGAGAACGATGGGCACGTATACGTTGAAAATGCGAACTACTTCGTTGTTGTTGTCGGTAGGGTTCACCGAGTTGATGCCCATCATAAGACTTGAAATACCGTAGATAGCTCCTGCGATCAGCGTGATGGCGACCGAGACGAGCGCGAAGCCCCCTGCGGACTTGGTCAAACGAGTTTGGGCGGCGTTTACCGCCAGGCGGCGTGCATAAACGGAAGTAATGCCCAATACAGCGAGGCCTACTAAGAAAAGGTAAATGGACATGTGAACGACCTGCGGAAAACGGGTCACGCCATCGAAGTTGCTCTTAGGCTGCGGTTCGAAAATGTTGGCGAAACTTCCGCCTATAACCGTGACCCACAGAACCACGTAGCCAGCCAACGGGAGGATAAGCGCTGTACGCCCCTCACCGAATCTCTTCGTCAATGCGTTCAACATATCTACAGGCTACTATTTAGCCATGATTCTTGTTATCGGCGAAGCCCTTATCGACCTCATTGAGAACCGCTACCAGCCAGGTTCCTACAACGCCATCGTTGGCGGAGCAAACGCGAATGTGGCTATCGCCCTAGCGCGACGCGGAACCAAGCACCAGTTCCTCGGTCGCCTTAGTTCGGACCGTTTCGGCAAGATCATTCGTGAAAAACTTGAAACCAATGGCGTTTCACTCGACCACAGCATCGATGCCGAAGAACTGAGCACCCTGGTAGTGGTAGCCATCGATTCGAATGGCGTGCCTTCCTACTCGTTCTACGTAAACGGAACCGCAGACTGGGGTTGGACCCCTGCCGAGCTTCCAGACAACGTGGAACTTGAAAACATGCACGCAACCGCAATCCAGTTCGGTTGCTTGGGTATGGCCATGGAACCGGGCAACCTTGTAATCGAAGGCTGGGCGCGAGACCACTTCAAGCAGAACTCCGTGACGATCAGTCACGACATCAACATTCGTCCGGCACTTGGCTTCGAGCGCGAGAAGGAACGCCTTCGCGTCGAGCGCATCAACGACATCAGCCACCTGATCAAAGCCTCGGATGAAGACATTCAATGGCTTTACGACCTTGACGAAACCACCGATGACTTCCAGGAGCGCATCGATGCCATTGTTCGCTCTTGGATTGGCGATTCGGGCCGCCACGTGTTCGTCACCCGCGGCGCCGAAGGAACCTCGCTCTACCGCCCATCTGGTTCTCGCATCGACGTCCCTAGCCGCAAGATCAACGTTGTTGACACCGTGGGTGCGGGCGATACCTTCTGCGCGAACCTCATGGGCCAACTCAGCGATGTATCGGCACTGGGTTCAGACCCATTCGATCGACTTACTAACCTGAGCGACGAAACCTTCCGAGACTTTATCTACACCGCGGGCATCGCCGCTTCAGTAACCTGCGAGCGCGCAGGTGCTGAGCCACCAACCCTGGCCGACCTGAACGCAACTTTGGCTTCGCTGGCTACAAACTAGGCGCGACTATGAGCGTCCTAGCCGCTATCTCGGTGACCAATGTCACCGATACCGTGATGCACGACATCGCAGCTTGGATTCCATCTGCGGTTTCACTTCTAACGATCAACACCCTCAGCGCAGTTTTCGTTGCACGATCGGCTGTCACCAAGGGCAAATCTTGGTTCACATTTTTCTGGTTGAGCCTGATCGCAACCTCATTGGTGACCGGCCTAGTGATTGCGACGCTTCCAACTCCCCCGCAGTTCTTGCCGGACCACCGCAAGTGCCCGCATTGCGCCGAATACATCAAGCGCGAGGCAACCAAGTGCCGCTACTGCCATAGCGGTGTGGACCCACTTGAACCGGCAAAGACCTCTGCGGCGGCTAGCTTCAACCCACTATGGTTGGTGTCCGTTTTCACTATTGCGTTGGGCGTCGTCGTCTGCGGGCTCGCGCTAACCAAGCTTGCTCCAGACTCACTATGGCTAGGGCTGGCGCTGAGCGTTGTCGGTGGCGTTATGCTGTTCCGTTCGCCGCGTCGAAACTAACGCACGCAGTTCCACCCCGCCGGCACCTTCCGCAATCTGCCACTGACTGGTCAGCTGATCCAGCAAAGCCGAACCAAACCCCGGCTTTCTTCGCCGAGCCAAGCGCGTGCCATCATTGGACACTCGCAGACTGAGCGCAGTTGCACGTTCCACGGCCCTTTCAAAGTCAGTTTCAACCTCAACATCAATCCGTCTCGGCTTGCCATGCTTGACCGCGTTGTTGATTCCCTCGCGGATGACCTCCAGCGAACACTGAGCCGCGGTCGGATTGGCTTCGAGCAATTCAGCGGCCGCAGGAGCTACACGGACACCGATGGACAGTACACCCCTCCAAAGTTCGACGTGCTTCGAAAGAGCGAGATTGAAATTGAAATCCCCGACTGATGCGCCTCTGAGCTCTTCAATGCAGAGCGCGAGATTGGAGAGAATTTGGGCGATGCGCTCTTTTGGCTCCCTATCCGAAGATTGCAGAGCATTTTTTGACATTAGGAGCACGCCCTGAACCCTC
>JBEEJV010000083.1:0-3471 GCA_041169005.1 Actinomycetota bacterium
GAGCCGCAGACTATAAATAGGGCGATCCAAAAGACGCGGGTGCGCAACTCTTTGAGGTGACCACCCAAACTCATCTGACCGGTGGCGTTTTTTGATTTCGCCATTTGGTTAGTGTCCGAGTTCTAGTCGTCGGTCTTCTTGGCTGACTCGCCGGTGCCGTTTGGCTTTTCGTCGGTCTTGATTTCTTTCTTGAATACCTTGATCGACTCGGCAATGCCCTTAGCGGCCTTTGGCAGCTTAGGTCCAGCGAAGATGGCAATTACGATTGCAATCAGGATGATGCCTACTGGGCCTTCAAAGAGAGTTCTGAACAAGGTTTCCTACTTTCGAGTGCTAAACCTAGCTATAAGCCTACGCTTTTTTGCTTCACGCTTCTGATCTTGAGTGCGCATACGCTTCAAGAGGATTGTGGTCTTTTCAAGTGCCGAATCGTTGAGGTTGTTCACCGGGCGCTGGTAAGTGCTCGTCGATTCGGTGGCAAGGCTTAGCAGTGACATTGTCTCGATTAGCTTTTCGTTTTCGTTGGCCATTCGTTTAGCCGATTTTCCGAGCTCCCTAACAAGCACGCCATGCCAAATCGCCCCGCTCGTGAGAATAGCTAGGTCGATGAGAGCCCACTGCCAAAATGCCATTACTGAACCAGTCCCGTCGTATCGGGTTCTTCACCTAGTGCGCGAAGACAGAATGCAGCAACGACCGCGCGTGCCTCCGGTGGACCTTGCACAACTGCATCTCCCCCATATGAGGCGATTAATGGACCGAGAATGTCCAGATTTCGAACCTTTATGGAAACCTCTTTTTCCCCAGTTAGCTGGGTTGGGTTCGGGTCGATCGCGTGGTAATCGGAGATGATTGCGTAGGCCTCTGGTGCAAGTCGGAGGGTTACGGTGAAGTCTGTGTCTCGGGCTGTGTAGATGTCATCCGGAATCACTGCACTCATGGCGGCCGTGGAGATCGGCGTGTCTAATATTTCCGCTTTGTCCATTCGGTCTAACCTGAATGACTGTACCTGCAGGTTCTTGTGACAGTAGGCCCGCAAATACCAGACTGGATCGCGGGACTCCAAGCGCAGCGGGTCCATCGTGCGAGTTATTCGCTCCCCTGCGGCATTGATGTATTCACACTTGATCGCCCGTTGTTCCGTGATGGCTCGACGGAGCAGGGCTACGTCCGCGTCGATGTGCGCCTCTGCAAAAGTGATGCTCGCGGTGGGTTCTTGGACGCTAGTTAAGTCCAACAGTTCCAGCAACTCGGCAATTTCGTCTGTTCGCGTGAACCCTGGAATTGTGGCCAGATACCTAAGGCCAGCGCTGATGGCGGCAGCCTGACGGGCGGACAAACGTGGAACCTCGAGGTCCAGCGGAAAAGCAACGAATTCGGCGATTCCTTCGTTCAGGATGTCCTCATCAACCAAAAATGGCGAGTAGTCGAGATCGGTTCCGGTTTCGGTGACACTGATTGTGCGTATAGCATCGACGATTTCTTGTTCGGTCAAATCGAACTGCTTGGCAAGTTCAGCCACAGATATCGAACCTGCATCAAGGATGCGGCCGATCAGCGTGTACATGAGGTTCGTTCGTTCGGAACCAAAAATGGTGTTGCGCTTAGGCATGAAGATCCGCCACTTTCTTCAGTCCGCTTCTGACTTTGTCCGAAAGCGACGAAGGGCTTATTACGCGAATCTGTCCCGCAAAACCGCGTACAGTTTCTGCTAAAAGGTCTTCGTCCATGTAGCTCGTTTCGAGAGTCGCTGTGCCATTTGGCAGCAGGTCCATCTCGAAATGACTCCAGGCAGCACTGCCCGGCAATATTTCTAGGGTGGCGCGGTTCTTAGCGGTGTACTCGGCCAACTTGCGCTCTACGCGTTCTAGCTGGTCCGCAGTCGGGCGTTCGAAGCTAGCTTCCGGGCTGAAATCAACTCGAATCTGCTTATCAACAATTCGCTTGAGCAAGAAGTTTCTAGCGACATCTTTGTTGACGTCGACACCCTGCAGGAGCCACTGACCTTCCACAGACATGAGTCGCCATGGCTGGATAGTTCTCTTCTCAGGCTTATCGGAGCCGGGTTTGCGGTAGTTGAAAGTAACTGGCGCACACTCCGTGATTGCTTCCGCAAGAGCGTCGAATGCCCTGTCAAAGGCTCGAAAACGTGGCGCAAGCTCCTGAACGACTTCACTCGTAGGAGTATCGCCTAGGGCGCGAAGGCGTGTGAGAGCAGCCTCAACTTCGAGTGAGAGCGAAGCCTCAGACCAGCAATGCACTGCGAGCTGAATCAGGCCAATCTGAGCCGGGGACAGATTTACCTTTTGAGGCCATTCAAATGCCTGCATCGGGATTCTGTAACGAGTTTCCTGATTGTCACCATCATCCGGGACGATGGTTTCGATACTTACGCCTAGAGCACGGATATCCCGTTTGTCACGCTCGAACAATTTGCTCAGCGCCTCAGCGCTGCGTGAGCCGCCCGTGTAACCAGGTAGTCTTTCGAAGATTTCTCGTTTAGTTAGGCCAAAGGTTGAGTAGATGAGTGCAAACGTGAGTCCAAGCTGTCGCTCGGAGGCGTCTCGTTTTTCTACACTGGTGTCCCAGTCTGTCTTGCCATATCCAAGCCCAGCAAGCTCAGCTTCAGCCGCGCTCTTTGGTTTCTGCTTGGCCATTTGGGTCCTTAGGCGGTTACTTAGATGCGCCGAGAATGTCGATTACGAAGATCAGCGTTGCGTTTCCAGGGATCGAGCCAGTTCCCTGGCTGCCGTATGCAACTGATGGAGGCAAAATCGCTACAACCTGTGAACCAACTGTCTCACCAGCGATTGCTGAAATGAAACCTGGAATCACTGAACCCTGCGAAAGCTGGAATGAGGCTGGAGTGCCGTTCTTCCAGCTCGAGTCGAACTGTGACTTGCTCGAATCCCAGAGGTAACCAGAATAGTGAACGGTCACAGTGTCATTTTCGCGGACGACGGCTCCTGAACCCTTGATCAGGGTTTCCTTCTTGAACTCCGACGGCGCGCTCGAACTCGACCAGTCCTGCATAACCAGACCTGGCTCGCCGCTGGCTGCGAGAACAACCTGTGGGAAACCGCTCTGTGGTGCAACGCTGGTGCCGATAGCACGAGGTAGGTTGACTTTGCGAAGGTGCAGCACAAACAAGAGCGGGTCGTTTGCCTTGATGTTTGCAGACTCGATCGGCTGGGAGTTGTGCGAATCCTTGGCGTTCATAAGCGCTACAACAGTCGCACCAGCTCGCGCGCCTGAGAAGACGTTGCAGAAGGTGGTTGCGCTAGCGCCCTTCGCTGGTGAGGCAATCAGCTGGGAGATCTGATCTGTGCCATCGTACTTTGTCGCCTGGAACAGCTCTCCGGTACGAGCGTTATAGCCTGCGAAGTCGAAGCTAACCAGCTGGCCACCACCGAATAGAGTGCCTGTACCCTGCTTCAGAATGTTGCGCTGGCTTACGCCTACCTTTAGAGG
>JBEEJV010000084.1:0-31008 GCA_041169005.1 Actinomycetota bacterium
GCTCACCGCGCTGAGTACCGCGTTATCGCTTCGCCGGTAGGCCCTTACTTCACCGGTGGTGTGAAGCCGGTAAAGATTTGGATTGCTCTCGACTCCGCGCGTGCCGGCAAGCACGGAACCGGTGAGGCTAAGACCGGGGGTAACTACGCTGCGTCGCTATTGGCTCAGACCGAGGGTTACGAAAACGGTTGCTCGCAGGTTATGTTCCTCGATGCCGAGACTGGAACTCACATCGAAGAGCTCGGTGGAATGAACCTATTCTTCGTCTACAAGGATGGCCATGTTGTCACCCCATCGCTAGACGGAAACATTCTTCACGGCATCACCCGCGACAGCGTAATCACGTTGATTCGCGACCGCGGCATCAAGCTCGAAGAGCGTTTGGTCTCGCTCGATGAGGTTCGCGATGGCTTCAACAGTGGCGAAATCGTTGAGATCTTCGCCTGTGGTACCGCGGCTGTAATCACTCCGGTGGGCCAGCTGCTCAGCCGTGAGGAGACCATCGGCGCTGCCGACCCAGAACCTGGTGCGCTTACCGTTTCGCTTCGCGAGGAGCTAACCGGCATTCAATACGGTCGCGTTGCCGACCGCCACAACTGGCTCGTAAAGCTATCGGACTAACGTCATGCGCGTCGCTCGGTTCAGCCACAACGAAGAGGTTCGTTTTGGAATCGTCGATGGCGATGAGCTCGTTGTCCTAAAGGGTCACCCGCTCGTCAACATGTACGAGACCACCGGCGACCGCCTGCCGCTTGCAGAAGTCAAGTTGCTCGCGCCAACCATTCCTTCCAAGGTGGTCTGCGTCGGTAAGAACTACCAGGACCACATTGCTGAAATGGGCATGGCGGTAACCAACGATGAGCCTGCGCTCTTCCTCAAGCCGAACAGCTCAATCATTGGTCAGGGCGACAGCATCGTTTTGCCGATTCAATCAGAAAAGGTCGATCTCGAATCTGAGCTGACCATCGTCATTGGCAAGCTAGCCAAGAACGTGTCCGAGGTGGATGCGCTCGACTACGTTTGGGGTTTCACAATCGCCAACGACGTGACCGCGCGAGACCTCCAGTACTCGGACGTCCAGTGGGCGCGTGCCAAGAGCTTCGACACCTTCTGCCCAATGGGCCCTTGGATTGAGACTGATTTCGTACCGGCAAAGCAGGCTATTTCGTCGACCATCAATGGCGAGGTAAAGCAGAGTTCTTCGATCGACTACATGATTCACAATGTTCCTCGAATCATCTCGTTCGTGAGCCAGAACATGACCCTGCTACCTGGCGACGTAATCCTCACCGGAACTCCGGCTGGCATTGCAAAGCTCAGTGCCGGCGATGTCGTCGAGTGCACCGTCGAGGGCATCGGCACCCTGCGCAATCCAGTCACCGCGTAGCGCGTCTTCGCTGGCTTCAGTGGCCGCGAACGGTCTCTGGCCGGGCCCTCATCGGGGCGGGTAAACTTGAGTCATAATGTCTGAAATCACCGCACCCTTCACAACCGCAACCGGCGCCGACATCAAGGTCCGTTTCTGCCCATCGCCAACCGGAACCCCGCACGTAGGTTTGGTCCGCACCGCGCTGTTCAACTGGGCTTACGCGCGTCACACCGGCGGAACCTTCGTGTTCCGTATCGAGGACACCGATGCTGCTCGCGACAGTGAAGAATCTTACGAAGCCATCCTCGATGCGCTTCGCTGGTTGGGTCTCAACTGGGATGAGGGCGTGGACGTTGGTGGACCAAACGAGCCTTACCGTCAGAGCCAGCGCACCGACATCTACTTTGAGGTAATCGAGAAGTTGAAGGCCAGTGGCCACATCTATGAGTCATACCTAACCGGTGAAGAAATCGACGCTCGTAATGAAGCAGCTGGCCGCGCAAAGCAGCTTGGCTACGACAACAGCGAGCGCGACCTGACCGAAGAGCAGAAGGCCGCTTACCGTGCCGAGGGTCGTTCGCCAGCACTGCGTCTGCGCGTTCCTAACCAGGACATCACCTTCACCGACCTAGTTCGCGGCGAGATCACCTTCCCTGCCGGTTCGTTCCCAGACTTCGTTGTGGTGCGCCCGAATGGCCAGCCGCTTTACACCCTTGTGAACCCAGTTGATGATGCGCTGATGGGAATCACCCACGTGCTTCGAGGCGAAGACCTGCTTTCGAGCACCCCTCGCCAAATCGCGCTTTACAACGCGATGTACGAGGCGGGTATCACCAAGTTCATTCCGCAGTTCGGTCACCTGCCATTCGTGATGGGAGAGGGCAACAAGAAGCTCTCGAAGCGCGACCCAGAGAGCAACCTGTTCCACCACCGCGACCGCGGCTTCATCCCTGAGGGTCTGCTCAACTACCTTTCGCTTCTCGGTTGGGGTCTGAGCGACAGTCAGGACGTCTTCACCATGGACGAGCTCATTGCCGCCTTCGACGTTGCGAACGTGAACGGCAACCCTGCTCGCTTCGACCAGAAGAAGGCAGACGCCATCAACGCGGCACACATCCGTTTGCTTTCGGCCGACGACTTCAAGAACCGTCTGGTTCCTTACCTGCAGTCGGCTGGCCTGGTTGGTCACGAACTGACCGCCCAGCAGGAGCAGATTCTTGATGCCGCGGCTCCCTTGATTCAGGAGCGCATCGTAGTTCTTTCTGAGGCTGCGCCAATGCTTGGCTTCCTATTCACCGCCGATGAAGACATCGTGGTTGAGGAAGATGCAAAGGCTGGATTGCCTGCCAACGCTGGCGAGATTGCTCAGGCTGCTATCGCGGCGGTTGAGGCGATTGACGCCGATGCTTTCACCACCGAGGCTGTTCAGAACGCGCTTCAGGCGAAGCTAATCGAAGAGCTCGAGCTCAAGCCACGAATCGCGTTCGGCCCAATCCGCACCGCCATCAGTGGCCGTCGAATTTCGCCACCGCTTTTCGAGAGCATGGAGATCTTGGGCAAGGCAAGCAGCATCGCGCGTCTAACTGCGTTTGCTCAGAGCCACTAGATTCGCGTAAGATAGAGAGTCGAGTCTGGTTCCGTTAGACGGAGCAAGGCTCGGTTTCATGCCTTGGGGTATGGTGTAATTGGCAACACGAAGGTTTCTGGTACCTTTGTTCTTGGTTCGAGTCCAGGTACCCCAGCAAGTTTGAACGGCCCGCATTTCGTTGAAAATCGAAGCGGGTCGTTTCGCTTTTAAGCAGCGCTAGAGTAAAGCCATGGCTAAAGAAACTGCAGTTGGGAACGGCAAGTTGGGACCGGATGAGGTCGACAAGTACCTTGCCGCGCAGCTCCCTGAACATAGAGCAGAACTTGAACGCATTATCGACATTGTCACCGCGGAACTGCCAGAGGCTAAGCCTGTAATCAGCTATCAGATCATCGGATTTGCGCTTGGAAAGAAGAAGTTCTTCTACATCAGCGGATGGCAAAACCATCTCAGCTTCCACGGGAATTACAGCGATAACGGCGTATCGTTCTCCGAGAAATACTCGGAATGGTTCACCCTAAAAGGCATGACGTTGCAGTTCCAGGCCAAGCCACAGTTGCCTGCAGAAATCATCAAAGAGTTGTTGGCTTTTAGGCTCGAGCGAATCTAGTTGGGGCGCGCTGGCGCAGACTGTCTAGGCGTCTAGGTGCTCGCCCGCGAGGATGTATTCGAACTTGCCGCCATGGCTTTCGGTGACGGCCTGAATGCGACCATTGTTTAGCTGGTGGCCAAACTCGCTCAGGTGAATGTTGTGTGTAGGGAAGCAGCGGGCTGGCTTTACCTCATCGACGAAGTCCATGACCTCGCTAATCTTCAGCCAAGGCGCACTCGATGGGCAGGCCAGCAGCGGAACCGGGCGGTCCGGGCGGGTAAATGAATCGCCAGGGTAGTAGAGGGTGTCGTTGATGAACACGCCGGTGTTCTGAATCAGCGGGATGCTGCGGTGGATCTCGGCGTGCATGGCGCCAAAGAACTCAATCTTGAACGGGCCAACCTGGTGAAGGTCGCCGTGGTGCACAACGGTCACTCGGTAGCTTGAGGCGTTTGGTGCCTTCGCGAGGCGGTCGCGCACATCATCCGGGCAGAAGATCTTTACATCTGGGTTTAGCGCCACAATGCGGTCGAGCTGCTCTTCGTAGCAGTGGTCGTCGTGCTGGTGAGTGATGAGAACGACGTCGACGTTGTGTTTGTCGTTCATGTGCTCGCTATAGACGCCAGGGTCCAAAATTAGGCGGCGGTCGCCTTCAATAATCTCGAGACAGGCGTGACCGTATTTAACTATGCGCATGCTCTTAACCTAGTCTTATTTCCTATGGAGCAGCACGAACATCACTCGCCGGAGCACGACCACCATGAACACCACATGGCTGAGCAGGGCGAAACCGGCCAGTCCGTGGCTGTGGCGGATGTGCACGAGGGTCACGAGACGCACGCCGCCCATGGTTCCCACCCCGGCCATGATTCTCACGCCGGCCACCACCCGCACATCTTCAAGAAGCAGTTCTTCGTTGCGCTCGGGCTTACCATCCCCACTTTCGTTTTCTCCCCGATGATTGGCCAGTGGCTCGGTTACGGAAACCTGTTCCCTGGCAGTAGCTATGTTTCCGCCGCGTTTGGCACCGCAATGCTCTTCAGCGTGGGCCGTATATTCCTCACCTCGGGTTGGGCAGAAATCAAACGACGCAAGCCGGGCATGATGGCTCTCATCGCACTCGCGCTTGTTGTCGCTTTCGGTTACAGCCTGTTCCTGCTGGTTGCCAATGCGTTCGGTCTGAACATCATGGCAGGCATGGATTTCTGGTGGGAGCTGGCAGCGCTTATCACCATCATGTTGGGCGGCCACTGGGTTGAGATGAACTCTGTCCAGCGTGCACAGAATTCAGTTGGTGAGCTCGTCAAGCTAATCCCGGATGTTGTCGAAATAATCGAGGATGGCTTCCCGGTAAAGACTTCGAGTCGCATGCTTCAGGTTGGTGACTTGGTGCTGGTTCGCACCGGATACTCCATCCCCGCCGATGGCGTAATTGAGCGCGGGCAGTCCCGCGTAAACGAGGCAATGCTCACTGGCGAATCCGCTCCGGTCTTGAAGGGTCCGGGAGATCAAGTCGTCGGCGGCACCATGAACGCGGTCAGTGGCAAAGCACCTGAATTCACAATGCAGGGCACCGATGACCAGGAGTTTGAACTCCCGCTCGGCGCACTCACCGTTCGTATCACCGCGGTGGGGGACGAGAGCGTAATCGGTCACATCGTTCAGCTCGTAAAGCAGGCGCAAGCGAGCAAGAGCGATACCCAGCGCCTTGCCGATCGAGCCGCCGGCTGGCTGTTTTACGCAGCCCTTGGCGCAGCTGCAATTACCGCCCTTGCCTGGAGCCTTACCGGCCAGCAGAGTCCGTCGTTCATCCTCGAGCGCGTTGTCACCGTGCTCGTCATCGCCTGCCCGCACGCGCTGGGTCTGGCCATTCCTCTGGTTACCGCGATCACTACAGACAACGCGGCTCGCAACGGTGTGCTCATTCGCAACCGAGCGGCTTTCGAACAGCTTCGCAAGGTTGACACCGTTCTCTTCGACAAGACTGGAACACTCACCGAAGGAAAGCGTTCCTTCGTATCGGCGCACGTCACCCGTCGCGGTGGTCTTGAAAGCGTGGATGAGCTGCTTGCCGTTGCGGCCGGTCTCGAACAGGAGTCTGAGCACTCCATCGCGGCTGCGATTTTGGCTGAGGCAAACTCTCGCGGTATCGAGCCGGTACCGGTGAAGGACATCATGTCGATTCCTGGTATTGGTGTTGCCGGGCGTGTGGATGAGTTCAAGCTTCAGGCAGGTGGCCCGGCAATTCTCACCAAGAATCGCATCGACGTCGACGTGCAAGATCTCTTTGCGGCAGACGCTGCAAATAGTGCGGGATACACGTCGGTTTATGTTTTGAGAAATGACCTTTTGCTCGGTTTCATCGCCATCGGTGACGTGACCCGTCCTACCAGCGCGGACGCGGTCTGGGAACTGCAGCAACTCGACAAAAAGGTTGCAATCCTCACCGGTGATGCGCACGAGGTAGCTAAGGCCGTCGGTAAGGAACTCGACATCGAGGAGATCTACGCAGAGGTGCTTCCGGCACGCAAGGCCGATGCGGTTAGTGACCTGCAGGCCAAGGGCAGAGTAGTTGCGATGGTCGGAGATGGCATCAACGATGCGCCTGCGCTAACCCAAGCCGATGTGGGCATTGCAATTGGTTCGGGAACTGACGTTGCGGTCGAGTCGGCAGACATTGTGCTCGTTTCAGACGATCCGGAGTCGGTAGCCAAGGCCATCAAGCTGGCTAAACGTTCGTACGCCAAGATGGTGCAAAACCTTTGGTGGGGTGCGGGCTACAACATTGTGGCTATCCCTCTTGCGGCGGGCATCTTCCAACCCATCGGACTTGTGCTTTCGCCTGCGGTTGGCGCCATTTTGATGACCGCTTCCACCATCGTCGTGGCTGCAAACGCCCAGTTGCTGCGTCGCCAGAAAGACTAAACATGGCTCAGCCGATTGGGGTTTTGGTTAACCCAACCAGCGGCAAAGGCAAGGGTGCCTCGGCCGGGTTGCAGGTTCTTTCTGTCCTAAACGAGCTTGATGTGGCCACCTTAGACCTGAGCGGTAACAGCTTTGAGGAGTCGCTGGGGAATGCGCGCGCAGCGGTAGCTGCCGGAACCATCCGAGCGTTAATGGTCGTTGGCGGAGACGGCATGGTTCACCTCGGCGTAAATGCCTGCGCGAAGAGCAATATCCCGTTAGCCATAATCGCCGCGGGCACCGGCAACGATGCCGCCTCAACCCTCCATCTGCCAATCGGTGACGTGCGCGCGGGTGTCGAGGCGGCCCTCGCCGGACTCCAAGCACCACGCCGGGTCGATCTGATTCAGGGGAAGACTCCCGAGCGCAGTTTCTTTTCATTCGGCACAATCTCTGCCGGCTTCGATGCCCTGGTAAACGCCAAGGCCAATCGCATGCGTTTCCCGAAGGGGCCATCCCGCTATCAGGTTGCTATGGTGCTCGAATTGCTTCGTTTCAGGGGCATTCAATACCGCGTCACAATCGACGGCAAGGAGCGGGAACTCGAGGCCATGCTCTGTGCGGTGGCTAATGCACCTGCCTTCGGCGGTGGCATGCTTATTGCTCCGCACGCCAAGGTCGATGACGAGAAGCTCGACTTGTTCATCGTGCACAAGATTTCCCGCCTAGAACTTCTCAAGGTGTTCCCGAAGGTCTTCACGGGGCGTCACGTTTCACACCCTGCAGTGGAGTTTGTCGAGCTTTCATCGGCGCACCTTGATAGTCAGGGACTGCCGGTTTATTCGGATGGCGAGCACGTCGGCAGCTCTCCACTCGAGGTTGCCGTAGCGCCGGGGGCGCTCTGGGTCTGTGCGCCAGCCTAAACTCCGGTTGCCGTAGTCATCAAATCGTGGCATAATGGACAGGTTGCTCAAACGGCCCCATCGTTTAGCGGCCTAGGACGCTGCCCTCTCACGGCAGTAGCGCGGGTTCGAATCCCGCTGGGGTCACGATACTCGCTCTTGGTTGACGTAAGTCCCGGGGGCGAGTTTCCTTTTAAGCCGCAGTACCCCTTGCTAGTCTCAGAACATGCGCCTCACCCTGTCCGCCCCCATAGTTGAATGGCGTGGCCCTGCGCCGTTTTACTGGGTTGAGGTTGGCTCGGAAGATTGCCAAGAAATCGCCAGCATCGCCGCGATGATCACTTATGGCTGGGGAGTGCTCCCGGTCACGGTTCACCTTGGAAAAAGTGTTTTTACGACGTCGATAATGCCTCGCAACGGCGGATACCTTGTTCCGTTGAAGGCGGCCGTTCGCAAAGCCGAAAAGGTTGAGCTTGGCGATGTGGTTACTCTGGCACTTGAGTTCGCGGTCTAGGCAAGACCCGCAGGGCGTCACTTCGCTCGGTACGCGCTCCAGGCCAAAACAAGAATCAGGCCGACCGGAACCATCGCAACCACAGACAAACCGCTGTACATGATGGCTGCCAGGATCACACCGCTCATTGCGCCACCGAATGCTCCGGAGAGGCTTTGCAGCGAGTCACTCAAGCCCTGAACGTTGATCTTCTCATCACTCGAGAGGCTCTTGGTTAGCAGGGATGAACCGGCCACGGTCGAAGCCGACCATCCAAGGCCAAGAAGCAGTAAGCCTATAGACAGGCTCAGTTGGTCCATGTCGCCCAGCGAAGTGAAAAGCAGTGAAATGACATACACAATCTGCGCGACAACGATTGTGGTTAGGTTCCCGATTTTGTCAGACAGCCATCCGAAGACTGGGCTAAATGCCCACATGCCTGCGACGTGAAGGCTAATGGTGAGGCCGATGATGACCAGCTCAAACCCCATTCCCTTCATGTGCACGGTAGTCATGCTCATTACGCCAACCATGACCATGTGACTGAGTGCGATAGTCAGAACCGCAAAGCGAGCCTTGGCGTTGCTTCTAAGTGTTTCGAACGCCACTCGTAGCGAGGCCTTTGGTCGCAGGCCGGTCTTGTTCGGGTCGAGTTCCCGCGCGGTAAGAAGCGGATCCGGGCGAAGCCCCACAAAAAATGCGGTTGCGCCTGCGAACTGAGCGGTCAGCGTGATGATGAAAGGTCCGGTCAGGTGCGGGAGCTGAAGTGCCTGGCCGATGACTTCGCCGGGTTGGAACAGGTTTGGGCCAATTACGGCACCGATGGTGGTTGCCCAAACTACAAGTGAAAGGTCTCGGCCAGCCGTTCTTATAGCGGGGAGGTCGGTGGCGGCAAATCTTGCCTGAAGGCTTATCGCACTTGCAGCCCCGAGCAGAAGAAATGCTCCGATGAGCATCGGGAATGAGCCGAAAACGCCAGCTAGGATGGCCGTGACCGAGCCGGTCATAGCGATTGCGCCACCGGTGACCAAGGCGACGCGTCGACCGCGCGCTGCAGCTAAACGAGCCAGTGGAAATGCCCAAAAAGCTGTGCCCAGAGTGCTGAAAGTAGCGGCTGCGCCAGCCCAGGCTTCAGTGCCGGATAGTTGGGTGGCCAGGAGCGCGCCAATCGAGAATGTTGCACCCACGCCGAAGCCTGCCAGCATCTGGCCTGTCATCAGTGTGCGGAGCACTCGCCGTTGCATATCAACGACGTTCGATTGAGTCATGTGGCTAGCCTAAGCCACCCGGAGAACTGCCCCAAAATGGGGTGTTCGAGGTAGAATTGGAGTTCACGTAACTCGAGGTGTTGGTATGTCTAATAAGCCGTTAACTTTGGCCGAAAAAGTTTGGAATGACCACGTTGTGGTCAAGGGTGAAAACAACGCCCCAGACCTCATCTACATCGACCTTCACCTGGTTCACGAGGTAACTAGCCCGCAGGCTTTTGATGGTTTGCGTCTAGCTGGCCGTCCGGTTCGTCGCCCAGATTTGACGATCGCCACCGAGGACCACAACACTCCAACTTTGAACATCGACAAGCCAATTGCCGATGCCACCAGTCGCGCCCAGATCGAAGCGCTTCGCAAGAACGCTGCTGAGTTCGGTATCCGTCTGCACTCTCTCGGCGACAAGGACCAGGGCATTGTGCACGTGGTTGGCCCACAGCTAGGCCTAACCCAGCCAGGTATGACCGTGGTCTGTGGCGACTCGCACACTTCGACCCACGGCGCTTTCGGTTCGCTTGCGATGGGCATCGGAACCTCTGAGGTCGAGCACGTTCTAGCAACTCAGACTCTTTCGCTAAAGCCTTTCAAGACCATGGCTATCAACGTCGAGGGAGCCCTTCGTCCAGGCGTAACCGCAAAGGACATCATTCTGGCCGTTATTGCCAAGATTGGCACCGGCGGTGGCCAGGGTTATGTTTTGGAATACCGCGGCAGCGCCATCCGTGCATTGAGCATGGAAGGCCGTATGACCATTTGCAACATGAGCATCGAAGCCGGTGCTCGCGCGGGTATGGTCGCTCCAGATGAGACCACCTTCGCGTTCGTCAAGGGTCGCCCACACGCTCCAACCGGTGCCGACTGGGACGCTGCGGTTGAATACTGGAAGACTTTGCCAACCGATGAGGGCGCCGTTTTCGACGCTGAGGTAAACATCGACGCGAACACCCTCGATCCGTTTGTAACCTGGGGCACTAACCCAGCACAGGGCGTCAGCTTGCTCGACGTAGTTCCTAGCCCGGAGGACTTCACCGACCCTAACGAGCGTCAGGCCGCCGAGAGCGCGCTCAAGTACATGGACCTCAAGCCAGGCACCAAGATGAAGGACATTGCAGTAAACACAGTGTTCGTCGGATCCTGCACCAACGGCCGCATCGAAGACCTTCGTGCTGCCGCAAGCATCGTCCAGGGGCGCAAGAAGGCCGATGGAATCACCATGCTGGTAGTTCCTGGTTCGGCAAAGGTTCGCTTGCAGGCTGAGGCCGAGGGGCTCGACAAGATCTTCACCGAGTTTGGGGCAGAGTGGCGTTTTGCTGGTTGCTCGATGTGCTTGGGCATGAACCCAGATCAGCTTGCTCCAGGTGAGCGCTCTGCAAGCACCAGCAACCGTAACTTCGAAGGCCGTCAGGGTAAGGGTTCGCGCACTCACCTGGTCTCGCCGGTGGTCGCTGCGGCAACAGCAGTTCGCGGAACACTATCTTCACCAGCCGACCTTGAGCCGGTGCACCCACTTACCACCGGAATCGCAACCCTGGGAGAGAACTAATGGAAAAGTTTGAAGTCTTCACCGGTACCGCGGTTCCGCTGCGCCGCAGCAACGTCGACACCGACCAGCTTGCACCAGCCGTCTTCCTAAAGCGCATTACCGCAGTCGGCTACGACGACGCACTGTTTGCTGCTTGGCGTAACGACCCTGAGTTCGTTCTGAACCAGCCTGCCTACAAGGCCGGTCAGGTTCTTATCGCAGGCGCCGACTTTGGTACCGGTTCGAGCCGCGAGCACGCCGTTTGGGCACTTCGCGACTACGGTTTCAAGGCTGTGTTCTCGAGCAAGTTCGCAGACATCTTCCGCGGCAACGCTGGCAAGCAGGGTCTGGTCGCAGGTGTCATCTCGGATGAAGACACCAAAGCGCTGTGGCAGGCTATCGAGGCCAGCCCAGGCATTGGTGCAACCGTAGACCTAGTCGCCCAGACTGTCAGCGTTGGCAGCCTAAGCGTGCCGTTCCAGATTGACGAATACACTAGGTGGCGTCTGCTTGAAGGTCTAGACGACATCGGTCTAACCCTTCAGAACGAGCAGGCCATTACCGAGTTCGAGGCTAAGCGTCCTTCGTTCAAGCCACTTACTCTTCCGGCTAAGGGAGTCTAATGAGTCAGATCACCGTTGTAGGTGGCAAGCCGCTGAAGGGTCGCGTAGACATCCGAGGCGCTAAGAACCTGGTGACCAAGGCCATGGTGGCAGCCCTTTTGGGCGAGGCCCCTAGCGTTCTAAAGGACGTTCCACGCATCTCAGACGTAGACGTAGTTCAGCGTCTACTTCAGCTCCACGGTGTGAAGATCGACTTCGCCGAAGACGGCACCATGAGTCTCGACCCACGTGGCGTCAAGAGCGCACGCATGGTGGATATCGATGCTCACGCGGGTTCGAGCCGAATCCCAATTCTTTTCTGTGGTCCGCTGCTGCACCAGCTCGGCGAAGCCTTTATCCCTGGCCTCGGTGGCTGCCACATCGGTGACCGCCCGGTCGACTACCACTTCGAGGTTCTTCGCAACTTCGGAGCTGTCATCGAGTCGCTCGAAAACGGTACTCGCCTTACTGCTCCTAAGGGACTTCACGGAGCAAAGATCGAGCTACCGTATCCATCGGTTGGCGCTACAGAGCAGGTTCTGCTCACCGCAGTTCGCGCCGAGGGCAAGACTGAACTTTCGGGTGCAGCTATCGAGCCTGAGATCATCGACCTCATCGCGATCCTTCAGAAGATGGGCGCCATCATTTCGGTTGATGCCGACCGCATCATCCGCATCGAAGGCGTTAAGACTCTCGGTGGTTACAACCACCGCGCACTGTTCGACCGCAACGAGGCGGCCTCTTGGGCCGCTGCTGCGCTGGCAACCAACGGCGACATCTTCGTCGGTGGCGCTCGCCAGAACGAGATGATGACCTTCCTCAACGTATTCCGCAAGGTTGGCGGCGCCTTTGAAATTGAAGAAGAAGGTATCCGCTTCTTCCACCCGGGCGGCCCGCTCAACTCGGTGGTTATTGAGACCGACGTACACCCTGGCTTCATGACCGACTGGCAGCAGCCACTCGTGGTTGCCCTCACCCAGGCGCAGGGTCTCAGCATTGTTCACGAGACCGTCTACGAAAACCGCTTTGGATTCACCGACGCCCTAAACCAGATGGGAGCGCAGATTCAGATCTACCGCGAATGTCTTGGTGGCACCTCGTGCCGTTTCGGTCAGCGTAACTTCAACCACTCTGCGGTCATCAGTGGCCCAACCAAGCTCAAGGGTGCGGACATCCGAGTTCCAGACCTTCGCGGTGGCTTCTCGCACATGGTCGCAGCGCTTGCTGCCGAGGGAACCTCAAACGTCACCAACGTTCAGCTGATTTCGCGTGGTTACGAGAACTTCTTGCAGAAGCTCACAGACCTAGGCGCCGACTTCACCTACACCGAGTAGCGTTTGAACATGGCCAAGCAAAAAGGCGCACTGCCGATGCCGGCATTCAACCCAAAGGAACTTCACTTCAAGCTGGGTCTAATTGCCAGCTTCCTTATTCCTCTGGTTCGTCTGATGTTTGGCCTTCGCATCAAGGGCCAGGAAAAGCTTCCAAAGACCGGTGCCTACATCTTGGTGAGCAATCACGTCACCAACGTGGATGCGCTCGCGGTCGCTTACTTCAACTACGTGAAGCTTCGTCGCGCACCGCACTTTTTGGCCAAAGAAGGCTTGTTCCGCATCCCCGTGATCGGAAAGATTCTGCTCACCGCTGGCCAGATTCCGGTGTACCGCACCTCGGGTCAGCGCAACGATGAGCCGCTTCGCGTTGCCTACGAATACCTGAGCCGCGGTCACATGATTGCAATCTTCCCGGAGGGCACTCTTACCCGCGAACCAAACATGTGGCCAATGCGCGGCAAGACCGGCGCGGTACGTTTGGCGTTGGACGCCAACGTTCCGGTCTACCCGATGGCGCACTGGGGCAGCCACGCGATTTTGCCACGCTATGGCAGCAAGTTCCGTCCTGGATTCTGGAAGAAGGTGGACATAATCGTCGGTGATGAAATCAACCTCGACCAGTTCCGTCACCCAAAGCCAACCCCGGCAGAAGTTTTGAGTGCAACCGAAGTTGTGATGAACAGCATCACCGGCTTGGTTGAAGAGCTGCGCGGCGAAAAGGCTCCGGTCGAGCGTTGGGATCCGGCCGAAAAGGGTCAGACCGCAACCGGCAACTACGTGAAGGCTCAGCAGAAGAGCGCTAAGGAAATAAAATGAGCAAGTTTGCAGTGATGGGCGCTGGTTCCTGGGGAACCACCTTCGCAAAGGTGCTGGCCGATGGCGGGAACGATGTTGTGCTTTGGGCTCGTCGTGAAGACGTAGTTGAAGACATCAATGACAACCACCGTAACGGCGATTACTTGCCTGGAATCGACCTGCCTACCTGCCTAACAGCAACCTTGGATGCGGCCGAAGCGCTTGCCGATGCCGAGCAGGTCTATGTTGCGGTGCCATCCGCCAAGCTGCGCGAAAACCTCGAGTCCTGGGGAAAGTTGATTCCGAAAGATGCCATCGTCGTGAGCCTCATGAAGGGTCTCGAGCAGGGCAGTGGTCTCCGCATGAGCGAGGTCATCGAAGAAGTTTTGGGCATCCCTCGCCCGCAGATTGCCGTCGTGTCTGGCCCTAACCTTTCCGCCGAAATTGCTCAGGAACACCCAACCGCAGCGGTGGCAGCTTGCAGCAGCCCTAACAACGCATCAGCCGTAGCGGCGGCCTCGACAAACGAATACTTCACAACCTTCACCAACCGTGACGTCATCGGCACCGAGTTCGGCGGCATCCTCAAGAACTTGATCGCCGTTGCCATCGGTATCGTCAACGGTGTCGGCTATGGCCAGAATACCAAGGCTTCTATCATGACCCGCGGTCTCGCGGAGATCAGCCGTTTCGCAGTTGCATACGGTGCCAAGCCGAACACCATGGTGGGGCTTGCTGGTCTAGGCGACCTGATCGCAACCGCGGAATCGCCACTCAGCCGTAACTTCAAGGCAGGCGAAATGCTCGGCAAGGGCTTCTCCAAGCGCGAGGTTCTGCGCCGTCTGAGCCAGACCGCAGAAGGTCTGAACTCTGTCGGTCCGGTTCTCGAACTAGCCGAGGCGAAGGGTATTTCGATGCCAATCGTCGAGCAGGTTCAGCTGGTTATCGACGGCAAGCTCAAGCCGAAGGACATCGCCCCATACCTAATGGGCGAGGATGAAACTCCGCAGGGAGAGTAGCTCATGGCGAAGCTGACCGTTGTAGTTCTGTTTGGTGGCCGCTCATCGGAGCACAGCATTTCTTGCGCCACCGCGGCGGGCGTTCTTGGCGCGATTGACCGCGCAAAGTACAAAGTTGTGCCGGTTGGCATCACCCAGGACGGCGTTTTCGTGCCAGCCGAAGACAACGTCGAGCGCTGGGCGCTGAGCGATGGACCACTTCCGGTTGTTGAGTTTGAGGGTTCTCGTGTTGAAGTCTCGATGGATGGTTCGCGTCAGCTTCACGTTGTGAACGCCGCTGGCGAGCGCAGCATGTTGGCCACCGCCGATGTTGTTTTCCCGGTTCTGCACGGCCCATTCGGCGAGGACGGAACCATGCAGGGATTCCTCGAGCTAGCTGGGCTTCCTTACGTTGGCAACGGTGTCTTTGCATCGGCTGCCGGTATGGACAAAGAGCATTCGAAGGCACTGTTCCTTCAGGCCGGAGTGCCTGCAACTCCGCACGTCGTGATTCGCGAGCAGGCCTGGAAGGCAAACCGCGAGGAAGTTTTGGCCGAGGTTGCAACCCTCGGCGGCACTCCGCTGTTCGTGAAGCCTGCTCGTGCCGGATCTTCTGTGGGCGTAAGCAAGGTCAAGGACATGGCTGATTTTGCGGCCGCCGTTGAGCTCGGACTGCAGCACGACAGCAAGGTTGTTGTTGAGCACGGCCTGGTAGGTCGCGAGGTTGAGTGCGCTGTTCTTTCAGCCTTGGATGGCGGCCCAGCGCGAGTTTCGGTGGCCGGCGAGATTATCGTCAAAGGTCGCGAGTTCTACGACTTCGAAGCTAAGTACCGAGATGAAGATTCAGTTGATCTGATCATCCCTGCTGAAATGACCGAGAGTGAACTTAGCGAAATGCAGAGTCTTGCACGCAAGGCGTTTGAAGCTCTAGGTGGTTTCGGTCTAGCTCGCGTTGACTTCTTCCTAACCGAGGATGGTTTCTTCATCAACGAGATAAACACCATGCCGGGCTTCACCCAGTACTCGATGTATCCATCCTTGTGGGGTGCAACCGGTATCGGTTATTCGGATTTGATTGACCAGCTCATTCAGCTCGGTCTAACCGCCAAGCGTTAGCTCTTCGGGTTTAGGCAGCGTACGTCGGCTTTAGGGCCAGCGGCAACTGCCTGCGAGAGCGCTTCAATAGTCGAAACCCCACTCGCGTGCTTGTAGTCCACGATTACCTCAGTAGCCGGATTGCGTCCGAAAGTAATGAACCTGTAACTAGGCTCTTTGCTCGGGTCGACCAGCCAGTCAACGCCTCCGATTGTGGTGCAAATCAGTGTGCTTGCCTTTACCTCTGGCAAGCCGCATCGCAAGATGATTCGGGCAGGTGAACCCCAAGCAGCGGTTGCTTGTGCATCGGTAGCGCGCTTTGCGTTTCCATCTACATCGTCTGGCAGTCGCACCGAGATTGCGGCACAGTCTGGGTCGTTGGATGCAGGGGCGGCCTGAAGGCTGACCGTGCTTGTGCATGCGGTGAGGCCAAGGCTGAGAGCGCCGATGCTGGCGAGCGCAAAAATGGCTCGGCCAACCTGTCTTAGAACTGAAAATCGCATCAGTAACAGGCTACCTTTGATGAGTGGAAACAATCGCATCAATCGGTGAATCCGAGAGCCTTCGCAGAACCATTTCGCGCCTCAATAAGGGCGATCACGAACTGGTTGGCCCGGGCGACGATGCTGCCGTTATCAAGGCCGAGAGCGGAAGCTTCGTTGTGACCACCGACACTTTGGTCCAGGATCACGACTTTCGTCTCGACTGGTCCTCTGCATACGACCTCGGCTGGAAGTCGATAGCTTCAAACATCGCTGATGTGGCCGCAATGGGCGCGGTTCCGACCGTTCTGGTCGTCGCGCTTGTTGCCCCTAAAACCACCGAAATCTCATGGCTCGAATCATTCGCCGATGGGCTGCGTGAGGCTTGCCTAGCGCTCGCCCCAGGCTGTGCCGTTGTTGGCGGCGACCTCGCTTCCGGTGAGCAGGTTGTGATTGCGGTTACCGCTCACGGCGACCTGCAGGGTCGTCAGCCGGTGCTGCGTTCGGGGGCAAAACCGGGCGACATCCTCGCGGTTGCCGGAACCCTCGGACGTGCGGCCTGCGGACTCGAGCTTCTCTTCAGCGGCAACACCGATGCCGCTAACGCCTATGACGATTGGGTGAACGTGCAGCGCCGCCCTCAGCCGCCGATTGCGGCCGGAGTTGCCGCGTCGGAAGCAGGTGCCACGTCGATGCTTGATGTTTCCGATGGTCTCGCCAAGGACGCCAGCCGCATCGCCGCAGCAAGTTCGGTCACCGTGCAAATTGACCCGCTACAGCTACAGGGATTTGAGGCGGTGCTAGAAGGTGCCGCTCAAGCGCTAGCCATCAAGCCGGCCGCGAAGACCGCCGACGATTATGGCCGTTCCTGGGTGCTAACCGGGGGTGAGGATCACGCCCTATTGGCGACCTTCCCTGCCGACGCAAGTCTTCCGCGTGCGTTCAAGCGCATCGGTGCGGTTATTGATGCTGTGCCGGGTGCGCCAGTATTGCTTGGTCAGAAGCCGATTGGCCCTGGCGGTTGGGATTCAGTAACTGGTTAGAGGTTCTGAAGCTGGGTGTTCAGGGTTACGCCAACGCCAGTGCGTGGAAGTACCTCAACGGCACCGGTAGCTGAGTTGCGGCGGAACAGAAGACCTGCAACACCATTTAGCTCAGCAGCCTTCACCGAACGCGGTGCGCCTTCATCCACGATGTTCACCTTGGTTCCGGCGGTCACGTAGAGACCTGCCTCAACAACGCTGTCATCTCCGATTGAGATACCAACACCTGAGTTTGCGCCGAGTAGTGCGCGCGAACCAATGGCCACGCGCTGCTTGCCGCCACCCGAGAGGGTTCCCATGATCGAGGCGCCACCACCGATGTCTGAGCCATCGCCGACAACTACGCCCTGCGAGATGCGACCCTCAACCATTGCGGTACCCAAGGTGCCCGCGTTGAAGTTCACGAAACCTTCGTGCATGACGGTGGTTCCAGGTGCTAGGTGAGCGCCAAGGCGAACGCGGTTTGCGTCGGCGATACGTACCTTCTGTGGCGTGACGTAGTCAACCAAGCGTGGGAACTTGTCGATCGAGTGCGCGATTACGCCAGCACGCTGCAGTGCCATGCGGTTGCGCTGGTACTCGGCAAGGGCAATCGGGCCAATGTTGGTGAAAGCAACGATCGGAAGATTTGGGATGAGGCCATCTAGGTTGATGGTGTTTGGCTTCACGAGTAGGTGGCTCAGCAGGTGCAAACGAAGGTAGGCGTCTGCGGTGGAAGTGACTGCGAGCTCTAGCTCAACTTCGGTGCGAATGACCTGAACTGTTACGTTACGACGAGCGTCTTCGCCAACGTGTGCGTCAAGTTCCTTAGGAACGACCCAGAGGGAGTCGTTCTTTGGGGCATCGCCCAACTGAGGGTTTGGATACCAAACGTCTAGTACGGTTCCGTCTGCTGCAATGGTGGCTAGGCCGTGGCCCCAAGCCTTACCTTCTACGTAGTTACTCACAGGTACAAGATTACCTTTAGGTAGGCTGGTTTACATGCCTGCGCATTCACTCAACCTGGCCACCGATGTGGTGGAGCTCACCCGTGCCATTTGCGACATCGAATCGGTGTCGGCAAACGAAAAGGCGCTCGCCGATGCCATTGAGGAAGCACTCAGCGTTTATCCGCATCTTGAAGTCACCCGTGATGGCGATGCCGTCGTAGCGCGCACCAATTTGGGACGCGACCGCCGAGTTTTAATCGCCGGTCACATCGACACCGTGCCTGTTGCCAACAACCTTCCTACCGAGCTTCGCGAAGTAAACGGAGAACAGCACCTCTGGGGTCGCGGAACCGTAGACATGAAGGCTGGAGTTGCGGTTCAACTCAAGCTCGCGGGCGAATTGGTTGAGCCAAACTCGGACATCACCTGGATCTTCTATGACCACGAGGAAGTGGACGCGAGCCTGAACGGAATGGGCCGCCTGAGCCGTAACCTGCCTGAACTTCTCGCCGGCGACTTTGCCGTCTTGTGCGAGCCGACCGCCGCAATCATCGAGGGTGGTTGCAATGGAACCATGCGCATCGAGGTCGAGACATTTGGTGTGAAGGCTCACAGTGCGCGCGCTTGGATGGGCCAGAACGCCATCCACGGTGCCGCAGAGATTTTGAACCGCCTAAACCAGTACCAGACCCAAGAGGTTGAAGTTGATGGCTTGGTTTACAAGGAGAGCCTCAACGCTGTCCTCATCTCCGGCGGAATCGCCACCAACGTCATCCCAGACCACGCCAAGGTCACCGTGAACTATCGCTTCGCTCCTAGCAAGTCGGTTGCGGATGCCGAAGCTCATCTGCGTGAAGTATTCGCGGGGCTGTCCGTGAAGGTAACTGATGCATCGGCGGGTGCCCGCCCCGGCCTAGACCAGCCGGCCGCAATCTCGTTCATCGCCGCCACTGGCCTTGAGACCCGCCCTAAGTATGGCTGGACCGATGTCGCTCGCTTCAGCGCGCTCGGCATCCCGGCAATCAACTTCGGTCCTGGCGACCCAAACAAGGCACACGCTGATGACGAGTCTTGCCCGGTCGCCCAGATCTATTCGTGCGAAGAAGCGCTTCGTAAGTGGTTGAGCGCCTAACCGCTCTCTTGGCCAAGCGCTGGTGGCTTCCGGTTGTCTTGGTCTGGGCGCTGACGCGCTTAGTTTCAACCGTTGGGTTTCTGTGGGCAGCTAGCATTCAAGGCCCATCTTTTTGGTACCCGTACCCAAACCCGGCCTACTTTGATTTCCTGAACATCTGGGATGTCGAGTGGTACCACCGCATCTTCGATGGTGGGCTTGGGATGGCTCCGGGTTACCCATTGCGGCTGCCAACCGATGGCAACGGTGTGGTCATGCAGAATGCGTGGGCCTTCATGCCGGGCTTCCCGTTGCTGGTGCGACTGCTCACACTAGTCACATTTGGGTTAGTTTCTTGGGCTGTGCTCTCGGCAACCACCAACCTGATTCTGTCGTTCGCGCTAGCACTGATGATCTTCAAAGTTTTTAGGCTTCGGTTCGACGCCAAAGTTTCACTCTGGGGTGTGGCTTTCTTCGGCCTTTGGTGTGCCAGCCCGGTGTTGCAGGCCGGATACGCGGAGACTCTGGGCTTCCTGCTCTTGGCCGGCGGCCTCTACTTCCTGATGCAGCACCGCTATCTTGCTGCCCTGCCCTGGCTGGTCGGCCTTAGCATCACTAGGCCCGGAATGATCAGTTTCGCCGCGGCGCTCGCGGGAATGTGGTTAGTTCGCTGGTTCAAGCACCGCAAAGGCATCGATGAGTTCTCGGTGGCCGAGCGTTGGCGGCTAGCCGCTCTCACCGCTGCGAGTGGGCTGCTCGGCTTGGCATGGCCCATCATCGCCTGGATTTCAACCGGCAGAGCGGATGCCTACACTGTCACCGAGCTGGCCTGGCGAACCTATGATCCGAATGCGCACCTGACCCTTATGGATGGCTGGTTCGCGTTGGGTGCAAGCATCTGGGGCGAGTACTGGGGCAGCATGTTTGTGGTGCTTGTGGTTTTGCTCGCCGCTGGTGTGCTTTTCCTGCCATCGGTCAAAGCGCTTGGTAATGAACTGCGTCTCTGGGTTGCCGCTTATTTCCTATATCTGCTCCTTGTTTTCAACCCGCAGAGCAGCACCTGGCGCATTCTCATGCCAGCATTTCCGCTGATGGCTGCCCTAGCGTTTGCTACCCGAAAAACACGACCGTGGGTTCGCTGGGCAATCGTCGGTGCGCTCGTCCTGACGCAGTTCCTGTGGCTTAGCATCTGTTGGGTTTACGTGAATCCCGACTACACGCCTCCGTAAATCGGCCTTTTGGGGTCTAGGAAACCCAGTGTTTACTTAACCGTTATCAAACCTTAGTCATTTAGAGGGATATTCGGTTTTCGGAACTTTAATACGGTGGTTTAATTGAACTTCGGGCCGAATTCTGGTCCCAGATTCAAGGAGCAATACCAAATGGCAGCAATGAAGCCGCGTGGAACCGATGGTCCGATGGAGGCAGAGCGCGAAAACCGCGGTCTCATCGTGCTAAAGGTGCCAGTAGACGGAGGCGGTCGCCTCGTCTTCTCGATGAACGACGATGAAGTAAAGAAGCTCTACGAAACCCTAGCGGGAGTTGTAAAGCTCTAACGTTTCAGAATTAGAAAAGCCCCAAACCAAGTGGTTCGGGGCTTTTTCTTTTGAATGTTTTCGGGCTACGCCAAACGGCTTGCGATTAGAAGTCCATCGCCAACCGGTGAGAGTGCGCTGACAAAGCTTTCCTGAGTCTTGAAGAAGCGCAGCACATCGCGGTAGATAGTTGTGGCCTCATCGCGCATTGCAGGATCTGGAACGCGGTCGCGCCAGAGTGCGTGTGCAACTGCGATAACTCCGCCAGGGCGAAGCAGTCGAGCTGCCTCGCGCAGCTGCTCCTCAATCGAGTCGCGGTCTGCATCTAGGAAGACTAGGTCGTAGGCGGCGTCGGCCATGTTGCTCATAACGTCTAGTGCGCGACCGCTGATAACGCGGGTCTGGCTCTGCTTGATGCCAGCCTCGGTGAAAGCAACCTTTGCGGCGGCCTGGTGCTCAGGCTCTACGTCGATGGTTGCCAAGGTGGCTTCAGGGGCTCCCGCCAATAACCACAGACCGCTAACACCGGTGCCGGTGCCTGCCTCAACAATGGCCTTTGCTCCGGATGCGCTTGCGAGCACGGCAAGGTGTGCGCCGACCGACGGGGTGATGCACTCGACGCCGAGTTCTTCGGCGCGCATGCGAGCGCGAGTGATTGGCTCAGTCTCCGAAGTGAATTCTTCGGTGTACTTCCAACTGCTGATCTTGTCTACCATCTGTGCTCCTGCTCCACACCGGCGTGCGTTTCTACGCCAAGTGTATGCCCGCTACCGCCCAATCTGTTTGAGGAGCGAGGTAACCTTTAAGGGTGTTCGGCATTGACAGCGAAAAACTCTTGATTCTGGGGCTCATAGCCGCAGTGGTCCTGGGTCCTAAGCGCCTGCCCGAATACGCCAAAAAACTTGCCGAATGGATTCGTTCGTTCCGTGCGTTCGCCGACAATGCTCAGGCAAAGCTGAGCGAGGAGATTGGTGAAGACGTCGATTGGCGCAAGCTGGACCCTCGCCAGTATGACCCTCGCCGAATTATTCGTGAGGCGCTACTCGAAGAACCAATCCGTGGTCACTCGGCAGCGGTTGAGGCGGCTGCCAAGCAGGATGCTGCCAATGTGGTTCCGGGTGCAGTGCTAACCAACGCGGCGGTTACGGGTTCGCGCGAGCGAAGCGTTCTTGCCGCCGGTGACCCGGCCCCGTTCGACCACGAGGCTACTTAGAGCCTGCGCAGCACCTTGCTGAGAATCACAAGAAGTTTGCTCGCACGAGTGTAGTCGGCTCCACGCATCGGCAGTTTCAGCCAACCGGTAGCAACGCCGATGGCCTTCGGCTCGGTAAATCGCAGCAAACCAGCATCGCCGTTTCGGCGTCCCTGACCAGAGTGCTTCACGCCACCCATCGGTGATTCCATCGATGCGAAACTTGCGCGGAAACCCTCGTTGATATTCACGCTGCCAGCCTGAAGTTGCTTGGCAACTCGCATGGCCTCAGTTACGTTTCCCACCACCGCCGCGTTTAGGCCGAATTCGGTGTCGTTTGCAAGGTTGATGGCTTCTTCGACGGTCTTGTAGCCGTAAACCTGAATCACCGGGCCGAAGACCTCGCTGCGGTTGAGGTTTGCGGTTTCAGGAACTTCAGTGACAATCGCTGGAGTGATGAAGTATGGCCCAACCTCAGGCTTTGGAACTCCACCGAATACCTTGGCGCCCTTAGCCACCGCGTCAGCGAGCATCGAGGTCACGCGCTTGAGTTGATTGGCGCTGGCCAAAGAACCTAGGTCTGTCGCGAACTTGGCATCGCGGCCAAGCACTAGGCGCTCAACTTCGGAGGTGAGGGCGAGGGTGAATGCCTCTCGGGTTTCTTCAGGCACATATAGGCGCTCAATCGATACGCAGAGCTGGCCAGTGTTGCCAACTGCTCCGGCTGCGGCAATGCGAGCTGCCTGCTTCAGGTTTGCACCTGGTAATACGATGAGCGGGTTCTTGCCGCCGAGTTCCAGACTGTAACCAATGAGCCGGCTAGCCGCACGCATGGCCACGGTTCGGCCAGTAGCTGTAGATCCGGTGAAGGCCACATAGTCGACGTTGTCCGTGACCGCATTGCCAACCTCGGCACCATCGCCAACCGCAATTCGCCAAGCGTGGTCAGGCAGCCCGGCCTCGAGTGCGAGTTGGCGGAAATAGAGCGCGGTGAGTGCGGTTTGGTTGTCAATCTTGTGCAGAACTGCGTTCCCGGCAACTAGCGCGGGAAGAACATCTAATCCGGTTAGCGCCAGCGGATAGTTCCAAGGGGTGATTACACCGACGAGACCAACCGGCGGGTAGTCCACATAGTTGCGGGCCATGGTAGGTGCGCCGGAACGAACCTTGCGAATGCCCAAAACTTTTGGAGCCTTCTTGCCATAGTGGCGGGCGGCGTTGAGCGCCCCGGCGAAGTCTTCAAAGGCGTGACTGCGAGCCTTGCCGGTCTCAAACTGAAGCAGGTCGAGCAGCTCTTCCTGATGTTCAATCATGAGGTCGTGCAGGTTTAGCAGCACGTTGGCGCGCTCACGCACATCGGTGGCAGCCCAAGCTGAAAGTGCGGCACGCTGCTCGGCGGCAACGGCGGCCACCTCATCGGCGGTGAACTGCGGAAGCGGATGGCTGGGCTTTCCGGTACCAGGGTTCACAATCTCGAGCGTGTGCTCGTGCTGGCCTAGCGCGGCTAAAAGTTGACTGATTCCTGAGTGGCTCACAGGTTTATCTTAAGTCGCTTACCTGCCAAGCCAACCTTTTCGGTGGCAAGCAGATTTGCGATCTTGGTGAGCGCCACGGCTGCTGGGTCTTCCGGGTGGGCGACGACGACCGGAGTTCCTTGGTCGCTGCCCTCGCGAAGTGGGATGCTGATTGGGATTTGACCCAGTACCGAGACGGGCGATTCCTGCAGCGAAGCGAGACGATCCGCAACGGCCTGTCCGCCACCCTCGCCAAAGAGCGCGAGCCTGCTGCCATCAGGCTGCTCGAGCCAGGCCATATTTTCGATTACGCCAAATACCGACTGCCCGGTCTGGAGACCAACCGAACCCGAGCGCTCGGCCACCTCGGCGGCGGCAATCTGTGGAGTGGTTACCACCACTGTCTTGGCGGTTGGCAGGAGCTGGCCGAGGCTGATGGCGATGTCGCCGGTGCCAGGAGGCAGGTCGACCAACAGCACATCAAGGTCGCCCCAGAAAACGTCAGTTAGGAACTGCTCAACCGCGCGGTGCAGCATCGGTCCGCGCCAAGCCACCGGCTTGTTTCCATCTAGGAACATTCCGATGCTGATGACCTTCACTCCGTAGGCAACCGGAGGCAGAATCATCTCGTCGATACGGGTCGGCTTCACGGTGCTTCCGGCATTTCCCAGACCAACCTGGCCGGGAATGCTGAATCCGAAAATGTCGGCGTCGATGAGGCCAACGCGCTTGCCCGCTGCGGCCAGTGCAACCGCTAGGTTTGCGGTCACCGATGACTTGCCAACGCCGCCCTTGCCGCTACCAACCAGGTAGATGCGGGTGAGGCTATCGGCATCAAACGGGTTTACGCGAACCGGCTTTCCGGCGCGAAGCTTGTCTTTGAGGGCAGCGCGCTCATCGGCGTTCATGACCGCCATGGTGACGGCGGTTTCGGTGACTCCAGTAATGCCCTTGAGTGCGTCGATGACGTCCTGTTCGATTCGCGCGGCTGCAGGGCAACCGACCACGGTTAGCTTGATAGTCGCAGTTGCAACCGAGCCATCTACGCTCGCCGAATCAACCATGCCAAGTTCTGTGATCGGCAGGCGCAGCTCGGGGTCGATGACCTTGGCGAGCGCGTCAAAAACTGGCGATTGATTTGGCATGAGTTAAGCCTATGGGGAACGGAACCCTCTGGGCTGACGGTTTCGATAAAGGTCTGCGACAATAAAGATGTGTCGAATACTCCAAGCCGCGGTCGTCAGAGCCGCATCCAGCAGTTGTCAGTTCCAAACGGCGAGGCAATCGCTGAGTTCACCGAGTATGCGGCTGCCGTCGACCATGTCGACCAGCTGATTCGTCACGAGTTCCCAGCAGCGATGGTGGCCATCGTTGGTTCCGACCTAAAGAGCGTTGAGCGCGTGCGTGGTCGTTTGTCTTATGGCCGCGTTGCCATTCAGGGTCTCATCAGCGGTTCTTGGATCGGTCTGCTAATCGCACTCTTCTTGCCAGCGCCAAGTTCGGCAGCTTCGGCAACCGCGTCTTTCACCGTCTCGACCGGTGCGGCAATCGTTATCGGTGCCGGTATCGGAATGCTTTTGAACATCTTGCGCTTCTCGTTCAGCCGCAATCGCCATGAGTTCTCATCGACCTCGGCTGTAGTTGCCGCCAAATATGAAGTGGTCGTGCCGCACCCGCTTGTGGAGCAGGCGAAGAAGGCAATCGCAGAGCACCAGGCTAACTGCGTCTAATCGGGTTTGGCCCTAAGGGCCTGCTAGAACTGGGCCATCCAGGCTTCTACGTCGTCTGCGGTTCGTGGAAGGGCGGCCGAGAGATTCTCAACGCCATTCTCGGTAACCAGAACATCGTCCTCAATGCGCACGCCGATCCCGCGGAAGTGTTCCGGCGCAAGCAGGTCGTTCGCGTGGAAGTACAGCCCAGGTTCAATGGTGAAAATCATGCCTGGCTTTAGCTCACCGTCCAGGTATAGATCGCGCTTAGCCTGGGCACAGTCGTGCACGTCCATGCCCAAATGGTGGCTGGTGCCGTGTACCATCCAGCGGCGGTGGAATTGCTTCTCGGGATCGAGCGACTGCTCGGCACTAACGCCATCTGGAAGCAGGCCCCATTCATGGGTTTTTCGCGCAATCACTTTCATGGCCTCGGCATGAAGCTCGCGGAACTTGATTCCCGGGCGGGCGATAGCGAACACCGCATCCGCGGCTTCGCGCACAGCCTCATAAATCTCACGTTGAACCGGGTTGAACTTTCCGTTGACCGGCAATGTTCGAGTGATGTCGGCAGTGTAGAGCGACTCAACCTCAACGCCGGCATCGACCAGAATCAGTTCGCCATCTCGAACCTGGCCATCGTTTACAACCCAGTGCAAGGTATTGGCATGGTTTCCCGCAGCCGCGATGGTGTCATAGCCAAGTTCGTTGCCCAGTTCGCGGGCCTTGGCGAAGAATGCGGTTTCAACGAGGCGCTCGCCGCGCTGATGGCCGATGGCATCCGGCAGGTTACGCACAATGTTTTCGAAGCCCGCTACAGATGCCGCAACCGCGCGACGCATCTCCGCAATCTCGAACGAGTCCTTGACAAGTCGCAGCTCAGAGACAGCCTCGACTAGATCGTCGTTGTCGGTGGCCTCAAACCCACTGGCGTCGGCGCCTACCCAAAGAGCGCCAGTTGGAATCACAAAATCTTCGACATCTCGGGTTGTAATGCTCAGGCTCGTGCTCACCAGTTCGAGGCCAGGCCGCTGCCCAACCCAAAACTCTCCGATTGCGGGGTTTGCGAAAAACTCATTGCTGTCATGGCCGGCGGTAGGGCGGAAGTAGAGAGCCTCATCGGTTATGTGGCCGGACGCGCCAACCTGAATCACAAGAACTGAACCGGGAACCGTGTTTGTGCCCCAGCCAGTGAGGTGGCTGAATGCGCTGTGAGCGCGGAAGCGATAATCCGTGTCATTTGAACGCTGCTTGGCGTCGCCGGCTGCGATGACGAGGGTCTGGTTGGCGAAGCGGGCGGCCAGCGCCTCGCGACGGACACGGGCATAAGGGGCAACTTCATCCGCGTGCGTGATGTGAGCGGCATTGTCTGCCCAGTTGCCACTCATGTACTGGAGAAACTCGGCGCTCTGCGGGGTGCGGCTGCGGTTGGTGCCGCGGTCTGCCGGCTTCTGTGCATCTTCGCTCATAGGTTCATTCTGCCTTAAAAGCGAAGGTCCCGAGCGTCTGCCCGGGACCTTCTAGGTTTGCTACTAAGGCTTAGAACTTTGCCAATGCGGCAAGAACGTTTGCCTTGGCGCTCGCGGCATCGGTGCCCGCAAGAGCTGCGGCTGCAACTTCCTTTGCCTGCTCGGCGGTAACCGACGCAAGCGCGTTAGTGACAATGTTCACCTGCGATGGCGAAGCGCTCACCGAGGTGATGCCAAGGCCGGCTAGAACGACAGCGAATGCTGGGTCTGATGCCGACTCGCCACAGACACCAACCGAAACACCGGCAGCAGCGCCGTCGGCACCGATCTTTGCCAGCATGCGGATGAGTCCCGGCTGCCATGGGTTTAGCAGTGCGCCCAGAGCTGGGTTCATGCGGTCCGCGGCGAACAGGTACTGAGAAAGGTCGTTGGTGCCGATCGAGACGAAGTCGACAACACCCTGTAGGCGGTCGACCTGCATCGAGATGGCAGGGGTCTCAATCATGATGCCCACCTTGAACGAACCAATCGAGCGAGCCAGGTTGGCGAACTCTGCTGCTTCATCCACGGTTGCAATCATCGGAGCCATTACCCAAACTTCGCGGCCGGTCTGCTTGCGTGCAGCCTCGAGCGAGGTGAGCTGGTCGATGATGAACTGGCGGTGTTCAACGATTAGTCGGAATCCGCGCACACCGAGCGAAGGGTTTTCTTCGTGAGGCATGTTTAGGAACGGTACTGGCTTGTCGCTACCGGCATCGATGGTGCGAACCACGATTGGGCCGGCTGGCGCTGCGGCGAGAACCTCTGCGTAGGACGCTGCCTGCTGGTCTACCGAAGGTGCGGTCGAAGCAGATAGGTAAAGGAGCTCGGTGCGGAACAAGCCGACACCGTTTGCCTTGGTCTTTGCCGCCACGACTGCGTCGGCAGCGGTACCGATGTTCGAGCGAACCGGAATGATCGGCTCTTCGTCGGTGTCGATGAATGTTAGGGCTGCGGTTGCATCCGAAACAGTGCCACCAAGAACCACACGGTCACCAACAGGGTCGACCAAAACAGTCGCGCCGTTTTCGAGGCTGAAGGCGTCTGGTACTGAAACAACAGCTGCAATCGAACGCGCGCGGCAGATGATTGCGGTGTGGCTAGTTGGTCCGCCTGCGCGGGTGATGACACCAACGACGGCAGGTGTGAACTGAGCGGTGTCTGCAGGAGAGAAGTCTTCGCCAACTAGGACGATCTGCCCGGTCTGCGGAAGTTCAAGTCCAACAGCGATTCCTGCAAGGTTGGCCTGGACTCGACGGGAGAGGTCTTGAAGATCGGCAACGCGAGCCTCGAAGTCTGGGTCGCCACCGAGCAGCTCGCCAAATTCGTTTACCGCCTGGCCAATAGCGCCGGCCGCGTCTGAGCCCTCAGCAAGGTAACCCTCAGCAACCTCAAATAGTTCGTCGTCCTCCAGAAGCATCTTCAACGCTTCGAAGATCTCGGCGGTTGTTTCGTCAGAACGGGCGGCAAGTTCATCTAGGTTTGCCGAAACTGCTGCAATCGCGCCCTTCAAGCGGTCAGCTTCTGCGGCTGCGCCGATGGTGCTCTTGCCCCAGGCCGGAAGCGCCTTTGCTGGCGCAACTACGTGAACTGTGCCCACTGCTGCGGTTAGGCCAACGCCTAGACCCTTTAGTTCTTTGCTCATAGTTGAATGAGGCCTTAGCCCTTTAGGAATTCCTGGATCTGGGCGATAACAGCGTCTGCTGCTGCCTGGTCGGCTGCGTCTACCGAAACGGTGACCTTCTCGCCGGTCTTGACCTTCATGGCCATGAGGCGAAGTGCCGAGTTGGCCTTGGTCTCTTCGCCTTCGCGAATGATGACAACCTCTAGGCCTGATTCCTTAACTAGCTTTGCAATCTGTCCGGCAGGACGAGCGTGCATGCCAATTGGGTCTAGGACTTCAACTTCTCCGGTGAAAATGGTCATCGCCATACCTTTCGATAAACGCACGAATGCGGATCTAAAACGCACTTATTCGCGCTTGATTTGGGGGTTTTTGAAAGCGCATACAGCGCTAAAAAGCCTTCGTTTAAGGTTACTCGACTTGAATGTTCGATTAATTACGATTTGCAACAATTCCGACTCGAACACGCCGATTTGGACTGAATATCTCAGTTTTCTGTGTAAGTTATGAGATACCCGATACATACGCGAGTGTGTAGATAGGAAGTGAAGTGCAAAGTTGCACCAATCTGACTGGAAGCGGTTGCGGACACACAAGTCCAGATGCAACCGCCTATTGGGCATCACATACCCCAAAAGGGCGTATCGGCAGTAATCATGAGCGCCCGTATAGCGGTGCGCTGTTAGCTACAAGGAAGTAAGCATTGAGCACACCCATCACCATCCCTGAAATCGTAGTTGTAGACACCAAGTCGACTACGAAGGAGCAGGTCACCAAGGAATTGGCTGAAAAGCTCGAAAAGGTTGGACGTCTCAAGAACGTAAAGAAGTACCTAAAGGCTGTTGCAGCTCGTGAAGAGCACTTCCCTACAGGCATCGAGGGTGGCATCGCCATCCCACACGCACAGAGCGACTATGTAACCACCCCATCTGTTGCTGTTGCAGTCAGCAAGGCTGGCATCGACTTCGGCGCCGACGACGGCCCAAGCCACCTAATCTTCCTCATCGCAGCTCCTGCTAGCGGCGAGAGCGCTCACCTTGAAATTCTCGGATCGCTTGCCCGCAAGGTTATGCAGGACGAATTCCGCGAAGAACTACTAGCCCAGACTGACGGCGCAGCAATCGCCGAGATCGTAACCCGAGAGGTACAGAACTAATGAAGATCGTTTGCGTAACCAGTTGCATCACTGGAATTGCACACACCTACATGGCGGCGGAATCGCTTGAGCGTGCAGGTAAGAAGCTTGGACACGAAGTAATCGTCGAGACCCAGGGCTCAGCAGGTAGCAACCCGCTGAAGCAGGAAGTTATCGACTCGGCAGACGCCGTAATCTTCGCTGTCGATCTAGAGGTAAAGGGCCGTGAGCGCTTTAATGGCAAGCCTTACATCCAGGTGGGTGTGGCAAAGGCCATTAACGGGTCAACGGGTCTTATTAACCAGGTGCTTGAGGCTGCTGCCAACGGCACTGCGGCCAAAGTTGGAGACGGCGCACCTGCCAAAAGCGCGTCCGCGGCTCCTGCAGCGCCATCAGCACCAAAAGAAAAGAAGTCGGGTGGGTTCCTCAGTGGCCTATTCGGCAAGAAGTAACAACAACTAAATACGCAACACGAAACATCCAAAAATCTGGCAGTCAGTGATGATTGCCACCAAAAAAGGAGAAAAACAGTGTCTAACGCAAGCACTGGATCACGCATTCGCCAATGGCTAATGACTGGTGTATCCCACATGATTCCACTGGTCGCTGCCGGTGGTATCCTAATCGCCCTCGGCTTCCTCTTCGGTACCGCAACCATGGGTACTGACGCAGCTACCGGTGGTATCCGTGTCTACGACGCAGCCCTAACCCACGCTCTCAACAAGGACGGCACCCTTAACCTAGCTAACGGTGCAACCTGGGCATTCATCATCTTCTGGATCGGTAAGGCTGCTTTCAGCTTCTTCGTTCCAGTGATGGCAGGTTACATTGCTTACGCAATCGCTGACCGTCCAGGTCTTGCTCCTGGTCTAGTTGCAGGTGCTCTTGCAACTGGTCTAGACGGCAACCCACTAGGCACCAAGACCGGCTTCCTCGGAGCAATCCTTGGTGGTTTCCTAGCTGGTTTCTTGGCTCTATGGATCAGCCGCTGGAAGGTTCCAGGCTGGATCCGTCCAATCATGCCAGTAGTTGTTATTCCTCTACTAGCTTCGCTTGTAACCGGTCTAGTAATGGTTATCGTTCTACAGGGCCCAATCTCGGCTCTTATGACCTCGCTAACCAACGGCCTAAACAGCCTTGGCACTGGCTCGCTAGCAGTTCTAGGTATCGTCCTTGGTCTAATGATGGCCTTCGACATGGGTGGCCCAGTTAACAAGGTTGCTTACACCTTCGCTGTTACCGGTCTATCGGCCGTTGCTGCTGACCAGGTACACGCTAACCAGTTCGTTGTAATGGCTATCGTTATGGCTGCAGGTATGACTCCTCCTCTAGGTCTCGCACTTGCAACCGTTATCCGCAAGAGCCTATTCACCACTTCGGAGCGCGAAAACGGAAAGGCCGCTTGGCTTCTCGGTGCATCGTTCATCTCGGAAGGTGCAATTCCATTCGCAGCTGCTGACCCAATCCGCGTGATCCCTTCGATCATGCTTGGTTCGGCTGTTACCGGTGCTCTTGTTGGTGTATTCGGCAACGAGCTACGCGCTCCTCACGGTGGTATCTTCGTATTCCCACTAGTGTCGAACCCACTCACCTACATCCTCGCTCTAGCTATTGGTACCGTGGTCACTGCTGTTGCAGTAATCATCGCCAAGGGCATCGGCGGCGGTGTAGTTGTAGAGGACTAATCACCTCTGGCAAACGCCTAATGGAAAGGTCCCAGCTTCGGCTGGGGCCTTTTCTTTTGCCGGGGTAATGGGGCGAAGG
>JBEEJV010000085.1:0-3252 GCA_041169005.1 Actinomycetota bacterium
CCGGTTGATGACGTCGTGTGCACTTGGCCTGCTAGGTTTGCTGCCGCTTGAGGTATTGCCACTTGAAATATTTCCGCGCAATCCAAGGCCACTGAGAGCAAGCATTCTTGCCTCATCGGTGCTGAGCTCAAGCATCTTTGCCCCTCGCAAACTAGACTTTTACAAGCATAGGTAAGAAACGAGGCCATCATGACAACTCACGCCCCAGTGGTTGCGCCAACTCTGGAAGCATTCCAGGCTGCACGCAAGAACGTGGCTGAGATTGCCATTCAGACCCCGGTCCTACACAGCAACTACCTCTCGGAGGTTACTGGCGTTGAGGTTTTCCTGAAAGCCGAAAACCTTCAGCGAACTGGCGCTTACAAGGTGCGTGGCGCCTTCAACCGTATTTCGAAGTTGACCGCGGATGAGCGGGCCCGCGGGGTTGTTGCCGCAAGCGCCGGTAACCACGCGCAGGGTGTTGCGCTTGCGTCTAGCAAGCTCGGAATCAAGGCCACCATCTTCATGCCAGTTGGTGCAAGCCTTCCTAAGATCCAGGCAACCCGTGGCTACGGGGCTGAGGTGGTGCTTTCGGGCGCAACTTTCGCAGAGGCTCTAAAGGCCAGCCAAGAATATGCAAAGACTTCGGGTGCGGTATTCATCCCGCCTTTCGACAACATCGATGTAATCACCGGCCAGGGAACCGTTGGTCTTGAAGTCATGAATCAGGTACCAGACGTTCAGACCATAATCGTTGCCATCGGTGGTGGCGGTCTAGCGGCTGGCGTTGCAGTTGCAGCGAAGCTTGAGGCTGCCCGTCAAGGTCGCAAGATCAAGGTGATTGGCGTCCAAAGTGAGCACGCGGCCGCGTACCCGCCGAGCCTCGCTGCAGGTCAAATGGTTGAAATCAAGACTTCGGCCACAATCGCCGATGGTATTGCAGTCTCCAAGCCGGGACACATTCCGTTCGAGCTCATCAAAGAACACCTCGACAAAGTTGTGACCGTAACTGAGAACGACATTGCGAAGGCTCTGCTGGTGCTTCTCGAACGTGCAAAGCAGGTTGTTGAGCCTGCTGGTGCGGTTCCTGTGGCTGCGCTCCTAAACGGCTCTATCAAGCCAAAGGGAACCACAGTTGCAATCCTTTCCGGTGGAAACATCGACCCGCTTCTGATGCAGAAGGTAATCCAGCACGGTCTCGCAGCTACTGAGCGTTACACCAACATCAGTGTGATGCTTCCGGACCGCCCTGGACAGTTGGTGCGCACCGCTGAGGCGATCGCGGCTGCAGGCGGAAATGTCATCGAGGTCCTGCACACCCGCCATGGCAACGCATTCCAAATCAGCGCGGTTGAACTAAATGTTTCGGTTGAGACGGGTGGTCACGAGCACCGTCTTGCGGTCATGAAGGCTTTGAAGGAAGCTGGGTTGCAACCTCGGCTCAATGAAGCCCGAGTGGAGTAGCGCTACTCGCAGATTGAGCGCAAAAACTTAAAAGTAAATGGCGTCACTCTTCGGAGTGACGCCATTTAGACATTTCGGGTTCTGGCTATGCCGAGAAGGTACGAACCTCAAGTACCTTCACATCGATCGCCTTGCCGTTTGGCCCGTAGAACTGTACTTCGTCCCCAATGGCTTTTCCCATGATTGCTGCGCCGATTGGCGAGGTAGGGGAGTAGACGGTGATGTCGGTGCCTTCTGCGATCTCTGACGAACCGAGCAGGAACTCGGTCTCCGAACCGCGCAATAGAACCTTCACGATAACGCCCTGTTCAACGATTCCGTGCGAGGCTGGAGCCTCACCAACGGTTGCGGTTGCAAGGATGTTCTCAAGACGGTCAATGCGGGACTCGATGCGGCCTTGCTCTTCCTTGGCTGCATGGTAACCGCCGTTTTCTTTGAGGTCGCCCTCTTCACGAGCTTCCTGAATCTTCTTTGCAATGTCGTCGCGAGCAACGGTAAGCAAGTATTCAAGCTCGCTGGCAAGGCGGTCATACGCTTCCTGCGTCAACCAAGTTTGCGCGTCTGTAGACACGATAGTTCTCCCGGGGATAAGTGAAACCCGCCACTTGGGCGGGTTGTCGTCTGAAACAAGTTTACAACAGGCTTTTATTTACAGGAATCAACCGAACCGCCGATGGGTGGTTCCACCGTCGTAATGCGTAATCCTGCGACGCCCTTGGAGCCTGCGGCGAACTTCACCTGAATCGAACCAACCGATGAGGTGTCGTGGTTTACCGCGCTGATCTGACAGGTGATGGCATGGCCTGTGGGGTTATCAATGACCACATCCATGGTTGCGAGCGTCGATGAAACCACCTTGAAGTTGTTCACAGTTCCGGTCGCTTCTGGTTTTGCTCCAAATGCTGCCCAGAATATGAAGCCGATTAGTGCCACCGAGAGTAGTCCTCCGATGATGGCGAAGTTTCGTCGGTCACGAGCGGCTTTGCGTCCGCGCCCGTACCTGGCTTCCATCGCTGTGTTAGTCACAGTTAAAGATTAGGCTTATTACATGAATCTTGCTCTGGTCCTGCTCGCAGGCGATCCACTCAACCCAGACCCTTCGGCATCTGCCGACCCAGCGAACACCTTCTATAGCCCTGGAATCGTTGGATTCCTAGGCACTTTCTTCGTGGTTGTTGGAGCAATCCTGCTCATCCTCGACCTCGTGCGTCGTGTCCGCCGTGTCAACTACCGTGCGCAGATTCAGGAACGCCTTGCCGCTGAGCAGGCAGAACTTGACGCTAAGCGCGGCAAGAGCTCGAACGTCGCCGATGAATCTGCCAGTGCTACGGATGCAAAGGGAACTGTAGCCAAGAGCGCGTCTGATGCGACTGCGACTGCCAAACCAGCTCGCAAGCGACCTGCGCCACCGGCAAAGCCTAAGCGCGACTAAAGCTCGATTCGGCTAAGCGCCGTAGCTTCCCGCTGCCGGGTTCAGGCAGATGAGCAAAATGCCTGTCCAGTGGCACAAGAACGCCGCAACGGTAAGCGCGTGGAATACCTCGTGGAATCCGAAGTTGCGCGCATTCTTGCCCGGCCATTTGAACGCATAGGCCATCGCGCCAATCGTGTAGCAGAGCCCACCGACCAAAATTAGGATCATCATCGGCGCGTTTGCTTTCATGAAGTCAGCAACAAATGCCAGCGCCACCCATCCCATGCCGATGTAAATAGGTACGTAGAGCCAGCGCGGAGCGTGAATCCAGAACACCCTGAAACCTATGCCGAGGATGGCCGTTCCCCAGATGATCCACATCAGTGTGAAAGCCT
>JBEEJV010000086.1:0-2500 GCA_041169005.1 Actinomycetota bacterium
ACCCAGTCATGCCCAAAAAAGTTCCACACCCAGCAAAATCACAGTTAGGAAAATTTTCTAGATTTGACACTTATGGCTAAAGAACACCCACTAGGTTAAGAATATTGCTTCAACGACGAAGGAAAAAAGGCATGACCGAGGGTTCGCTAGAAAACCTAATGGCGGAAGACCGCCGCTTCTCCCCCGATCCATCATTTACCGCCAACGCGATTGCACAGCCTGGTATTTACGAAGAAGCCAAGGCGGATCGCCTTGCTTTCTGGGCCAAGCAGGCAAATCACCTCCACTGGCACAAACCGTTTACAAAGACCCTCAACTGGAATGACGCACCTTTCGCGCGCTGGTTCGAAGATGGCGAGCTCAACGTCGCCTACAACTGCCTTGACCGACACGTGGCGGAAGGCCGTGGCGACCGTGTCGCCATTCATTTTGAAGGTGAACCGGGCGACTCCCGCAGTTACACCTACGCCGAACTGACCACCGAGGTTAAGCGCGCCGCAAATGCGATTTCCGCGATGGGCGTCGGCAAGGGTGATGTCGTGGCGATCTATCTTCCGATGATTGCCGAGGCCGCCATCGCAATGTTGGCCGTAGCACGTTTAGGCGCGATCCACTCCGTTGTATTTGGCGGATTTAGCGCAGAGGCACTCCACACGCGCATCGAGGACGCAAGCGCGAAGCTTGTAATTACCGCCGATGGTGGGTTCCGCCGTGGTGCCGCGAGCGCCCTCAAGCCAGCCGTTGACGAGGCCCTAGCGGATAACAAGTGCCCGAGCGTCAAGAACGTACTAGTGGTTAAGCGCACCGGCCAAGAGACAGCCTTCAACCCATCGATAGACACCTGGTGGCACGATGCTCTTGACGCGGCCAGCCCTGAGCACGAAGCCCAGCCTTTCGAGGCCGAAAATCCGCTGTTCATCCTCTACACTTCCGGAACCACCGGTAAACCTAAGGGAATTCTGCACACCTCGGGCGGCTACCTGACCCAGGCCTCATACACACACCGCAATGTGTTTGATCTTCACCCAGATACTGACGTTTACTGGTGCACCGCAGACGTCGGCTGGATTACTGGTCACAGCTACGTTGTCTATGGACCACTTGCCAACGGAGCAACTCAAGTCATCTATGAAGGCACTCCAGATAGCCCGCACGCCGGTCGTTGGTGGGAAATTATCGAAAAGTACGGTGTCAGCATTTTCTACACTGCACCTACCGCCATCCGCTCGTTCATGAAGCAGGGTCGCGCAGTTCCAGACAAGTTCAATCTAAAGAGTCTGCGTGTGCTCGGCTCGGTCGGCGAACCAATCAACCCTGAGGCATGGATGTGGTACCGCGACGTTATCGGCGGTGGAAAGTGCCCGATTGTCGACACCTGGTGGCAGACCGAAACCGGTGCCATCATGATCAGTCCGCTTCCGGGACTAACCACACTCAAGCCTGGTTCAGCACAGGTTGCGCTCCCTGGCATCGAAATGGCGGTTGTCAACGACGATGGCCGCGCTCTCGAGCCGGGTCACGGTGGCTACCTGGTGATCACCGAGCCATGGCCTTCGATGCTACGCGGAATTTGGAAGAACCCAGACCGCTACAAAGAGGGATACTGGAGCCGCTTCCCTAGCCGCTACTTCGCCGGGGACGGAGCCAAACTCGATGACGATGGCGACCTCTGGGTTCTCGGCCGTGTAGACGATGTTATGAACGTCTCGGGTCACCGCCTAAGCACCGCAGAACTCGAGTCCGCACTGGTCGCACATCCTTGGGTGGCCGAGGCAGCCGTAGTTGGCGCCACGGATGAACTAACGGGCCAGACCCCAGTAGCGTTCGTGATTCTTCGCACCGACAAGGTGGCTGAGGCCGGCGATGATGCAAACGTCAATAACGTGCTGCGCAATCACGTAGCTAAGGAGATTGGCCCAATCGCTAAGCCGCGCCAGATCATGGTCGTTCCAGAACTTCCGAAGACCAGCAGCGGCAAGATTATGCGACGACTACTCCGAGATGTCGCTGAACAGCGAGACATCGGCGACACAACAACGCTCGCCGATGTAGGAGTGATGAGCCTGATTACAGGCAAGTTGGCTGCTGGCCCTAGCGAGGACTAAAAACCTATAACGAAAACTCTCCAAGCTAAAAACAAAAGCTGCCCAGACCGAGGTTTGGGCAGCTTTTGCTTTACGTGCAATACGAGTTACTTGAACTCTGCGATCAACTCAACTTCTACTGCCGAATCGAGCGGAAGAACTGGAACGCCAACTGCGCTGCGTGCGTGAATTCCGGCTTCTCCAAAGACTTCTCCTAGGAATTCGCTGGCGCCATTGATTACGCCAGGCTGTCCAGTGAATTCAGGAACAGACGACACAAAGCCAACAACCTTTACGATGCGGGTAATGCGGTCTAGATCTCCGATGACAGACTTCGCTGCAGCCAGAGCGTTCAGTGCACACTGACGAGCGAGGTCCTTTGCAACCGCTGGGTCAACAAGTTCGTCTCCAAGGCC
>JBEEJV010000087.1:0-15596 GCA_041169005.1 Actinomycetota bacterium
CTCGATCCTTCGTGCCTATGCGGAGTTCTATGCGCAGGAGGACAACCAGCAACGCTTTGTGGCCGACTTTGTTGCCGCCTGGGCAAAGGTTATGGACGCGGACCGCGCGCTCTAAGTTGCGACGGTAGCCTTGGTTCCATGAGCGATTTGAACGAAGTTGGCGCACGCGATGGCTGGCGCTGCTGGTTGTGCGACACCCCGGTAGATCCAGATGCCTCGGTGAATTCAGACCTTGGCCCGAGCGTGGACAGCTTTGCAGCGGCGAAGGCCAAGAAGGGTTCGGCGGTTACCGAGCGCCTGGCGCACCGTCAGTGCAACACCATGAAGGGCAAGCGCGCACCAGTTGTGCCTTGGGATCCGTCTTTGCTGATTGCTGAGCCGGCGCCAATATACGAAAGCGTTGAGCGCTTGAGCCGTAAAGGCGGCCGAGAGGTAGTTGGGCGATGCCCAAGCGCGGAAGACGCCAAGCTGGCGCAGGAGTGGCTAGCCGATCGCCTTACTCGTTTGGCTCCGGATGCCGACTTCACGGTTCAGGTAACCGAGGGTGGCGGACAGTACCTGTTGGGCATTCGAACGAACTAGCGCGAGTCTCTCTGGCCGATTAGGCGTGGCTGTATTCGCCCTTGATCACGAAGAACGAGCCTCTGATTTCGCCAGCAAGTTTCGACTTCTGGCGGGCAAACTTGAACTTTGATGCCAGTTCCTCAGGCACCTCCATGCCCATTGAAAGCTTGAAGCCGACTGCGCGCTTGCCAGCATCCTCGAGCGTGTAAAGCACGTTTATCGCGAGCCCACTCTCGTAGAAAACGTAAGTCCAACGGATTCCATCCACGAGCAGTTCAGTCGCTTCTAGAGGTTTTGATGCGATCACAATGGCGCGTTCGCGCAGCACTTCCGCCACGTATTCCACCAACACATTTGCCTCGGCCGCTGGCTCAACGACGAAGTCAGCTTTGTATTTGTTGTGGAAATATCGCGCTTCATTGGCGCGCAGACCCGCTAGGGCTTCCGCAACCGGAGAGCTTTCGACTCCCACGGTCGAGACATTCACAAAATCAACTTTGTAGCCCACTCTGGCCTCCATCGGCGGTCTTTTACCTGTTGAGCCTAACAAGGGGACAGGGGTTCACGGCTGCCTTACGGGAATAAACTCTGTGCCGCTAGGCTTCAGGTAATCGAGGAAAGCACCTCGACTCAAGGGAGAGCAAAATGGCAAAGCAAGTCAGAGACACCGAGACGCAGATCCGCCGTCTCCGCACCTACAACATCGTTGCTGGTGTTGCGCACCTGGCTCAGGCGATTGGAATGATCGCCATAATCGTTGCGCTGAAGGCGCAGGCAGAGTTCCCGGTCACCATCGACTACATGGCGGGCCCTCCAGGTTCACCGATTCCAGCAGAGCACGTAAAACTTTTCAACGTAAACATGGGATATGGGCTCGTCGGGTTCCTTGGGCTCAGTGCTCTGTTCCATTTCCTCATTTCAAGCCCGATGTTCTTTGAGCGCTACAAGGCTGGTTTGCTCAAGAACCACAACTACTTCCGCTGGTTTGAATACTCGCTGAGCGCGTCGATTATGATCTTCCTGATTGCGCAGTTGACCGGCATCACAGACATCAACGCACTGTTCGCAATCTTTGCGCTAAACGCAGCGATGATCCTTTTTGGCGCTCTTCAAGAAAAGTACGAAGTTCCAGGCAACGGCAAGCTGCTTCCATTTATCTTCGGATCGATGGTTGGAATTGTGCCTTGGTTCAGCGTATTTATCGAAGTAATCCAGCCGGGCTCAACCAACGATGCCGAGGTTCCGGGATTTGTCATCGGAATTATGGTGTCGATTTTCGTTGCCTTCAACACCTTCGCAGTAAACCAGTGGCTGCAGTACAAGCAGGTTGGAAAGTGGCGCAACTACCTTCAGGGTGAGCGCTCTTACATCACCTTGAGCTTGGTTGCTAAGACTGGTTTGGCTTGGCAGGTATTCTCTGGAGTCTTGGCTCCGCTGCTAACCAACGCCAACTAAACCAGACTGTACCGCTAGAACTTCGCGTCGATTTCCGCGATGAGGGCTTCGACCTTCACGCGGATTTCGTCGCGGATTGGGCGAACGTCTTCGACACCCTTGCCGGCTGGGTCGTTTAGAGGCCAGTCCAGGTAGGTCTTTCCTGGGAAGTAAGGGCACTTGTCGCCGCAGCCCATGGTGATCACGTAGTCGGATTCCTGTACGGCCTCCGTGGTTAGAACCTTAGGGCTGTTGTTGGCAATATCGATGCCTTCTTCGGCCATCGCTGCAATCGCGGATGGGTTGATCTCGTTTTTAGGCTCTGTTCCAGCAGAGAGAACCTGCACGCGGTCGCCCGCTAGGTGCTGCAGGTAACCTGAAGCCATCTGTGAGCGGCCAGCATTGTGAATGCATACGAATAGTACGGTTGCTTTTTTCTCGGACATTCAGTTTCCTACTTGGTTAGTTCTTCGAAGAGTTTGTCTACCCGCTCGACGATGTCGTCGCGCACAATTCTGGTCTGCGCAAGCTTGTCGCCTGCTTCAAGACCGGGCTCTGGGGTCAGCCAAGTTTCGATGGTTCCGGCCATACCGGCACGAGGCGCGAGCTTGGCTTCGTTTCCCAAGATCACGATGCGATCGACCGACATAAATACGTCGTCTGTAACGCCTTTGGGATATTCGCCATCCATTGAAACGCCCAGTTCGGCCACGGCCAACTGCGCCTCGCGATTCAAATTGTCTCCGTAATTTGTGCCACCAGAAAGCACGGTGACCTTGTCTCCAGCCTTTGCGCGCATTAGCGCGGCTGCCATCTGTGATTTGCCTGCGTTGTGCACGCATACGAATAGAACTGACGGAGTTTTATTTGCCATTTGCGATTCCTCTTACTGCAAGCATGCCTATTAGGGCTCCGATGATCTGAGCCGAGATGAAAGGTAAAACTGAGCCAGGCGCAATGCCAGCGAAAGTGTCCGTGAAGACTCTTCCGATTGTGACGGCTGGGTTGGCGAATGATGTTGAGGAGGTGAAGAAGTAGGCCGAACCAATCCAGGCAGCTACCGCTACTGGTAGCAAGTCGACTCGTTGGCGCGAGAGGAATGTGTTAATAACGACTATAAGACCGGCTGTTGCCAATGCTTCTCCGATCAGCGTTCCGGGGCTGACGCGCACGTGGCTTGAAACCTGGGCTATTGGAAGATTAAACATGACATTTGCGATTAGAGCTCCTGCTATTGCGCCTGCAACCTGAGCGGTGACATAGGTAATAACTCGGGAAGTGGAAGTCTTGTTTTCGAGCGCTGAAACAAGTGTCACGATTGGGTTGAAATGAGCGCCGCTTATGGGGCCAACAACGTAAATAAGTAACGCCAGGGTGAGAATGGTCGAAAGTGCGTTAATAATGAGGGCGACGCCGGAATCTTGCGATACGGAAGCGCCCATTATGCCTGAGCCAACAACTACGCAAACCAGTGCACAAGTCCCGAAGAACTCGGCGGATGCTGCTTTGGCCAGATTTTGCAAGGTCACTCCTGAGGATACGGAACAATTTTAGATGTCATTGCCTGACCTGGGCGGCAAAGTTAATGGTTTGTTCATGCTTATCGATGGCGCATCCTGCTGCATCGTGGATTCTAAGGGGAGTCTAGAAGTATCCCCAAAACACCACTAAAAACCATTCAAATGAGTGGATTTTGGTTTAGGTTGGAATAATCACAAGTTCAAAACCGGTTGGGAGTAAGCATGCCGAGAATCAATAAGCGTCAAACAGCGACGCTTTCATTAATTGCATCGCTGGGCCCATTCCAGTTCGACACCTACCTGCCGGCACTTCCTGCGCTCATGATTTTTATGCACGCGACCGACACCATGGTTCAGCTCACCATCACCGCGAGCCTTATGGGTATGGCTGCAGGACAGTTGTTCGTTGGTCCGCTCATCGATGCGCTTGGCCGTCGTCGCCCGCTGCTTATCGCGCTAACCGTTTTTGTATTCGCTGCCGTCGGCTGTCTCACGGCAACCACAGTCGAATGGATGATCATCGCGCGATTCATCCTAGGTTTCTCGGCTGCCGCGGGGTTCGTTATCAACAATGCCTTCATTCGTGACATTGCTGCTGGGCAAAACGCTTCCCGCCTCTACTCAACGCAGGCTGCAATTTCCAGCCTCGCTCCTGTAGTGGCGCCGCTTGTGGGAGGACAGCTTCTGCTGCTTGGAGACTGGCACGTAGTGTTCATCTTCCTAGTAATCTTGGGCGCTGCGGTCTTGGGAATGGCAGCCTGGCTCATGCCAGAATCGCTCGACCCAGCAAACCGAAGCCAGCTCAGTTTCAAAGCAACTTTTGCCTCTTGGGGTTCGGTAATCCGGGACAGACGCTTCGTTGCCTTGGGTCTCACAAGCGGTCTTCTTTTCGGAATGGTTTGTGTATTTATCGCTGGCGCTCCATTCTCGCTGGAGGGGGAGTACCACCTCACTCCCACCCAGTACACATTCGCCTTTGCCTCGGTGACAATCATCATGTTCTCTGCAAACTCAATCAACCGATGGTTCCTAAAGCGCGTGGCTAGTATCAAGATGCTCCGCTACGGTTTGTCGCAGTCACTATTGGCGGCAATATTCATGTCAGTTACAGCGATGCTTGGAATCCATTCGTTGCCACTAACGCTTGTCGGTTTCGCACTTGCAATCTCTGCAAACGGATTCATCATGGCTAACATCATGGGTCTTGCGATGCGCGACCACGGTGAGCGAGCCGGAACCGCTGCCGGCCTTCTAGGTTTCTCCAACTCGATCTTCGGTGCAGTTGCTGCGCCGCTCACAAGCGTCATCTTTGGGCTCGACGTTACCGGCGTTACAACCTTCATGTCGATTTTGATCGTGATGGCAGTAGCCCTGGGTCTAATCTCGCTCCGCAATGAAAAGGGCGTAGTTCACTAGGCGTTTTCGCGCCGCGGGGAGGTAAACCGTGAAAGTTTTGGTCATCGGCGCCAATGGAAGCATTGGCGAGCTAGTAGTTGACTATGCCATTCGCAATGGGCACGACGTTAGGGCCTTGGTTAGGTCGGCTGCAAAAGCGCGAGGTTTAAACCCTGCGGCGGAAATTCAAATCGGCGACCTAACCAGTTCGGACGACCTGAAATCTGCACTGGAGGGGGTCGAGGCAGTCGTGTTTACTCACGGTGCCCCATCGCCAACGCCTGACTTGTCTGAAACGGTGAACTACGGCGCGGTTGCAAACACTTTGGCTGCTTTAGGTGGCCGCAAAGTTCGAATTGCACTGATGACCGCAATCGGAATCACAGACCTGAGCAGTTCCTACAGTCGCTCAACTCAGAGCGGAGCCTGGAAGCGCCGCAGCGAAAGACTGGTTCGTGCAAGTGGAAACGAATACACAATCGTTCGCCCGGGATGGTTCGATTACGACAGCCCAGCTAGCCAGAAACTTGTGATGCTCCAAGGTGATGGCTTCAGATATTCATCGCCTAGCGAAGTTGGAATTGGCCGCGCACAGATTGCCCGCGTCCTAGTTGAATCGCTTACTTCACCGTCGGCAAACCGAAAGACCTTTGAGCTCATTACAGGTCCTGGCGCAGAACAGGCCAACCTGGACGATGTGTGGGGACCGCTCGAAGCTGATCCGCTAGGGCAGGTTGAGGGCGTGCGAGATGAAGACAATCAACCTCTTGGTGCTGAGCCTCAGCGATTCCTGGATTTCCTGGCCGAGGTTAGCAAGACTGCCTAGCCAGCAGCAGTCTCGGTAAGAACTATTTACGCAAGCGCCCGAATCCGAGTGCGTGCAGCATCGGAATTGCCGAGCCTCCCATTAACCAGTAGCTGAGGGTCTCGTTGCGGTCGAGCAACATGACGCCAGCCAGCAATAGGGTCGCGAACACAATGGCTGAGGTGCCTCGTCGCACGCTTGAATCTAGCGAACGCATGCGGCGCTCGAGCTGTGGGTTTCGAACCACTAGCTCGCCGCGCTCTGCGCGGGTTAAGAGTTCGTCAAGCCGAGCGGGCATTCGAGCCAAAGTGTTAGCTGTTGTTAGTGCATCGTTACCCAGACGCTTCAAAACACTCGAACCGCTGCCGTTTAGCAAACTGCGCGCAAATGGGTCCACGGCGTCCCAAATATTGAAATCACGGTTCAGTTCGCTGGTGACTCCGGAGATGAGCGATAGAGCCCGAATCAGGAAAAGGAAGTCGTTTGGAAGTTGGAATGGCAGCGTACGAATAATGTCGCTGAACTGGATGGCAAAGTCCCGCAATTCTGCGGGATCCGTCTGAACCAATTCGCCAACCCGAACACCGCCAAAACGATCGAAGAGCTTGGAGACTGCCTCTTCGAGAACAACGGAGTCAGCAGAGGGAAGCAATACTCCAAGACGCTGGCAAGCGTCGACCCAGGCTCGGGCGTCTCTGGCTGCGACAGCGAACAAGAATCGCTGCAGGTTGTTGCGCATTTGATCGGTGAGTTCGCCCATCATGCCAAAGTCAATGAACGTCAAAACGAATTCGACATCGGAGCCCTCTGGCGGCAGAGACACAAATATGTTTCCGGGATGAGGATCTGCGTGGAAGAAACCGGTAACGAAGAATTGCTCGAATGCAGCTCGCGCAAGTTCGGCTGCAACCGCATTCGGGTCGATGCCCGCGCCGATCAGTCCATCAACGTCGCTGATCTTGATTGCGCTGACGTCACTGAGCGTTAGCACTCGCCGGGCGCTGCGTTCCCAGATTACAGCCGGCGTCGCTATGCGCGGGTCGCCCGCGAAATCGCTGGCGAATCGTTCCAGGTTTTGTGCCTCGTGAAGGTAGTCAACCTCTTGAAGCGTTATGGTCGCGAATTCTTCGACGATGGCCGGAGCATCTGTGCGGCGCGAAACCAATTTGACGCGTGAGAGCCAAACGCCAACCTTGCGAAGCGCTCTCAGGTCAACTTCAACAATGTCTTCGATGCCGGGGCGTAACACCTTAACGATCACATCGGTCTTCCCAAGGTCTGCAGCGAGCCCAGGGGAGAGCGTGGCTCGGTAGGCCTGACCTAGGGATGCGGCCGCGATAGGTTCAGTTGAAATGGAGGCGAAGGCAACCGAGGCTGGCATGCCGATTTCGCGTTCGATGCTCTCGATGATCGCTTCGAAAGGTTCGGGAGCCACCTCGTCTTGAAGCCCCTTCAGCTCGTTGGTGATTTCTTCAGGCAATACATCGAGGCGTGACGACAAGAACTGGCCAACTTTGACCATCAGGCCGCCGAGGTCGGCGGCTAGATCGTGGAACTTGCGTGCCTGCTTCTTCAAGCGACGCACACGACCTTTTGCGGCTAAGTTGCTCAGGCCAAGCTGAGGGAGGGCGAGCTCAAACCACCAGGTCTGCGCCAGCGCCTGCGATGCAAAACGCAATATCCGTCGATAGCGGGCTTTTAGAGCCTTGGGGGTCGAGGTTGGGGAGACGTAGGTCATTACGAGTTGTTAGCCAGAATTCGGTGCAGTTCGTATCGTGTCTGTTCAAGCGCTGCTGCTGCCTTGCTCTGCTGCTCCCGGGTGCCGGTCTGTGCGATGTCTAGTAGTGCTGGACCGAGTTTGGAAGCGGCAACAAGGAATTGCGGGTGGCAAGCCAGCCAAGCGGTTCGTGATCCACTTGAAGCCGAATCAGCGCCGTCCGCCGGCTCGCTCTCGGTCTGGTCTTTCTTTGCTACCTCAAGAGCTTTGCGGCCTTTCTTGGTGAGGCTGTAAACCTTGCGGTCACCATCGGTGGTTGCGCTTACGATGCCATCATCGGTGAGGCTTCCGATTGCCTTCTGAAGAATTCCGACTGAAGGGTTCCAGGCACCGCCACTAGCCAGCGAAATACTCTGGGCGAGTTGCTGTAGGTTCTTATCTCCGCCATCGAGGGCGACCATAATCGCGGTAGCAACCTTAGAGTCATCAGGTGCGCCGGCAGGGCGTCGCGCACCGAGGTCGCTCAACTTGACTTTTGCGAAGTTCTTGAGCTCGTCGATGAGTCCGTTGAAGTCGATGTTTGTGGTGTTGGCGGCCATGCTGATCCAATCAATGCGCGGATGAAGGTGCACATTAGGGAATCGATTGTGCCTCTGTTTTATTTCATGACTTTGTAGCGTTCTTCGATGTGGAAGCTACTTCCCATCGATGCGGCGAGGCCTCAGGATGCGCCCCGAGTTCGAGGATTATCCGAGTTTGAAGTGTGGGTTTTCGATGAAACCAACAAGCGACCCATCTGGCAATCGAACTGTTCCGGTGGTGATCCCGTCGCCAACCTCAGTTGCAGGTACGTACTCGGCAGCGCCGAGGGAAATTGCTTCAGCCATCGCCTCTTGGACGTTGGCAACTCCCCAGTACGTGGTCGAACCGTCTTCTGGGTTGGCATCAGGTAGAAGCCCAAGTTCGTAGCCACCGACTTCGAATCCAACGTAAAACGGTTGATCGAAATACGGTTCGATGCCGAGCAACTTGACCCAATAGGCTTTGGATTCAGCAAGGTTGGAAACTGGGTAGATTACGGTTCGAAGGCCAAGAATTTTTGTGCTCATGCCTTCATCTTGGCATTGAAATCGCGAAAGCCCCCAGTGTTTCCTGAGGGCTTGTCGTGCGGAGAATAAGGGATTCGAACCCTTGAGGGCTTGCACCCAACACGCTTTCCAAGCGTGCGCCATAGGCCACTAGGCGAATTCTCCTCTGTGTGAGTGCGGGGGACTTTCGTTCCCCGACAGCACAACCTTTAAGAGTTTAGTCGCTTGTAGACCTGCGGTAGAATTACCTACGGACTCCCCGTGCGGCGTCACCTCGGCCAACTCCCCCAGGATCGAAAGATAGCAAGGGTAACTGGGCTCTGGCGGGTGTGCGGGGAGTTCTCTTAATTGTCTGAGGTGGAAGGTAGGCTCTAATCGTGGTTACCGCTCTCTATCGCCGTTACAGGCCAGAAACTTTTGCCGAACTTATCGGCCAGACGCAGGTCACTACGCCGTTGATGACGGCCCTGCGCACAGACCGCGTAAACCACGCCTATCTCTTCTCCGGTCCTCGCGGATGCGGTAAGACCACTTCCGCTCGAATCCTCGCTCGTTGCCTCAACTGTGCAGAGGGCCCAACCGATACTCCGTGTGGCGTTTGCCCTTCCTGTGTTGAACTAAGTCGCGATGGTGGCGGTTCACTAGACGTGGTCGAGATCGACGCCGCAAGCCACAACGGCGTTGACGATGCACGCGATCTGCGTGAACGCGCAATTTTCGCCCCCGTGCGAGACCGCTTCAAGATTTTCATCCTCGATGAAGCCCACATGGTGACCACTCAGGGCTTCAACGCCCTTCTCAAGATTGTGGAAGAGCCACCAGCCCACATCAAGTTCATCTTTGCTACTACCGAACCTGAAAAGGTCATCGGAACCATTCGCTCGCGCACTCACCACTATCCATTCCGTTTGGTGCCGCCTGCGCAGATGCTCGAATACCTCGAGGCTCTTTGCGAGTCAGAAGGCGTTGAGGTTGCTCCGGGCGTTCTTTCGCTTGTGGTTCGCTCAGGTGGCGGCTCTGTTCGCGACTCCCTGTCTTTGCTAGACCAGCTAATCGCTGGCTCAGACGGCGCAAAAGTGGAATACGAACTTGCTGTCGCGTTGCTTGGATACACCCACAATGAGCTTCTCGATAGCGTGGTTGATGCCTTGGCCGACCACGACTCAGGTGCGGTGTTTGCAGCAGTAGACAAGGTAATCCAGACCGGTCAGGACCCTCGCCGTTTCGTCGAAGACCTGCTCGAGCACATGCGTAACCTAATCATCGTCATTTCGACGGGAGAGAACGCCAAGGGCGTTCTTCGCGGCATTGCCGCGGACGAAATCGACAAGATGGTTCAGCAGGCTTACAAGTTCGGCCTTGCCGAACTCACTCACGCAACCAACACCATCGCGGAATCCCTCAGTGAAATGTCAGGCGCTACCAGCCCGAAGATTCACCTCGAGCTCATGTGTGCCAAGATGCTCGTTCCATCAGCAGACCGATCTGAAATCGGTTCGCTCGCGCGCATCGAACGCCTAGAGCGCCGCATTGGCATGGCTACCGAGGGCGATGCTCCGGCTGTCGCAGTTTCTGCAGCACCTCCAGTTGTTCGAGTAGCATCTGCGCCTTTAACCGCGCCAGTTGTGCCTGCGGGAGCGCCTTCGATGCCTGCATCGTCGCCGGCTGCATCTGCGCCAGCTAGCCCTGCACCTGCAGCACCGGTAACGCAAAGCATTCCTGTCATTGCTGAACTAGACATCTCTCAGATTCAGCGCCAGTGGCCGGCTGTCCTCAAGGCGCTTGCTGAGATCTCGCGCCCGTCGTGGGCACTTGCTCAGAACCTAAAGGCTGCAAGCTTCGACGAGAACATTTTGGCCTTGGAGTTCGACACCGCCAACGACAGCGAGACCTTCAAGAAGGCTTCCGGTGCTCCTGGGCACTTGCGTCAGGCAATCCAAGACGTTTTGGGTATCAACCCGCAGTTCCGTGCGACCGTAAAGGCAGCGGCACCAAAGGTAACTAGCTCGTTGCCTTCCATGCCTGCTCCTGGGCCGGCAATCCCATCAATGCCAGCCCCGGCTCCTGCGACCTCAATCCCTGCGGTAGCTCCCGCCGCTGCGTCTGCACCTGCCGAAGAAGTGGCTCCGGAAGCTGAAGAGCCAGAACTTCCGGCCGAAGTTGCAACCGTTCCTCAGATGAAGGAGCCGGCACCGCCAGCTCCTAAGACAGCCGCAGAAGAATCTGAAAGCCGAGTGGGCAAGGTTCACCAGGGTGCGAGCTATGGCGAGCCACTGCTGCGCGAAATCCTTGGCGCGAAGCCAGTCGATGACTCGAAGTCGGGTCGTTAATGTACGAGGGTGTAGTACAAGAGCTAATCGACGAGCTTGGCCGTTTGCCAGGTGTTGGGCCTAAGAGCGCCCAGCGCATTGCTTTCTACCTTCTCCAGGCCGACGACGACCAGCCGAAGAAGCTCGCTCAGGTTTTGCTAGAAGTCAAGGAACGCGTAAAGTTCTGCGAGATTTGCTACAACGTCACCGAAGAAGATCGTTGCAACATCTGCCGTGACGCTCGTCGCAACCAGACCATCATCTGTGTGGTTGAAGAATCCAAAGACGTCCAAGCAATCGAGCGAACCCGCGAATTCCGTGGTCTGTATCACGTACTCGGTGGCGCAATCAGCCCGATCGAGGGCATCGGTCCAGACAACCTTCGCATCAAAGAACTCATGCAACGCCTGGGCGACCCAAGCATCGCAGAAGTCATCATCGCAACCGACCCAAACCTCGAGGGTGAGGCAACTGCAACCTACCTCACCCGCATGCTTGCACCTCTAGGAATAACTGTGAGTCGTCTAGCAAGTGGCCTCCCTGTTGGTGGAGACCTCGAGTACGCGGATGAAGTGACTCTAGGTCGCGCATTCGAAGGCCGACGCATCGTCAAATAGGCTTTTGGCCACCCTCCCTTTTGGGCTAAACTTGATAAGTTATCTGCCTGTTACTTTTCAGGCGTTTCCCTTTATCTTCAAGGAGTAGAGCCTTGGCCCTAATCGTGCAGAAGTTTGGTGGCTCGTCAGTAGGCGACGCCGCCAAGATTAAGCACGTTGCTCGTCGAGTTATTGAAACTCAAAAGGCCGGCAACCAGGTTTGTGTAGTGGTTTCAGCCATGGGCGACACCACCGACGAACTGATTGATCTAGCGCAGTCGGTTGCGCACGACCCATACGCAGCTCCTCGCGAGATGGACATGCTTCTCACCTCGGGTGAGCGCATCTCGATGGCTCTTCTAGCCATCGCCATCAACGCTCAGGGCGCAAAGAGCCGCTCGTTCACTGGTTCGCAGGCTGGAATCATGACCAGCAACAAGCACGGCGACGCACGAATTGCAGAGGTCACCCCAACTCGCATCAAGGAAGCTTTGGACGAGGGCGACATCGCCATCGTTGCTGGCTTCCAGGGCTTCAACAAGGACAGCAAGGACATCACCACTCTTGGTCGTGGTGGCTCTGACACCACCGCAGTTGCTCTAGCTGCCGCCCTTGACGCCGATGTTTGCGAAATCTACTCGGACGTGGATGGCGTTTACACCGCAGACCCTCGAATGATCCCTGCTGCAAAGAAGCTAGACGAGATCGACATCGAATCGATGCTTGAACTCGCCGCAGCTGGAGCCAAGATTCTTCACATCCGCGCTGTTGAATACGCGCGCCGTCACAACGTTGACCTTCGCGTACGTTCAACCTTCAGCGCAGACCCAGGAACCATCGTTTATTCTTCAAAGCCACAAGGAGCGAAAGTGGAAGAGCCAGTAGTATCCGGTGTTGCCGCCGACAAGGGCCAGGCAAAGATCACCGTTATCGGTATCCCAGACCTACCAGGTAAGGCAGCCGAGCTGTTCAAGGTTGTTGCAGAGGCAGACTCGAACATCGACATGATTGTTCAGAACACCCCAACTGGCTCGGACGTAACCGACCGAGTGAGTGACATTTCGTTCACTTTGCCACTTGCAGATCTGGGCCGAGTTGCTGGCGTTCTTGACGCGGCTAAGTCGGAAATCGGCTACCGCGAACTAGAGCAGGATGCAGACATCGGCAAGCTAAGCATCGTCGGTGCAGGTATGCGTACCCACTCTGGCGTTTCGGCAACCCTCTTCAAGGCTCTTGCGGATGCTGGCATCAACATCGAGATGATCTCCACCTCGGAGATTCGCATTTCGGTAATCACCAGCAGCAAGCAGCTAGACGACGCAGCGCGCGCAGTTCACACCGCATTCGGTCTGGACAGCGACATCGAAGCAGTCGTTTACGCCGGAACCGGTCGCTAAAAAACTTTCAACCACTCTTTTAGAAAATAAGGAGCAGCAACATGAGCCGTAAGCCAAATCTCGCACTTGTAGGTGCAACCGGTGCAGTAGGTACCGTAATGATTGGCATCATCAACAGCCGTGAAAACATCTGGGGCGAGATTCGCCTTATCGCTAGCCCACGCTCGGCTGGCAAGAAGATTACCGTTCACGGTGAAGAGCTCACCGTTGTTGCACTTTCGCCAGAAGCTTTCGATGGCATCGACATTGCAATGTTCGACGTCCCAGACGAGGTTTCGGAAGTTTGGGCTCCGATCGCTGCTGAGCGCGGCGCGGTTGCAGTGGACAACTCGGGCGCATTCCGCATGAACCCAGACGTCCCGCTAGTCGTTCCTGAGGTAAACCCAGAGAAGGCGAAGAACCGCCCACTAGGTATCATCTCGAACCCTAACTGCACCACCTTGACCATGATGGCTGCGATGGGTGCTCTTCACAACAAGTGGACCCTTAAGGAACTTGTAGTTTCGAGCTACCAGGCAGTTTCTGGTGCTGGTGCCGCGGGCATCGACGAGCTCGCATCGGAACTCGCAGTTGTCGGCAAGGACGCTTCGCTCGGTACCAACACCGACGACGTGCGTGGCGCACTTAGCGCAGCAGGAAACGACCTCAGCACTTCGCCATGGGCACACCCAATCGCGCTAAACGTTATTCCTTTCGCGGGATCGTTGAAGGCCGGCGGCCACTCATCTGAGGAGCTCAAGGTTCGCGACGAAAGCCGCAAGATTCTAGGCATCTCAGACCTTAAGGTTGCAGCAAGCTGTGTTCGTGTTCCTGTTCAGGTTGCGCACTCGCTAACTGTTCACGCCACCTTCGCCAACCCGCTAACCCCAGATGAGGTTCGCGACGTGTTGAGCCAGCAGCCAACCATCAAGGTTGTAGACGACCCAGCAAACAACCAGTACCCAACCCCAAACATGGTTGCGGGACAGGACCCTACTTTTGTTGGCCGTATCCGCCAGGCGCTCGACTTCGACAACAGCATCGAGCTGTTCGTTGTGGGAGACAACCTACGCAAGGGTGCTGCTCTGAACACTTACGAAATCGCAGAGCTAGTAGCCAAAGAGTTCTAAGACTTTCAACTGAAGAACCTCGCGGCGCTCCTAGGGTGTCGCGGGGTTTTTCATTTGCAGGGGAGTAGCCTAAAAACATGCGTAGAGTAAGTGCCATTCTTTTGGCAGCAGTAATCGCATTCGGTGTTTCCGGATGCACGCCGGGGGGCACTGACACAGCCGCGCCAACATCGTCATCTGAGGTTCCGACGATCGATCCAGCTTTGATTCCACAGAAGGCTCCAGACTCGGTCATTAACGTCGAACCTGCAGCTTTCAAGATGGAAAGCGGCGACTTCGTATTCAAGGTTGGAAATGGCCCTACCTGGTGCACAATCAGCCCAGACTTTGGCCTCGCAATCTGTGAGCAAAACGAAGTTTCGACTCAGTACGCACCAATCCCCGTTCCAGATACCTGCGACTTCTCGTACGGGTACCAGGTTGAACTAAAGGCAACTGCACCAGAGGATGGTTCGCCTGAGGCGTTCTTCCCTTGCCTGGGCAGTACATTCACAGACCCAACTGGGGCTTTGACCTTGCAGGATGGGCAGCAGATCAGTGCGTCAGGTTTCACTTGCTTCGTCGCTGTTGACACCGCTCGTTGCGAAAACAAGGAAAAGCACTTCATCGTTCTTGGCCCTAAGGCTTGGGCGCTGGGCTAAAACCCAAAGACTGAGCTGCCGGCGTGCGCCTAGGCGCTCTTAGCAACCAAAGTCACAACCCGCACTTCAGGACGACAGGCGAAGCGCACCGGTGCATAGATTGAATGGCCGAGTCCGGCACAAACATTGAGCCAAAGCTGGTGACCGTTTCGGCTCCAACTGCTCAAACCTCGCGCAGCCTTAGACGGCAGGTCGCAGTTGGTAACGATAGCCCCATAGCCAGGTATGCAAACCTGGCCGCCGTGAGTGTGGCCCGCGAAAAGCACCGGAATCTCCGCATCATTGAATGCGTTAATCGCATCCAAATAAGGCGCGTGGCTCACTCCGATGTGCAAGTCAACGGAGCCAAGATCTGCTTTGGTGCGTTCAATCGAGCTCAGGTCGGCTAGACCATCGTGCATGTCGTCGATACCTACAAACCCGATGCGGACACCATTCACAGTTGCTACACCGCCGCGGTTATTCACATTTAGCCAGCCGAATCGCTCAAAACCGCTATTTAGTCGATTTGTATCAAGAGGAATGTCTGAGGTGCGCTCCGAAGGCGCACGAAGGTAGCTGAGCGGGTTTCGTGGCTTGGGTGCAAAGTAGTCGTTCGAACCGTTTACAAACGCTCCTGGGCGGTCTGAGAGGCCTCCTAGGGCAATAAGGACCGGATCGATGGCATCTCGGTGGCCAAGGTTGTCTCCGGTGTCTACAACGAGGTCAACTTCCAGCCGCGCCAAGCGCGCAATCCAGGCGATCTTTCGCCTCTGCCAAGGCGCGAGGTGGAAGTCGCTGATATGCAGAACCCGGATGGGGGAGGAGCCCACAGGCAATACCTCGAGGGGCTGCTGTTCGTAGCGAACAACGCGAAGATGCCGTTCAATCTGCGTTCCCCAAATTAGAGCAATCAGACCTAGAGCAACTAGCGCGATGAAGAACTCCACGCCGTGACCTTAAGGACCGGTGCTGATAATCAGGAGGATAGCGCCGGTTCCCGGTGCAGCAGTTCCGGCCGCAGGGTCGGTACCCACGACCA
>JBEEJV010000088.1:0-11998 GCA_041169005.1 Actinomycetota bacterium
TCAATACTTTGGCGTTAGAAATATCAGCGTCGGTAGCCGTGATGTCTCTATCAAGTACTACTTCATCTTGCTCGAGGGCTAACTCCTGGCCCATCTGGTAGGCTGCAGCCGTGGAATAGGCGTAGACGGCCTGTGTGGGCGTTATCGCTTCATGGGCAGCTATCGGGTCGGTTCTGGTTCCCGAGCCCCTCTTGACCGCATTCTCGAGCCCTCTGAGCGGATTCGGGTCGCTTACAGGCCAGTCCGATCCAAAACTCACCGTCACGCGCTCCCGCAGCAAACTTGCGATCGGGTAGAGCAGCTTGGCGCGCTCTGACCCGATGGCCGCCTCGGTGGTTTCGAACTGTTCATCGCGCTGAATCCAAGCCGGCTGCTGGCAGACGATAACGCCGAAGCGGCGCATGCGGGCCATGTCTGTAGGGCTGACGAGTTCAGCGTGTGCGATAACTGGCCTTCGGTCCACAAAACCGTTGCTCAGGTCTACGTGGTCAATCGCGTCTAATGCCATGGCAACCGCAGCATCGCCGATGGCGTGGAAGTGTAGTTGGAAGCCTGCAGAGTCGGCCGCCAAAGCAAGCGCGTGCAGTTCCTCGGTTTCCCAGATTGCATCGCCATGTCCGCCCGCACAATATGGCTCAACGAGCAGGGCCGTGCCGGACGAGAACACGCCATCGATGAATATCTTCACGGTGTTGCAGGTTAGGAGTTCCGAGCTGGCCGAGCGCACCAGCGACCGAGCTGCCTTGGCCTGCTCGAGGTCCTTGCGCCAGCTGTCCGGTGCGATTCGCGGAGCCAGGTTCACGCGCATCTTGAGCACACCGCGTTCTACGGCGGCAACGTAGGCTTCGGGCATACCTGGGTCAATCCAGGCCTCTTGGACTGCAACAATGCCGTGGGAGAGTATGCGTTCCTGCGCGCGCTCAATGGCGGCAACATCGGAGTCGATGCTTGGCTTTGGTTCGTGGGCATAGATGACGCTCATGGCGTCCCATTCGCGCAGCACACCGGTGGGTTTGCCAGCCGCGTCCACGTCGATGGAAGCGCTCTTGAAAGTCGGTGCACTATCGGTGAGGCCGGCAACCGCAAGCGCGGCGCTGTTCACCCAAATGGTGTGGTGGTCTGATGCGTGAACGACGACAGGGATATCGTCCACAGCCTCGTCTAGCCAAGTTGCGAGCATTCGCCCGTCCGGCGCGAGGGTGTGCTCGTACGATCCGCAGTCAATCCAAATGGCAGCAGGATTCGCGGCTCGGTATTCGCGCAAACGGTCCTGGATTGCAGCCACCGTTGTGCAGTCGTCTAGGTTTGGCCCAACGCCCTCTCGAGCGGCAAAGAGGGGATGGCAGTGACCATCGCGGAAGCCGCTGAAGCTGAAGGTGTTTTCGGGCATGCATCAATGCTAGTAAGCCGCGGGGGAGTTAAAACGAAACTGCCGGCAACCCATTGGGCTACCGGCAGTTTGCCTTGAACTACTTGTTACTTCTCGTAGCTCTTGAAAACGATTACCGCGTTGTGTCCACCGAAACCGAACGAGTTGCTGATTGCAACTAGCTCGCCATCGCCCAGGTTACGTGGACTGGTGACAACATCCACAGGAATAGCTGGGTCTGGGTTGTCGACGTTGATGGTTGGTGGGGCAGTGCGGGTGTGCAGCGCGAGGATGGTGAAGATTGCCTCGATTGCACCAGCGCCACCCAGCAGGTGACCAGTCGAAGACTTGGTTGCCGAAATAGCAATCTTGTCTAGGTGGTCGCCAAAGACACGGCGTAGCGCGGTGTACTCGGCGATGTCGCCAACTGGGGTGCTGGTTGCGTGAGCGTTGATGTGGTCCACATCGGTGACCTGAAGACCGCCGTGCTCTAGCGCGCGCAATACTGCACGGGCAGCGCCGGTACCTTCAGGGTCTGGTGCGGTGATGTGGTACGCGTCGCTAGTTACAGCGCCGCTCACAAGCTCAGCGTAAATCTTTGCGCCACGGGCCAGTGCGTGCTCTTCAAGCTCAAGAACAACAGCGCCGCCGCCTTCACCCATTACGAAGCCATCGCGATCGATGTCGTATGGACGAGAAGCTGCTGCAGGGTTGTCGTTGCGCTTCGAAAGTGCGTGCATCGATGCGAAGGCAGCAAGTGGAAGCGGGTGAATACCTGCCTCACAACCACCGGCCACAACGATGTCTACCTCGCCGGTGCGAAGACGGTCGATCGCGTTAGCGATTGCCTCGGTGCCCGAAGCACAAGCCGAAACTGCGGTGCGAACGCCACCACGGGCCGCGATGTCCATGCCAATAGCCGCAGCTGGGCCGTTTGGCATCAGCATCGGGATGGTCATAGGCATTACGCGGCGAGGGCCACGGTTCTTTAGGTCGTCGTAAGCGTTTAGCAGAGTCCAAACGCCACCGATACCGGTTGCGTATTCGACCGCAATGCGCTCAGGAGCGACCTCAGGGGTGCCGGCATCCTTCCAAGCCTCGCGCGCAGCAATAAGTGCGAACTGGCTCGACTGATCTAGGCGCTTGCATTCCTGCGGGGTAAGGACATCGAGTGCCTTTACCTTTGCCTGACCCGCGAAAGTTACAGGTAGGTCGTACTCGCCAACCCAGTCGGCCTCAATAGTTGAGATGCCCGACTCTCCGGCGAGTAGCGCCTTCCAAGTGGATTCGACATCGCCACCGAGGGGAGTGGTAGCTCCCAGCCCGGTAACGACAATCTTGCCGGCCAAGTGAATTAGCCCTGTGCCGAAACGATGAAGTTAACTGCGTCACCAACGGTGATTAGGTTCTTAACTTCCTCGTCAGGAATCTTTACGCCGAACTTGTCTTCTGCGTTTACAACGATGGTCATCATCGAGATCGAGTCGATGTCTAGGTCGTCGGTGAACGACTTCTCTAGCTGTACAGACTCGGTTGCGATACCAGTCTCGTCGTTTACGATCTCAGCAAGACCAGCTAGTACTTCAGCCTGCGAAAATGCCATTTGTTTCTCCTTGTTAGATGGTTGAGGAACTGCGTTTAAGTTTACGGGAGGACTATTACTTGAGCGCCGAAGGCGAGGCCCGCGCCGAAGCCAATTTCTAGAGCCAAACCGCCGCTCTTGACTTCGCCAGACTCGAGCAGGGCGTGCATCGCCAATGGGATAGATGCTGCCGATGTGTTGCCGGTGTAGACGATGTCGCGCGCGATCACTACGCTCTCAGGCAGCTTCAGCTGCTTGGCTAGCTCATCGATGATGCGAATGTTCGCCTGGTGGGTAACCATTGCGCTGAGGTCTTCGGCCTTGACGCCGGCAACCTCCAGAGCCTTCTTAGCGGTCTTTGCCATTTCCCAAACGGCCCAGCGGAACACGGTCTGTCCCTCTTGCTGAAGGGTTGGCCAAGCCACCTTGCCATCGCGGAAGTCAATCAATGAGCCTGTCATGCTAACTGCATCCCAGTGCGAACCGTCTGAACCCCAAACGGTAGGCGAGATGCCAGGGAAGTCCGATGGGCCAACGATTGCTGCGCCAGCGCCGTCACCCAGTAGGAACGAGATGCTTCGGTCAGTCGGGTTGATGAAATCAGAAAGCTTCTCGCCGCCAACAACGAGAACGTACTTAGCCATACCCGAGCGGACTAGGGCATCAGCCTGCGCGATGCCATAGCAGTAGCCAGCACATGCAGCAGAGATGTCGTACGCAGGTGCTGGGTTAGCGCCAATTTTGTCTGCTAGAAGGGTCGCGGCCGATGGGGTAGCGAACGGGTGAGTGATGGTGCTGAATAAAACCGCACCGATCTCGGAAGGATCAATTCCAGCTTTCTTGATTGCCTCGTTCGAAGCCTCAACTGCCATGTCCATAAGACTGCGGTCGGCAGATGCACGCTTGCGGGTGATGATGCCGGTGCGCTGACGAATCCATTCGTCAGAAGAGTCAATCGGGCCAGCGATGTCATCGTTGGTTACGGTTAGGTCTCCGCGGGCGGCACCTAGCGAGTAGATACGCGAGTACTTGACGACGTCGTACTGGTTTAGAACAGGCTGCGACATGAGTCTCCTAGTTGCTGTGACTGCTAATAAGGTTACGAGCCGCCTCAAGGTTTTCAGGTGACTTTAGTGCAACGATTTCGATGCCAGGCATGCTGCGCTTTGCCAGACCAGCAAGGGTTCCTGCAGGAGAAACCTCGATGATTCCGGTTACTCCGGCAGCGACCATTTCGCTCATGCAGAGATCCCAGCGGACAGGCGAGCTGACCTGAGAAACAAGAAGTTCAACGAAGTTGGCGCCGTCGGCGACGAGCTTTCCGCCGTTGTTGCTCCAGAGTTTCACCTTTGGATCTGCAATCTCGATGGTCTTCGAGTAGGCGTCCAAAGTTGCCACCGCAGGGGCCATGTAACGAGTGTGGAATGCGCCAGCAACCTGAAGTGGAATCACGCGGGTCCCTGCTACTGGCTCAGCCTGCAGGGCTGCAATGCCTTCGGTGCTTCCCGCTGCCACAATCTGACCGCCACCGTTGTAGTTGGCAGGCTCGAGTCCCAGTTCGGCAAGCTTTGCCTCAACAGCAGCCTGGTCGCCACCTAGGATTGCGGCCATAGAGGTAACCTCTAGGGCTGCAGCCTTGGCCATTGCCTGACCGCGTTCGTTTACAAACTTGATACCGGTTGCCTCGTCGAAGATGCCTGCGGCCACAGCTGCGGTGATCTCACCAACAGAGTGACCTGCTACACCCGCGATGCCGCTGTCCTGGATGCTCTTGCCTTCGAGCAAGGCTGCCAAGGATGCAACACCAGCGCTGACGATGAGTGGCTGAGCCACTGCGGTGTCGCGGATGGTGTCAGCATCGCTTACGGTTCCGTGACCGATTAGGTCTAGACCGCTTGCCTGCTGCTGGCGTTCGATTGAGCTACGGAACTCTGGGATCTCTAACCATGGGGTGAAGAAGCCTGGAGTCTGTGAACCCTGTCCAGGGCAGACAACTACGATCATCGATTTTCCTTCGGTTTAGGCGTCGCCACCGGTGTTGCCGCTGGTTCCGGCGTTTACATCGTGAAGACGGTACTTGTCGATTGCAATCTGAGGTGCGCTCGGGTCCATCTGGCCCTGAGCAACGAGCTGTTCAAGAACACGAACAACAATCGATGGTCCGTCGATCTTGAAGAAGCGACGTGCTGCAGCGCGAGTGTCCGAGAAGCCGAAGCCGTCAGCACCCAAAGTGGCGTACTCGCCTGGAACCCAGTTTCGAATCATGTCTGGAACAGCGTGCATGTAGTCCGAAACGCCAAGGAATGGGCCTTCTGCGCCAGCGAGCTTGTCGGTTAGGTAAGCGTTGCCAACCTGCTCGTTCGGGTGCAAGAACTTGTATTCGTCGCGCTTTAGACCGTCGCGGCGTAGCTCGGTCCACGAGGTGACCGACCAGATGTCGGCCGATACGCCCCAGTCATCCTGGAGTAGGCGCTGAGCCTCGTAAGCCCAAGGAACCGCAACACCAGATGCGAGGATCTGTGCCTTCTTGCCGCCAGCGTTGTTCTGGCTGATGCGGTGGATACCCTTGAGGATTCCATCAACATCGACATTTTCAGGTTCTGCTGGCTGAACGTATGGCTCGTTGTAAACGGTCAGGTAGTAGACAACGTTTGGGTCCTCGTGCTGGCCGCCGTACATGCGCTCAATACCGGCACGGATGATGTGACCGATTTCGTAGCCGTATGCAGGGTCGTAGCTGACAACCGCAGTATTGGTTGAAGCGAGAACTGGCGAGTGGCCATCGGCGTGCTGCAGACCTTCACCGGTAAGAGTGGTGCGACCTGCGGTGGCACCAATCATGAAACCGCGCGATAGCTGGTCGGTAGCTGCCCAGACTGCGTCTGCAGTGCGCTGGAAGCCAAACATCGAGTAGAACACGTAGAACGGGATCAGTGGCTGACCGTGAGTTGCGTACGAGGTGGCAACCGCGGTGAATCCAGCCATCGAACCGGCTTCGTTAATACCGGTGTGAAGGATCTGACCCGCTGCCGACTCCTTGTAGTTGAGCAGAAGCTCGCGGTCTACCGAGATGTAGTGCTGACCATTCGGGTTGTAGATCTTGGCGGTAGGGAAGAAGGCGTCCATACCGAAGGTGCGTGCCTCATCCGGGATGATCGGAACGATGCGCTCACCAGTGCCTGGTGCGCGAAGGAGGTCCTTGAGCAAACGGACGAATGCCATTGTGGTGGCAACTTCCTGGGTGCCTGAGCCCGACTTTGAGATCGAGTAAACCTTGTCTTCTGGCAGTGCGAAGTCAACATACTTGCTGCGACGCTCCGGCAGGTAACCACCGAGTTCGCGACGACGCTCGTGCATGTACTGGATTTCAGGAGCGTCGTTTCCTGGGTGGTAGTAAGGAGGCTGGTAAGGGTTCGCCTCGAGTGCGGCATCGGTAATAGGGATGTGCAGCTCGTCGCGGAATGCCTTGAGGTTGTCTAGGGTGAGCTTCTTCATCTGGTGGGTCGCGTTGCGGCCCTCGAAGCTCTTGCCCAGAGTGAAGCCCTTGATGGTCTTGGCCAAGATTACGGTTGGCTGACCCTTGTGCTCCATCGCAGCCTTGTAAGCGGCGTAAACCTTGCGGTAGTCGTGTCCACCACGACGTAGGCCCCAGATCTGGTCGTCGCTTAGGTGCTCAACCATCTTGAGGGTGCGTGGGTCGCGGCCGAAGAAGTTCTCACGAACGAACGCGCCGTTTTCGGTCTTGTAGGTCTGGTAGTCGCCATCTGGAGTGCGGTTCATCAGGTCTACAAGTGCGCCATCGGTGTCAGCGGCCAGCAGGTCGTCCCACTCGCGACCCCAGACAACCTTGATGACGTTCCAACCCGCGCCGCGGAAGAACGACTCAAGTTCCTGCATGATCTTGCCGTTACCGCGAACTGGGCCGTCAAGGCGCTGGAGGTTACAGTTCACCACGAAGGTCAGGTTGTCAAGCTTGTCGTTGGCTGCGAGCTGAAGTGCACCGCGGCTCTCAACCTCGTCTAGCTCACCATCGCCAAGGAATGCCCAGACGTGCTGGTCTGAAGGCGACTTGAGGCCACGACCCTCAAGGTAACGGTTTGCCTGTGCCTGGTAAATGGCGTTGATTGGACCAATACCCATTGACACGGTTGGGAACTGCCAGAAGTTCGGCATCAAACGCGGGTGCGGGTAAGAAGACAAGCTTCCGCCGGCGTGTGACTTTTCCTGGCGGAATCCGTCGAGCTGGTCAGCGCTCAAACGTCCTTCTAGGAAGGCGCGAGCGTATGGGCCAGGCGATGCGTGACCCTGAACGAAAATCTGGTCGCCACCGGTTGGGTGGTCCTGGCCGCGGAAGAAGTGGTTGAAACCTACTTCGTAGAGCGAAGCCGATGAGGCGAAGGTAGAGATGTGGCCACCCACACCGATGCCTGGGCGCTGCGCGCGGTGAACCAGCATTGCTGCGTTCCAGCGCATCCAAGCGCGGTACGTGCGCTCAATCTGCTCATCGCCAGGGAACTCTGGTTCGTTCTCAACAGCAATGGTGTTGATGTAATCGGTGGTTTGAACCATTGGAACGTTGAGCTGAAGTTCGTGCGAACGACGAAGTAGGTTCAACATGATTTCGCGTGCGCGACCACGTCCGTGAACCTTGGCTACCGCATCAAGCGACTCGAGCCATTCGGCAGTCTCTTGTGGGTCTAGGTCTGGTGCGGTCACTTCGAAGGCGTCGCGGTTGTTAAAAGACACCGATTCCTCAATTCCAAATAAGTCGCGCATTCGTGGGCGCGACACAAAGATTGATTGTTAGCTTGGGTGAAAGCCACTAACTGAGTTTATTCGCTAAAGACGGAACTTAATGGCGTATTTGTCTGTTTCAGACTGCTGAGTTCTAAGTAATCTATGTCTGTTCTCACACCAAACTTTGGAAGGTTTTTTTAATGAGCCCACTCATCGGCGATCTAGCCCCAGACTTCACCCTCTCGAACCAGAACGGCGAGCCAGTCACTCTGAGCGACTTCCGCGGCAAGAAGAATGTGGTTTTGGTCTTCTACCCAATGTCTTTCACCGGTATTTGCACCGGAGAGCTTTGTGAGATCCGCGACAACATCGCAGTTTTCCAGGATGCAAACGTTGAGTTGCTAGCCATTTCTATCGACACCAAGTACGTGCAGAAGAAGTTTGCCGACGAAGAGGGATACAAGTTCTCGGTTCTTTCTGACTTCTGGCCTCACGGTGCAGTTGCAAAGGAATACGGCGTATTCATCGAAGAGACCGGTTTCGCTAACCGTGCAACCTTTGTAATCAACAAGGACGGCGTCCTAACCGCGAAGTTCGTGACCGCACCAGGTCAGGCACGCGAGTTTGCCGACTACAAGAAGGCAGTTGCCGCCCTGTAACAAACTTAACGGTTCGATTTGCAACCGTCGTTGGATGTTGCGCTAAGATAGACAAGTTGTCTTAGACAACATCTGAAGGGCCTTTAGCTCAGTTGGTAGAGCGCCACGCTTACACCGTGGATGTCATCGGTTCGAGCCCGGTAGGGCCCACAGATAAGAAACGGCACCTCCCATTAGGGGGTGCCGTTTCGCTTTCTTGCTAGCATTTGGGTATGAGTCCAGAACCAGCAGCATGGCAGAGCCGGGTCCTCACCGATGCAGAGCTCGCCCAGGTTTTGGCAAAGGCATCTTCGCTCGAATCCATGGACATTCTGCAGAAGCAGCTTGAGCTGCGTGCTTCGTCTCGCGGTGAAGTTGGGCGCGAACTGGACGAAGACTTCGTAGTTACGACAGCTAATCAGATCATCGATGTTCCTCAGGTGGTTTCCGATCCAGCCGAACCAATGCCGGCTGACTCTACTCGTGCCGTTCCAATCGCTGAAGAGTCAGTTTCGCCAGCAGAAGCCGAGCCAACTCCGGCCGTGGTCGAGGTGCAGGTTGAACCGGCTCCCGTAGCTCCTGCAGTGCCTCAGCTCGCGCCAGCCGCCAGCATTGCAGACTCTCTAAACGCACTATTCGCGAATCGTCAGCGAGTGACTTTTGAAGCAGCGCCAGCCCTAGAGGTGAAGCCGGTGGCTCACGTAGTGCCGGCTACCGCCGAGGTTCCGGTTGTCGAGGCTATTGAATCAGAACCGGTTGCACCAGCGGTGGAAGAATCACCTTCGGCACCGGCTGCGCCAGTATTCGCATCACCCGCCACAGACCCCTATCCTCCAACGGAGCCAGGATTCCTGTCGTCGCGCAGTTTTGCTCCGGAGCCAGTGTCATCAGACACGCAGAGCATTTTCATACCAACCTTCACCAACCCGGTTCCGCCTGAGGGCTTTACGGGAATCATCCTCGATTCCCCTGAGCCTGAGGCGCGGCCGGCGACTGAAGATTCGGAAACTCAGAATGAGGTGCCAAATGTTCAAGAAGCTGAGGTCGCTAGTCAAGTTAGTGCTGTTCTTGATGCCATTGATCTTGCGAATAGTCCAGTGGAATCTGGAGCGACAGGAAGCGAAAGCCAAGAAGGCGGCCAAGTAACCACTGCGGAACAGCCGGTTTTCACCGGTTCCGAGCGAGCTCCAGACGCGGCGGTAAACCCTGAATACGAAGCTCAGGCTGCCCAGATTCCATCAGCCGAAGAGGCCATCACAGCCTTCGAAGAAACATTCCTGACCGAGCCTCAGCCGACCCTAGTGGATGACGTCATTGCATCGGTAAGCGCAGCTGTGGCGAACGCACCGATGGCTCCGGAGCCAGAGGTTCAGGCCGCTGATTCAGTTGCTAGTCCGGCAGTTGATCCTCTCGGTGGCTATCGCAGCCCGCGCAGTTTGTTGGCGACTTGGAACGGTAACGGAATTCTGCTTCTGCTTGCGGCAACAGGATTCATCGCTGCCACCAACAAGGCGTCACTTCTCACCACAATCTCGGCAGCCTTTGTAGCCCTTGCAATTTCAGGTTTCGGATTCGGTACCGCGGCACTTGCTGCACGTCGCGGCCGCCAGCCACAGGCCGTTCTGAGTCGCGCAGTGTTTGGTGTGAACGGTGCTGCAGTTCCACTTACAGTGGTTATTCTTGCTCGTCTGGCTGCAACCGCCACAATCGCACTGCTTGCTTCGCAAGCTCTCAACTTCTTCTACCCGATGCCTACAAAGTTGCCGCTCAACATCGGTGGCTACCAGGTTCCAACCAGCATTCTCGTCGTGGTTGTGCTGCTTATCATCGGTGCGGTTACCGCTGGATTCAACAACAAGTACCGCTACCGACTCGCGGCAGTGTTTGCCTACACGAGTGTGGGCGCTGCCGTGGTTGCAATCGTGGCGGGCTTGATAGCCAACCCATCGTTGTTCGCGGCCGGTGGCGAGTTTGATTTCAGCGCAGCCCTTGGCCTTGCATCGGCGATCGTAATCCTCGTTGGCATTATCTGGGGAACTTCGGCCGCAGATGAGAGTCCAGACCTGGCTCCAACAACTGCAGTACCTAAGTTGATCGCGGCCAGCCTGCTGAACTTTGAGGTTTTTGGCCTACTTTCGGTTGTGGCTGGTTATGTGTTCGCCAACCTCTCGATCGGAACCATCGGCAACTACGCGGTTGGCGCGGTATTTGCAGTAGTTCTCATCGTGAGTTTCGCAAACCAGCTACGCCGAAACACCGATGCATTCCGAGGCTTTGGTCTACAGAGCACCCCGGGCTGGTTGCTCGTCCTAGTGCTTATTGTCATCGCAGGCGCTGCGGTAGGCATCTCGGTAATCGTTTCGAGCAGCCAGATTTGGTTCGGCTTTGCTGGATTCCTTCCTGTCGTCGGTGTTCCGGTTTTGGCTTGGCTTGCAACCTTGGGTGTCGACACCGTGCTTCGTCGCGAAGACTTCCACGAAATCTCGCTCGTCCGAAACTATGGTTTCTACGGCAAAGTTCGCTTGGCAAACCTGATTGGTTGGGTAGTGGCCACCGCAGTTGGTTGGGGATTCATTTCTAGCTCTGTTGCTGGTTTTGGCTGGCTCGGTTACCTAGCCGGTCTGCTCGGCGTATCGAACTCAGGTCTGCAGTCGAACATGGGTCTATGGCTTGCCATGGGAATCGGCGCCGTGACCCCACTCATTTTCACTATCCCAAAGATTCGCGAGCAGGAGGCCGAGGGCTTGGCACTCGAAGAGCGCCGCCGCGAACTCATCGACGTGCTCGGAATCGTCGAATAATGGCTGCCTCACTTCAGTCGTTGGTCGACGGATTCGCCAAGCGTTGGCCACTCGAAGGTGCGGAAAGCTGGGATACCCCAGGTCTGGTTTCCGGATCTGCCGGACAATCAGTGTCAAAGGTTTTGTTGACCGTTGACGTAACTTCTGCAGTCCTCGACCAGGCGATTGAGACCGGCGCAAACCTCATTTTTGCTCACCACCCTTACATCATGCGCGGTGTGACAACTCTCGCTGAGGAGACCGCCAAGGGCGCCCTTCTTGCTCGCGCTATTCGCGCCAACGTCGCCATCTATGCGGCTCACACCAATGCAGACATCGTCACCAATGGTGTCTCCGACGTGATTGCTAAAGCTTTGGGGCTGCAGTCAATCAGAGCCTTGGATGACACCTCTAAGCAGGAGGGCCACGGCCGCGTAGGCGTTCTGCCTGATGCGCTGACTCTCGGAGATTTTGCTCGGCTCGTGGCGCGCGTTTTCCCAAGTACGGCCACTGGTGTTCGTGTTGCCGGCGATTACAACCAGATGATTGAAAAGGTCGCTTTGTGTGGGGGAGCGGGAGACAGCTTCATCCCTGCCGCCATTCAAGCTCAGGCAGATGTATACCTCAGCTCAGATCTTCGTCACCACGTGGTTCAGGATGCCCGCGAAACCGCGCTTCTTAGTGGCGGACCAGCCATCGTAGACATCGCACATTGGGCAGCCGAGTGGCTATGGTTAGACCAGGCCGCTAGCGAGTTGCGTAAGATTTACCCAGACGTTGATTTTGAGGTTTCTGATCTCAACACCGACCCTTGGGACTTCGTAATTACCCAATAAAGGCTCAAAGCTACTCGTAGCGACCATTGCAAACTAAAAAGGAACACCATGAAGGT
>JBEEJV010000089.1:0-3641 GCA_041169005.1 Actinomycetota bacterium
AGCCGCATTCTGTCCACCCGTACTTTGGTTCGAGCCATCAACGCGGCCAACAAAAAGCCAAAGGTTTTGGTTTCCGGATCGGCTAGCGGCATTTACGGGGATGCTGGGGCACGCGTTCTCACCGAAAACGACCCACGCGGCAAAGGCTTCCTCGCCGACCTCGCTAGCGCTTGGGAGGCAGAAGCCTCCAAGGTGGACAGTTCAGTTCGCCTGGTTCTGGCACGCACCACAATGGTTATGAGCCGCAAACTCGGCGCACTCGGCCGGCTACTACCCCTAATCAAGCTTGGAATCGGCGGACCTATCGGGTCAGGTTCGCAGTACTGGGCGTTCATTTCGGTTCAGGACGAGGCGGGTGCCATTTTGCACCTCATCGACACCGACTCGGCATCGGGAGCCTTCAACATCACCGCGCCTGAACCAGCCACCTGCAAGCAGCTCATAGATGCTCTAGGAAAAGAGTTGCACCGCCCAACCTTCCTGCCAGTACCTGCCTTTGCGATGCGCTTGGTGTTCGGCGAAGCCGCCGATGAACTGCTGCTCTGCAGTCAGAACATGAGCGCACAGCGGCTATTGGATAGCGGCTACCAGTTCCGCCACCCAACTCTGGCAAGCGCCGCCGCCTGGGTTGCAGGCAAAGACTAAGTCTTAAAAACAAAGCCCGTCGATCGCGATGACCGACGGGCTTTCGTTTTGCTTGTTTAGGCCTTTGGCGGTGCAGGCTTCTTTGCAGCAGGCTTCTTAGCTGCGGCGGTCTTAGCCGCTGGCTTCGCAGCAGCCTTAGTTGCAGTTGCCTTAGCTGCTGGCTTTGCAGCAGCAGGCTTCTTTGCGGCGGTGGTCTTTGCCGCAGGCTTTGCAGTGGTCTTTGCAGCAGCAGGCTTCTTCGCAGCTGGCTTTGCTGCAGTCGCCTTCGCAACCTTGGTGGCTGCAGTCTTGGTAGCTGCCTGAGCGGTCTTGCTGGCGGTCTTTACCGCAGTCGAAGCAACCTTCTCACCCGTCTTGATTGCCTTGGTGGCAACCTTTTCACTAGTGCGAACGGTCTTAGTGGCAACAGCCTCGGCCTTCTTGGTTGCTTCTGCAACAGTCTTCTTAGCCTGCTCTACAACCTCTGCTGATTCCTTAGCTACGTCGGCGGCGATGTGGCCAACAACCTTTGCAACCTCAGGTGAGTTCTTCTTAAAAATCTTCTTGATGCGGTCCAAAATAGCCATTTACAAATCCTTTGTTATTGCGCGCGAGTAGTTTCAGGATACCTCAGAACCCCGTAAATCAAGGGATTCCGCCTATTGCTACGAAAAGCAGCCCGAACTCCGAAGGTCAGATTGCGCGGCGGCGACGAAGGATTTCGTCAAGCGCTGCTCCACCGAATGGTTCGGCAGTCGCGGCCGGCGAAACTTCCGTAGATTCCGCTGCTGTTGACTCGCGCTTCAAAGGAAGCGGGGTAACCTCCGCCAGAGTTGGTTGTTCTAGTGAACCGATGTGGCCAGTGTGTAGCGGAGCCGGGATGGTTCGCGGAGTCCAACTGCGATCCTCGTCGGCCTGAACCATGTCGATCTGAGGAGCGAGGCTTGTGGCCGAGCGAATCATCGATCGGTAGTTGTTGGCCATCGATGAACGGTCCTTGATGCTGTTTGACAACAGAGCACGCTGCGTCTTGCCGAGACCACGGTTTGAGATGAGAGCAAGCCCAGATAGCGAAAGACCTGCGGCGGCAACCCATCCGAGCGATGCCAAATCGGTGAGTGCAAATATGCCGACGAACGCGCCGACAACCGCAATCGAACCCATAACGCGACGGCGACGTCCGATGCTAATAGTCTGCCGGGCAACAGTTGACTGCTTGCTAGCGCGTGGCGACGGACGCTGCGCACGGATCTCTCGAGTAACTCTTTGACGGATTTCCCGAACATCTTGAACATTTTCACTTCGACTCACCCAACTTGGGATGAACGAACCAACCCAAAGCACTGCACCCACAAATATGAGTAGGCCGGTTAGCGAGGAGAAGTTCATATCTCAAAGGTATGAGGCAAAGCGGCCACGGTCACAAATTTGGTTCGGCGTGTTCACTCGAAAGTTCGCCGTTTTCGAGCTTTGGATAAACAAGGTGAGGCACTTCTCCCCGAACCATGCGGTTGAGGACACCTTTCGGCACTTCCTCGTGCGTGAGCGCAAAGATGTAGTGGTCACGCCAGGCACCGTTTATGTGTATGTAACGCTGCTTTAGCCCCTCATACCGGAAACCAAGTTTCTGAACGACACGAAGGCTCGCTCCATTTTCTGGGCGAATGTCAATTTCAATGCGATGAAGCCCGACTACGTTGAACAGGTAGTCAGAGACAAGCGCAACGGATGTAGGCATGATCCCTTTGCCCGCCACATCTGGGGAAATCCAGTAACCGATAACTGCGTTACTAACCGATCCATGCAAGATGTTTGCAACGTTCAACTGCCCAACAATTTTGCCTTGGTATTCGATGATGAACGGCATGCCTGTGTGGTCATCAAGTGCACGCAATAGTGACCGAAGCATTCCGCGGGTATCCCACACATTTGGCGCATACGGGTTGGTTGCTTCCCAAGGACGGAACCACTTGCGGTGTTCGAGCAGAATGGCTTCGAGCGCCTTAGCGTCCTTCATTCGCGCAAGACGAAGTTTCACATCTTGGTGAGTTAGCGCGAAAGACAATGCCATAGTGACAAAATTAGCCCTATGACAGACCCAAACGTGCAGAATGCGAAAAAGTTACTTCGAGCACGACTCAACGAGCAGCGTGCAATCCACGCGAAGGATCCATCACATCCTGCCGGTCTGGCGAGCGAACTCGTCGCTCTTTCTAAGGCAATCGGCGCGAAAACAGTAGCCGCCTATCTTCCATTTGGGGCTGAACCGAACATTTCAACCTTCGTGACAGGCGCGTCGGCCCATGGACTGCGCCTTATCATGCCCGTATCAAACCCAGACGGCACATTGCGCTGGGTGGGCTACACGGGCGAATCAGCCCCAGGAATCTTTGGCTTCGACGAGCCGGTAGGCCCTGACGCGGAGCTCACCGACGCCGACCTCATCCTCATCCCCGCAACAGCGGTCGACTCGGTGGGCAACCGTCTAGGCAAGGGAAAGGGGTTTTATGACATCGCGCTCTCAAACCCGGCCATCGTTGCACCGGTAGCGGCCATTGTCTACGAGGCAGAAATTCTGGACGACCTGCCGATTGAAAACCATGACCGCCCTGTGACCTTCATCGTCACCCCAAAGCGAACAATCAGCACCATTTCGCACTCGCAGGATTAGCGCCACCTCAAGTTTGGTTAAACTTGAATCAAGATGCCTACTTATTCGTACAAGTGCAAGAACTGCCAGCATGCCTTCGACGTGCAGCAGTCTTTTAGCGATGCCGCGCTAACCGAATGCCCAAACTGCAAGGGCGAGCTCACCAAGGTGTTCGGCGTTGGAAGCGTAACTTTCAAGGGTTCAGGTTTTTACCGAACCGATAACTCGAGCAGCTCTAAGAGCTCGGGTAACTAGTCTCTAGAGCTATCCCCAGTGCGGCGGCTTGTCCGCCTTCAACTGAGCGTCGCGCGCGGAATCATTCGTCTTAGGACGCTCTCCCCAGGCTGCATCGGTATCTTCAAACTTA
>JBEEJV010000090.1:0-3139 GCA_041169005.1 Actinomycetota bacterium
CACCTGGGGCTATCACCTTGACGTAGGTTAGGGCTGCTTGAAGGTTGCCGGTTGGCGATGCTCCCGGCTTACATTCGATCTTGGCATCTGAACGAACGATTACATTTGCGTTTGCCTTAACGTTCTCAACGACGAAGGTTGCTGCAGATGTGGCACCTGAAGTGAACTTGGTTCCAGAGTCCGTGCGGTATGGGGCTGGGGTTGTGGCAACCGAAGCCAGGTATCCGTCTGCGTTGAAGCCGCCATCGGAGTTGGAGACAATCGAGCCGGTTCCGAGCGGAGAGGAGCCTCCTTGATAGGTGTTGAGGATGGACCCAGTGTTAACTTTGAGGTGGTTTGTCGTCAAATCCGGAGTTAGCGAAACGCCTGACTGGCCAGTTGAGTCCCAGGTATAGGTCAAACGGACCTCGACCTTGTAGGGGGCAGGCTGCTTGGTAGGTAGCACAGAGGTGTTTAGCTCGAGCAAGAACGACGCAAAGTCACCGCACGCAAAGTTGGTACCTAGCAGTTCACCCTTGTCGTATGTAACCGAACCGTCGTTCCAGGCGCCACCACCGGTCGTGTGATCGTAGCTGTTGTAAACGGGCGCCTTGAAGGATACGTTGTTGATTGTCGCCGTAGCGGCTTGCGCTACAGGTGCCTGAATACCCGCAGTTACGAACGCCAAAGCCGTGGCTATGGACAAAACCTTGCGGGTTCGTACGCCAAAGTCTCGCGCAATTTTATTCATGAACATTGTTCCTCCAAGTGATTCCCCGGGCCTAGGAGTGCTTAAAAGCGCTTCGTCTAGACACTGCATCTAATCTAGGGGAAAAAGTTCGTATTGGCGAATATTCAAAATGCCAACGAATTCGGTTAAACGAAAAGCGGGTCGCCGCCATCTCTGGCAGCGACCCGCTTCGCTAAGCGAACTTGATTAGTGAGTGCTTGGAGCCTGCTCAACCTCGGTGCGGTCGCCGCTCCAAAGGGTGTGGAAGGTGCCTTCCATGTCAACGCGCTTGTAGGTGTGAGCACCGAAGAAGTCGCGCTGACCCTGAACAACTGCTGCCGGTAGGCGAGGTGCGCGAAGGCCGTCGTAGTACGAAAGCGATGAGGCGAACGCAGGAACTGGAATACCAGCTAGCGATGCGTTTGCAACAACCTGGCGCCACGAAGCAACCGACTTAGCAACTGCTTCCTTGAAGTAAGGGTCGAAGATCAACGACTCAAGCGCTGGGTTCTTGTCGTAAGCCTCTGCAATGCGGTTTAGGAACTGTGCACGGATGATGCAGCCGCCGCGCCAGATCTTGCTGACTGCGCCGTTGTTGATCTCCCAGTTGTACTCTGCTGCGCCGGCGCGGATTGCGTCGAAGCCCTGTGAGTAAGCAACAAGCTTCGATGCGTATAGTGCGCGGCGAACGTCCTCGACGAACGCTGCCTTGTCCGCGATGGTCCAAGCAGTTGCGTCTGCTGGAAGACCCGAAACAGCCTTGCGCTGTGCAACCTGCGAGGATAGCGAACGAGCAAACACTGCCTCGGCAATACCCGAAACTGGGGTGCCTAGGTTTAGTGCGGTCTGAACGGTCCAAACGCCGGTGCCCTTTGAGCCAGCCTGGTCTAGAACCACGTCTACGAATGGCTTGCCGGTCTTTGCGTCAACCTGCTTTAGAACCTCAGCGGTGATTTCGATTAGGAACGACTCAAGGTCACCCTTGTTCCACTCGTTGAAGATGTCTGCGATTTCGGCAGGGGTGAAGCCGCCAGCCTGGCGAAGAATGTCGTAAGCTTCGGCGATGAGCTGCATGTCTGCGTACTCAATACCGTTGTGGATCATCTTTACGAAGTGTCCAGCGCCGTCAGCACCGATGTGAGTTACACATGGCTCACCATCTACAACAGCAGCAATCGAAGCAAGGATTGGGCCGAGAGTCTTGTAAGCCTCAACGGTTCCACCAGGCATGATCGAAGGGCCCTTTAGAGCACCTTCTTCACCACCCGAGATACCTGCGCCAACGAAGTTGATGCCCTTTGCGCTTACTTCCTTCTCGCGACGAATGGTGTCGGTGAAGAGTGCGTTACCACCGTCGACGATGATGTCGCCCGGCTCAAAGCGCTCGGCTAGCTGCGAGATAACCGCATCGGTGCCCTTACCGGCCTGCACCATGATGATTGCGGTGCGTGGCTTGGCGAGCGACGCTACGAAGTCGTCGATGGTCTCGCTTGCGATGAAGCCAGCCTCTGGGTGCTCGTTGATGAGCAGCTCGGTGCGCTCGAACGAGCGGTTGTATACGGCAACGGTGTTGCCTTCGCGGCTAGCAAGGTTACGGGCCAGGTTTGAACCCATTACGGCTAGACCAACTACACCGATGTTTGCCTTTGAAGTCATTGATAATCCTTAGAAATTGGGCGTGCGAATAGAAAGTTGCTTCGTTGCGGATTAGTTCAAGGATATCGCACAAAAGTGCATTTAGAGAACACTAAAGATGGCGAGTGCCGCAATACATATGGCAATCAGCACGATCGCAACGATGTACCCACCGGCCATTGTGCGACCAGCCGTGTATTCGCCCATTAGCTTGCGGTCGCGTGCGATGCCGTACATGAAGGCCAAAAGCGGTAGAAGGAGCACGGCGTTCAGCACCTGCGTTAGCACGAGGATTGGAACCAACGGTGCTCCCGGAATTAGCACGAAGGCCAGTGAAACCAGTGTGACAAGGGCAAAGGTTCCATAGAAGAGTGGCGCTTCGCGCACCTTGTCGTCCAGCGCCGCAGGCTGGCCAGTGAGGTCTGTCACCGCGTATGCGGTCGAAAGCGGCAAAATCGAAGCTGCAAGGAGCGCGGCACCAATAAGTCCGGTTGCAAAGAGTGCGGTTGCAAACTTTCCGGCAAGAGGCTCCAAAGCTGCGGCAGCGTCAGCGGCTCCATTGATGCTGATGCCGTGCTTGTGGAGAGTGGCCGCGCAGGTAACCACGACGAAGAAGCCAATAATTCCGGTTAGAAGCGCGCCGATCCAAACGTCGAGGCGAAGGTATGGCATGTCCTTGATTGTGAGGCGCTTATCTACAACGTAAGACTGAATGAAGGAGAGTCCCCAAGGGGCGAGCGTGGTACCAATAGTCGCGGTAGCGATAAGGACCGCATCCTTTGTCAGAGGCATTGT
>JBEEJV010000091.1:0-5780 GCA_041169005.1 Actinomycetota bacterium
ACTAACTGAGTGGCGCCTTTGCGCGCCGAAAGGAGTGCGACTGTGCCAGTCGTAACTATCCGCCAGCTGCTAGACAGCGGTGTTCACTTCGGTCACCAGACCCGTCGTTGGAACCCAAAGATGCGTCGTTTCATTCTGACCGACCGCTCGGGTATCTACATCATCGACCTACAGAAGTCGCTAACCCACATCGACCGCGCATACGAGTTCGTCAAGGACACCGTTGCACACGGCGGTAGCGTTCTCTTCGTAGGTACCAAGAAGCAGGCCCAGGAAGCAATTGCCGAGCAGGCACTTCGCGTTGGCCAGCCATACATCAACGAGCGCTGGTTGGGTGGTCTTTTGACCAACTTCGGCACCGTACAGAAGCGTCTTGCACGCCTCAAGGAACTTGAAGTTATGGACTTCAACGACGCAGCTAAGTCGGGCCTCACCAAGAAGGAACTTCTTATCCTCCGTCGCGAGAAGGACAAGCTAGAGAAGACCCTTGGCGGTATCCGCAACGTAACCAAGACCCCTTCGGTCATCTGGGTTGTAGACACCAACAAGGAGCACCTAGCAATCACCGAGGCAAAGAAGCTGGGCATTCCAGTTATCGGTATCCTCGACACCAACTGTGACCCAGACGAGGTCACCATCGGTATCCCAGGTAACGACGACGCAATCCGTTCGGTTGCACTGCTAACCCGCGTTATCGCAGATGCAGTTGCAGAGGGTCTTATCGCTCGTCACGCAAAGCCAGAAGCAGCTGCAGAGCCGCTAGCTGAGTGGGAGCGCGAACTTTTGGAGCAGTCAAACGCTGCTGCAGCAGAAGCACCAGTTGCAGTTGAGGCTGCAGCAGAAGAGGAAGCTAAGTAACATGGCAAACTACACCGCCGCAGATGTAAAGGCGCTACGCGACCGTAGCGGCGCCGGCATGATGGACTGCAAGAACGCACTTGACGAGGCCGAAGGCAACGTCGACAAGGCGCTTGAGCTCCTTCGTCTAAAGGGTCTCAAGGGCGTTACCAAGCGTGAAGGCCGCACCACCAGCAATGGTTTGGTTGTAGCTCGCGTTGAGGGTGGCGTTGGCACCATGATCGAGCTCGCTTGCGAGACCGACTTCGTTGCTAAGGCTGACAAGTTCGTAGCACTAGCAAACAAGGTTGCCGATGGCATCGTTGCTGCAAAGGCAGAGACCCTAGAGGCAGCTCTTGCAGCTCCACTAGACGGCCGCACCGTTGCAGACATCATCAACGACGAAGCAGCAATCATGGGCGAGAAGGTAGAACTTCGTCGCGTTGCTGTTGTCAAGGATGCAGCTGTTGACTCGTACCTACACCGCACCAGCAAGGACCTCCCACCACAGGTTGGCGTTCTTCTTGCTTACTCGGGTTCGGACGCAGATACCGCTCACGACGTTGCAGTTCACATCGCAGCTTTCAGCCCTTCGGTTCTAAAGCGTGAAGACGTTCCTGCAGAGACCGTTGAGACCGAGCGTCGCATCGTTGCAGAGACCGCACGTAACGAAGGCAAGCCAGAAGCTGCCCTAGAGAAGATCGTTGAAGGCCGTGTAAACGGATTCTTCAAGGAGAACGTGCTTCTTGAGCAGGACTTCGCTAAGGACAACAAGCAGTCAGTCCAGAAGGTGCTTGACGCCGCTGGTCTAACCGTTTCGGCATTCGTGCGTTTCCGCGTAGGCGCATAGTAGCTAAAACCTTTCAAGAGCCCCCACCCGTTTTCGGGTGGGGGCTCTTGCCATTCTCGGCCTAAAAATGGGGCTTGCTCGCCTAAACTAGTGTTCGGGTAAACACGTCTTCTAAAGGAGTAAACATGGGCCACAAGCGCAGAGTATTGCTAAAGCTTTCGGGTGAAGCATTCGGCGGTGGCACCCTCGGAGTGAACCCTGACATCGTCGCCCAGGTTGCCTCGGCAATCGCAGAGGGCACCAAGCACGCAGAAGTCGCAGTCGTCGTTGGCGGCGGTAACTTCTTCCGCGGTGCAGAGCTAAGCCAGCGCGGGATGGAGCGCTCGCGCGCGGACTACATGGGTATGTTGGGCACCGTGATGAACGCCCTAGCACTCCAGGACTTCCTAGAGCAGGCCGGCGTTGATGTTCGCGTGCAGTCGGCTATCACCATGAGCCAGGTTGCAGAGCCTTACCTCCCGCTTCGCGCCATCCGTCACATGGAGAAGGGTCGAGTCGTGATCTTCGGAGCGGGTGCAGGACTTCCATACTTCAGCACCGACACCGTTGCTGCCCAGCGCGCCCTTGAGATCAAGGCGGATGAAGTGCTTGTAGCCAAGAACGGCGTAGACGGTGTTTACACCGCCGACCCTAAGAAGGATGCCAGCGCGACCAAGCTCGACACCATCACCTACCAGGACGCCCTGGTGCGCGGCCTCAAGGTGGTAGACGCAACCGCGTTCAGCCTATGCATGGACAACAAGATGCCGATGCGCGTCTTTGGCATGGAGGGCACCAACATCACCGATGCAATCATCGGCGCCAAGATTGGCACCCTGGTAACCGCCTAACGGGCGATAGTCCGCAACTGCCAGCCAGTAGGCAATCAAAAACTTCGAAACTTAGAAAATAGGAGACAACATGATCAGCGAAATTCTTTCGGGCACTTCCGAGAAGATGGACAAGGCCGTAGAGGCCACCAAGGACGACTTCGCAACCGTTCGCACCGGCCGCGCCAACCCACAGATGTTCCAGAACATCATGGTTGACTACTATGGCGTTGGAACCCCACTGGGTCAGCTTGGAAGCATGCAGAACCAAGAGGCGCGCACCATCATGATCACCCCTTACGACAAGGGTGCACTTCTTGCCATCGAAAAGGCAATCCGCGACATGCCAAACCTTGGCGCAACCCCAAACAATGACGGAAACGTGATCCGCGTGACCCTTCCAGACCTAACCGAAGAGCGCCGCAAGGAATACGTAAAGCTTGTTCGCACCAAGGCCGAAGACCACCGCGTGACCGTTCGCAACATCCGCCGCAAGGCCAAGGATGAGCTAGACGCCATGAAGAAGGACGGCCTAGCCGGTGAAGACGAACTAGGTCGCGCCGAAAAGGAACTTGAGGCAATCACCAAGACTCGCATCGATGCAATCGACTCGGCTCTAAAGGTTAAGGAAGAAGAGCTGCTCAAGGTTTAATCCGAGCAGAACCTCGCCATGACAACGCCCGCTGCATCGCCCGAAAGCGGTGGCCGATCTCTCAAGAAGTCGGTCATCGTTGGCTTGCTGTTGGGCGCTGTCTTTTTAACTAGCATTCTCATCTACCCGCCGGCCTTCATGGTGGTGGCTGCCGCCGCAGCTGGCGCTGGTGCCTGGGAGCTTTCCACCGCACTGCGCGCCAAAGGCTGGCACGTACCTCGAATTCCGATCACCATCGGATCGGCGCTTATCATGCCAGTTACCTTCTTTGGCGGTCCGGAATACCAGTGGTTGTGCGCGTTGGCAACCGTTGCAAGCCTCATTGTCTGGCGTATCGCCCAGATCATTTGGGATAAGGCAGCACGATCACGAAGCGCACTCGAAACCGTCTCGGACTTCGCGGCCTCCGCTTTTGTTGTCATTTACCTGCCGTTGATGACCAGCTTCTCGATGCTGATTCTCAACAAGCCAGAGCACGGTCAGGGTTGGGTGGTGACCTACGTCACAACTGTGGCCATGATTGATACCTTCGGCTATCTGGTCGGCCGCAAACTCGGCCGCCTCAAGATAGCACCAGGAGTAAGCCCTAAGAAGACTCTTGAAGGTCTAATCGGCTCAATCGTTGGCGGAACCTTGACCGCAATCATCGGTGCGCTAGTACTCGGTCGTAGTATCTGGTTCGGGCTGCTCTTTGCTGCAGCGATGTTGCTTGCTGCTGTCTTTGGAGACCTTGCCGAATCCCTCATCAAACGTGACCTTGGCGTCAAAGACATGAGTTCTTGGTTGCCTGGTCACGGTGGAGTGATGGACCGTCTAGATTCGATTCTGCCTGCAACGCTTATTGCCTACGTGCTGTTAAGCCTTCCAATCCCGTTTTAGGTGAGTATGTCTAACTTCAACAGAACTGACGAAAATGAACTCGGGTATGACCCAGCTGATGTCGATCCGATTATTGAACTTGCGCGACGCCAATTCGCAGAGCCAAAATCGCGAGTCTTGGATGCGAGCAAGTTACGCGCCGCTCAGTTTCGACTCGTAAAAGGCGGCTACCAGATTGCCGCGGTTGATCAGGCTCTCGAGCGCCTCGATGATGCCTTTGCTGTCAACGAGGCTAAGCGCCTAACCGCCCAGCGAGGACACCACGGTGCTTTTATGTTCCTGGAGGAACTCAAGGCTACGCTCGTCTCCCGCGCTGAGCGACCTTCAGGACACAAGTTCAAACGCAATCCGCTTTGGCAGAAGGGCTACTCGAAGCATCAGGTAGATCTTTTGCTAGCTTCGGTTGCCGGATACTTTGCTGGAACAGACCGCATTACAGTCGAGCAGCTTCGACGTACCGTGTTTAGCCCGCGTTGGGGTGGCTACGTCGAGAATCAGGTTGATGCCTACATCGACAGGGTTGTCGAACACCTACAGGTTGGCAAGTCGGTACTTTAGGTTCTAAAGCAGCCTTGCTTTAAACTTGAATTTGGCTCGTTGAGCCTTTCTTTTCCCCGAATCGAGGTGTGCATTGGGTCGTCATGAGGCGTATCAGCCAACGCTCACCGAAAAAGCGGGGGGAGCGGTAGACAAGTGGCTAGATGATAAAAACATCAAGCTGCCTAAGGTTCCGCGCATTCCAAAGCGCCCGTTGCTCACCGTTCGTGCTTTCCTATGGGTTACAGCGATGCTTTGGGTCACCATCGTCGATCCTTACTGCGGCAATCTAGCCGCGGCTTATTCTGCGGACTTCACCGGAAGTTCAAATGCTCCCGATGGCCAGATTGCCGATGTAATCGAAGACACTTCGGTTTCATTTGCGCGCGGAGGTTTCAATATTGTTGGTGCGAAGAGCAGCGAAATCTTCGTAGCCAATGCCGGTAAGCCAGACCCGGGTAGCGCCAAGGCATTTGCCTTCAACCTTTCGGGGCAGCTTGGTTGGGGTCAGGATCAATACTCCTGTCTGGTGAAGCTCTGGGAGCGTGAGTCGAACTGGAATGCCTTCGCTCAGAACAAGGGCTCTGGCGCGTATGGCATTCCACAGGCTCTGCCCGGATCGAAGATGGCCAGTGAAGGTTCTGACTGGGCCACGAATGCACAAACTCAGATTCGCTGGGGTGTGAAGTATATTTCTGGCCGTTACAAGACGCCATGTACCGCTTTGCTGCACTCGAACAACATGGGCTGGTACTAATGCCACGAAGCAACCGTCCAAAAGGTTCACGCAAACGTGAGGAAGAACCGGAACTAGAAGTAAACCTGCTGCGGATGGGATACCGAAGGACTGAGATTCGCAAGGGTGTCGAATACACCGTGCAGTCTACAAACGGCCAAACCGATGAACCAGGCAAGACCTGGGTTTGCCCACACTGCCACATCACAATTCAGCAGGGAACCTCGCACCTTGTGGCCTGGGATGAGATTCGTGGGGTTCAGACCAGACGTCACTTCCACAACAACTGCTGGAAGGCATTTACGGGGTTCCTGGGATGAGTTTGATTGAGATCCGATCTGGCGTTGAATTGCCGGTTGAACGCCGCTCCTTGACTCTCAATACAGCCGATGGCCAACAACTGGTGGCTGAGCTCGCCCTGCCGGTTGGCAAGCCTCCTCGTGCCACCGTGATCTGTCTGCATCCATTGCCAACGCATGG
>JBEEJV010000092.1:0-19106 GCA_041169005.1 Actinomycetota bacterium
CGCGATTATAAATTCGAGCCAAGGCACCACCGGACTCGAGGACAACTCAATGGCTACTAAGGCTTCAACCTCAAAGACTGCTGCTACTGCAAAGTCGGGGGTGACCAAGAAAGCCTCGGATGCCACCTCCCAGAAGGTCCGCACCTATGTGCTGGACACCAGCGTCCTACTTTCCGATCCGCGTGCCTTATTCCGCTTTGCAGAACACGAAGTAGTTATCCCAATCATTGTCATCACAGAGCTTGAAAAGAAGCGTCACGATCCTGAAATCGGCTACTTCGCCCGTCAGGCACTGCGCTTTCTCGATGACCTACGCGTAAAGCACGAGCGCCTCGATTTCCCGATTAGCGTCAATGAAGAGGGCGGAATCCTCCGAGTTGAGTTGAACCACACCAATCAGAGCAATCTGCCAAGTGGTTTCCAGCTTGGCGATAACGACAGCCGCATCCTTGCCTGTGCATTCAATCTGCGCAGCGAGGGCTACGAAGTTACTGTGGTTTCTAAAGACCTTCCGATGCGACTCAAGGCATCGGTGCTCGGTATGGGGGCGGAGGAGTACCGCCACGAACTCGCTCGAGACGCGGGCTACACCGGAGTTGCCGAAATCGGTTTGAGCCCCGAAGAGATGTCAGACCTTTACGATGCCGAGATTCTCGAACATCCTGAGGCAAAAAACTTCCCTGTTAACACCGGCTTGGTGCTTTCGTCAGCTCGTGGTGGTGCGCTCGGTCGCATCACCCAGGACCGCCAGATTCGCCTCGTAAAGGGCTATTCAGAGGTATTTGGAGTTCATGGGCGCAGTGCCGAACAGCGCCTTGCTATCGACCTCCTGCTCGACAACGAGGTGGGAATAGTCTCACTTGGAGGTAAGGCGGGTACCGGTAAGTCCGCCCTTGCTCTGGCTGCGGCGCTCGAGAGCGTTATGGAGCGTCGCCAGCAGAAGAAGATTTTGGTCTTCCGCCCGCTTTATGCGGTTGGTGGACAGGAGCTTGGTTACCTTCCTGGTAGCGAAGCAGACAAGATGGGCCCATGGGGTCAGGCGGTATTCGACACTCTCAGCGCAATCTGTTCGAAAGAGGTCATCGAACATGTTGTGGATAGGGGAATCCTCGAGATTCTCCCGCTTACCCACATCCGTGGACGCAGCCTGCACGACAGCTTTGTCATCGTTGATGAAGCCCAGAGCCTAGAGCGCAACGTTTTGCTCAGCATGCTCAGCCGCATCGGCCAGAATTCGCGAGTTGTACTGACTCACGACGTTGCCCAGCGCGACAACCTTCGCGTCGGACGCCACGACGGCGTTGCTGCCGTGATTGAGGTACTGAAGGGTCAGAGCCTCTTCGGTCACGTTACCCTCACTCGTTCGGAGCGTTCGGCCATTGCCGCACTTGTAACCGACCTGCTCGACGTCTAGCAATAGTATGACTCCATGACTAGACACGATGACGTTAGCGTTCCGGCTGAGATTGGAAACCTGCTAGACAACTACTTTGAGCTCATGTGGAACCAGGACATGGAGCTATTCGACCGCGTATTCCATAAGGAATCCGTGTTGTACTCGGCTCAAACCGGTGAACTGAATGTTCGCCCATACGCTGTTTACCGCGATGTTGTATTGAACCGAAAGTCACCGGCCCAAACCGCCGACACTGCCCGCCGTGAGGCCATCTTGCAGTTCGACCAGATCTCGCCGACCTTGGCGCTGGTCAAAGTGCAGCTCCAAATGTTTGGTGGCCGTATGCAGGACTATTTAAACCTCTGCTACCTCGACGGTCAGTGGTGGATTGTGGCAAAGATGTGGGAGCGCGCCGGGGATGCGCTTCCGGCCTAACGCTTCCGAGCTGCATCAAGCAAAAAGAACCGCCTCCCAAAAAGGGAAGCGGTTCTTTTGCGTTTGCGGTGGCCTATAGGCCAGGGCTGGTCATGCTTAGAACGTCTAGTGCCTTGTCTAGCTGTTCCATGGTTAGCTTCTCGCCATCCACGTAACCGAGCTCGATAGTTGCCTGACGAACCGTTAGACCGGCTGCAACCGAGTGCTTTGCGATCTTTGCCGCGGCCTCGTAGCCGATGTACTTGTTAAGCGGGGTAACGATTGATGGGCTCGACTCTGCGAGTGCGCGTGCGCGCGTCTCGTTAGCCTCGAGGCCCTTGATTGTCTTGTCTGCCAAGAGACGAAGGCTGTTGCTTAGAAGGCGGATGCTCTCTAGAAGTGCGTTACCCATGACTGGGATTGCAACGTTGAGCTCGAAGTTTCCGGTAGCGCCAGCCCAAGCCGTGGTTGCATCGTTACCGATAACTCGTGCGCAAACCATCATTACCGCCTCCGGGATGACCGGGTTTACCTTGCCAGGCATGATCGACGAGCCAGGCTGTAGGTCTGGGATGTGCAGCTCGGCTAGACCAGCGTTTGGCCCCGAACCCATCCAGCGAAGGTCGTTGTTGATCTTTGTGAGGCTAACTGCGAGCACACGAAGTGCGCCAGAAGCTTCGACGAGAGCATCGCGCGCGCCCTGAGCCTCGAAGTGGTCGCGTGCCTCGGTGATTGGAAGGCCGGTTTCCTCGGCTAGCAGCTTGATAACGGCCTGTGGGAAGCCCTTTGGGGTGTTGATGCCGGTACCGACCGCAGTGCCGCCTAGCGGAACCTCAGCGGTGCGTCCGAGGGTGCTCTCAACGCGCTCAATAGCATAGCGAATCTGTGCAGCGTAGCCACCGAACTCCTGACCCAGGGTAACTGGGGTCGCGTCCATGAGGTGCGTGCGGCCAGCCTTCACAACGTTCTTCCAGAGAACCGCCTTCTCCTCAAGGGCTACCGCTAGGTAATCGAGCGAAGGAAGAAGGTCGTTGATAAGTGCGCTGGTGACAGCAACGTGAACCGAAGTTGGGAATACGTCGTTAGAAGACTGCGAAGCGTTTACGTGGTCGTTTGGGTGAACATCGCTGCCAAGAATTGCGGTTGCCAAGGTTGCAAGAACCTCGTTCATGTTCATGTTGCTCGAGGTGCCTGAACCAGTCTGGAAGATGTCGACTGGGAACTCACCGTCGTGCTTGCCAGCGATTACAGCATCGGCTGCACCGGCGATTGCGTTTGCCATCTCTGGCTTGAGGACACCGAGGGCTGCGTTGGCTTGAGCCGCTGCCTTCTTGATCTGTGCGAGTGCTGCGATGTGCGCGCGCTCAAGAGTGGTGCCCGAGATTGGGAAGTTTTCGACTGCGCGCTGAGTCTGTGCGCGGTAAAGAGCGTTGATTGGTACACGAACTTCGCCCATGGTGTCGTGTTCAATGCGGAATTCCATCAGGAACCTTTCGTTTGTGAAACTTGGCTACTTTACGTCGCCGTGAATTGCAATCGGGTGAATATTTCCTTCAACCAGCTTGTAGTTGGCACCCACTACAGCCAATTTACCCGCCTTGACGGCGTCGGAAATGACTTTGGAGCGACTTAGCATCTCGTTGATGGTGTCTTCTACGTGCAGTGCGGTGACATCGTCGATGTTGAACTTTCCGGCTGCGTTTGCCGCTAGAACGGTTGGCTTGATGCGCTCAACTAGGTCGTGGATGAACACGCCCTCGACGTTCACTTTGCCCTCTGTGGCGTCGATGGTGGCTCGCACGGCACCGCATTCGTCGTGGCCTAGAACGAGGATGAGCGAGACACCCAAAACTTCAACTGAGTACTCGAGCGAGCCAAGGATTGTTTCGGCGATTACCTGACCTGCGTTGCGAACCACGAAAAGATCGCCTAGACCCACATCGAAGATGATTTCTGCCGAAAGACGACTGTCGGCGCAGCCGAAGAGCGCCGCGAAAGGTTTCTGCACCTGGGCTAATGAAGTGCGGCGGTCAATGTCCTGACGCGGGTGCGCGAGTGAACCGGTAACGAATCGTTCGTTACCGTTTTTCATTGCATCCCAAGCCTCTTGTGGAGTCTGTGGGCGATGCACTTCGTTCATGGTTACCTCGGGCTTTGGTGTGGCTTCTTCGGGTTTGGCTTCGTTTGGATGGGATTACTTTTTGTAGCTACTGCGCTGAGCGGCTGCTACAAGGCCTGCAAATCTATTGAACTCGGACTCTGTTGCGGTTCCGTAAATTAGCAGTTGATCTAGGCGATCATTCACCTTGATGTCGGCGACGAATGCGTGGTCTCGGGTCTTTGGTGGGTTGCTGACGGTGGTAGCTTTCCATTCAATCCACTTCAAGCCGCCCATGGTCACAGAACCCACCGGCACATTGCCTTTTAGCTGCAATAGCGACCAGGTCTGGTTACTGCCAAAAGCCTGAGTCAAGCCAAGATACTGATTTTTTGGGCCTACAAAACCCACGTACCAGTTGCTAACGCCGTCTGCGGTCTTGCTGTTCCATCGAGCCGAATTGGAATACCAGCCCTTGCCCATAAGGCTTGGAGCGAGGATTGGAAGTGATGAACTGCGTGCGGCTTCTTGCGCCGAGGACTTGTAATCGACTGCCTTCAGTAGGGAAGTGTTTGGTCTAGGAACTGCGAGAACCAGAATCAATACCAAACCGGCGGTAGCGGCGAGCGACAAAAGCAGGTTGTTCAGGGTTTGCTTGGCGCGGCGTTCCTTTGCCGATTGCGACTCGCTCATGCTGGTTAAGCCTCGGTCGACTGCTTGGCGGCAAGCGCTGCGTCTAGGCGCGACTTTGCGCCAGAAAGCCATTTCTCGCACTGTTGCGCGAGAGCCTCGCCGCGTTCCCAGAGAGCCATCGATTCTTCGAGAGTTGCGTTGCCCTGCTCGAGCGAGTTCACAACCTGAACGAGTTGCTCGCGAGCCTGCTCGTAGCTAAGAGTTGCTACATCTGCGTTTGGGTTCTTATCAGTCATCTCTTCTACCTTAATTCACCGATGTGGTGCGGATTAGTCGCTCGTCGCATTCAGTTCTCCGCTGGCAACGCGCACGCGTAGTTTTGTGCCTGGCTTCACCTTGGATGCATCCGAAACTACTTGTCCCGAGGCATCGCGCACCACGGCGTAGCCGCGCTCGAGGGTGCTCTGTGGAGAGAGCGAGCGAACCTGCTGCTTCAAGTGGTCGAGGCTACGTTCCTCGAGTGCCAGCAAATTGCCAAAGGCGTTACGTGAGCGTCCCAAGGTGATGTCAATCTCCTGGGCGCGCTGTGAAATAAACGTAAAAGGGTTCGCCAAGATAGGGCGGCTAATAATCTGCGCCAGGAATTCGAGACCGCCATTTACCTGAGTGCTGATGCGGCTGTGAACGCGATTTAGAAGCAACCCGATCTGGCGGCGCTCTTCCTGCACGTCTGGAACAACGCGTTTAGCGGCGTCCGTAGGAGTGCTTGCGCGAAGGTCGGCGACGTCGTCCAGGACCGGGCGATCGTTTTCGTGCCCGATAGCGGAAACGATTGGCTTGGTGGTTGCCGCGGCGGCACGCACAACGGATTCATCCGAAAACACGAGTAGATCGAGGAACGAGCCACCACCGCGAGCAACGATGATGACATCGACGTCTGGATCGGCATCGAGTTGTTGAATAGCCGTGACAATCTGAGGGGCAGCTTTATCGCCCTGCACCAAACTGTGCACGACCTTGAACTGAACCTCCGGCCAGCGAAGCCTGGCGTTCTGCAAAACGTCTTTTTCGGCGTCGGAGTCTTTACCGGTAACTAGACCGATCAGGTTAGGAAGGAAGGGGAGTGGTTGCTTTACCTGAGTTAGACCCTCTGCGGCCATGAGGCTGCGAAGTTTTTCGATGCGCTCGAGGAGTTCTCCCAAACCGACCTTGCGCATCTCATAGACCTGCATGGTCAACTTGCCGTTTTTAGGCCAGAAAACGGGCTTTACAAGCGCAACCACGCGGTCGCCCTGTTTGATGCTGGTGTCGATCTTGCCTAGGTTCCAGGCGTGAAGTTCGAGTGCTGCTTCAGCTTGAAGATCGCGCATCGTCGCGAACATGTTGTTGGTGAATGAGGCCTTAGCGATCTCGCCCTCAATCCAAATGAAACCAAGGCGGTCGATGAACTCTTTTAGAGTGGCGCCAAGCTGCGCGACCGACCACGGTTTTTCGGCAGTGCTGACCCGGCTTGCCGGCGCTTCTGCGCCCCAAGAACCTAGGTCGGACATTTCGCCAGCTTTCGCGGATAATTGAGGGGTGAGTTATAACAAGCCTAGCGCCGACCAAGGACAACTTGATGTTGTCGAAACCACCGATGGACAGCCGAACAAGCGCGTCCTGCTTGCGTCTCCGCGTGGCTACTGTGCGGGTGTAGACCGTGCGGTCATTGCCGTTGAAAAAGCCTTAGATCACTACGGCGCTCCGGTTTACGTGCGAAAGCAGATTGTTCACAACAAGTTCGTTGTGTCTTCACTTGAAAAGCGCGGCGCCATCTTCGTTGATGAAGTGGATCAGGCTCCGGAAGGATCGATCCTCGTCTTCAGCGCCCACGGAGTTTCGCCTGCCGTAGTCGCGGCCGCCAAAGAGCGCAACCTTCAGACCATCGACGCCACCTGCCCACTGGTCACGAAGGTTCACCGTGAGGTTCAGCGTTTTGCGCAAGAGGACTACGACATCATTTTGATTGGCCACGAGGGTCACGAAGAGGTTGAGGGTACCGCCGGTGAGGCGCCGGAACGCGTGCAGGTTATCGACGGCCCTGATCAGGCTGCAAACGCAGTAGTTCGAGACCCTTCCAAGGTGATTTGGCTCAGCCAGACCACGCTCAGCGTTGACGAGACCATGGAAACCGTGAACCGCCTACGCGTTCAGCTTCCTACTCTGCAGAATCCGCCTTCAGACGACATATGCTACGCAACTCAAAACCGCCAAGTTGCAATCAAGAAGGTTGGCGCAGCTTCTGATCTAGTTATCGTGGTGGGATCGGCAAACTCTTCCAACACCGTGCGTCTGGTTGAGGTTGCCTTGGACGCCGGAGCAAAGGCTTCCTACCGCGTTGACTTTGCATCTGAGATCAAGGATGAATGGTTTGAAGGTGTGAACACGGTTGGCGTATCTTCAGGTGCCTCGGTTCCCGAAGTATTGGTCGAGGAAGTTCTTGAAGATTTGGCCCGCCGCGGCTACGGTGATGTCCGAAACGTCACCACGGCCGAAGAGGACGTACAGTTCTCGCTACCCGCAGAGCTACGCCGCGACCTAAAGGCAGCCGGTCACGAGACCAGTAACAAGACCAAGCGCGACTAATAGCGAGCGGGGAAGCTTTTTACGGCTCCGCTTGTTGCAAAAGTATTCGGCAGTGACGCCGCTCTAGATTTCCGAGGAGCGTCCCGGCACCCGGAAACCGAAAACCCCCACTCATAGAGTGGGGGTTTTCGCGTTAAACCTGTGGCTTGAGTGAACCTTAGAGGCTCATGCTCTTGCCGAACGAGCCAAGCTCGCGAGCGGCTTCTACAACACGAGCAGCCATGCCAGCTTCGCCGACCTTACCCCAGGCGCGTGGGTCGTAGTGCTTCTTGTTTCCAACTTCGCCGTCAATCTTTAGAACGCCGTCGTAGTTAGCAAGCATGTGACCAGCGATTGGGCGGGTAAATGCGTACTGAAGGTCGGTGTCGATGTTCATCTTGATGACACCGTGGCTTACTGCAAGTGCGATTTCCTCAGGAGTCGAGCCCGAACCACCGTGGAATACGAGGTCGAATGGCTTGTCCTTGCCGTACTTTGCGCCAACTGCAGCCTGGATTTCGCCGAGAAGTTCTGGCTTTAGAACAACGTTTCCTGGCTTGTAAACACCGTGTACGTTACCGAAGGTAAGCGCAACCATGTAGCGGCCGTTCTCGCCAAGGCCTAGAGCCTCTGCCGTTGCAAGACCGTCTTCAGGAGTGGTGTAAAGGTGCTCGCCGTGGCCACCCTCAACGCCGTCTTCCTCGCCACCAACAACGCCAACCTCAATCTCGAGGACTGCGCCGATGCCCTTGGTTAGAGCAAGCATTTCCTTGGCGATAACTAGGTTCTCAGCCATTGGTACAGCCGAGCCGTCCCACATGTGCGAGTTGAATAGCGGGTCCTGGCCGTGCTTTACGCGGTCCTGGCTGATTGCGATTAGTGGGCGAACGAAGGTGTCAAGCTGGTGCTTTGCACAGTGGTCGGTGTGAAGGGCAATGGTGATGCCGTAGTTCTTAGCAACTTCGCGTGCAAAGGCAGCCATCGCTGCGGCACCCGAGGCCATGTTCTTGATGGTTGGACCACTCCAGTAGTCGCCGCCACCGGTGGTTACCTGAATGATGCCGTCCGAGCCTGCCTCTGCAAGACCGGCAAGAGCTGCGTTTAGGGTCTGCGACGAAGATACGTTAATGGCAGGGTAAGCGAAACCGCCGTTCTTGGCGCGGTCAAGCATTTCAAGGTATTGATCTGGGGTTGCTACTGGCACGTAGTGCTCCTAAGTGAGGTTTGAAGTGGTGTCGGCTGTCGTAAAGAGACGCATAAGCCAAAAAGCAACATCTTTGGGCTTCACTACGATGTTACCAATAGAGTGGGCTCAAGAGCAGGAGAAACCATGACCAGCGCGCATCTTGGGCAACCAACAGTAGACATCTTTGCGGCAACAATTGCCGCAGCAGTGGGTTCATGGCATCTTGTTGGCGCTGGCGATAAGAATGCTGTCGATGGCGCGGCTGTGGACGCGATGCGGTCATCGTTGAGGGGCGCCGATTTCGGTGGAATCGTCGTTATTGGCGAGGGCGAAAAAGACGAGGCTCCGATGCTCTACAACGGCGAAATTATCGGCGGGGGACAACCGCTCGAATGGGACATCGCAGTTGATCCGATTGATGGAACAGCGCTGGCTGCGGACGGCACTCCAGGCGCGGTTAGTGTCATGGCGGCTGCGCAGCGTGGCGGTTTGATGGCTGCCCCTGAAGTCTTCTACATGCAGAAAATCGTTACCGGTCGCGCTGGACGGGATGTTGTCGATCTTGACTACTCTCCGGAGCGAAACATTGAACTACTGGCGCAGGCGCTGGAAAAGCCGATTTCTGAGGTCAATGTCGCTGTAATCGATAAGAATCGCAACCGCGATTTGATCGAGCGAGTTCAGGCCACTGGCGCCAACTGGGTTCGGTTCGCAGAAGGCGATGTGGCGATGGCGGTGGCCGCAGCTGCGGGTGATGTCGGAGTGGACATGCTTCTTGGTATCGGAGGAAATCCAGAAGGCGTTGTTACAGCTTGCGCGGTGCAGGCCTTAGGTGGGTTCATGCAGGGCCGCCTCATGCCTCTGAGCCCAGATGAAATGGCTGCCGCTCTTGGTGCGGGTTATAACGTTGAGAAAAAATTTGAGCTAGACGAATTGGCTTCGGGGGAGCGCTTCATATTTGTCCTCACAGGAATCACCGATGGCCTGCTGGCCAAAGGTATTCGCGAAGTTGATGACGAGTTGCATGTCCAAAGCTTTGTCTTGGACAGCGAGGTTGGCGAGATTCGCCTACTTGAGGTGCACATTCCTCGATAAATAGACGTTAAATAAAAAAGCAGGAGCCTCTCGGCATCCTGCTTTTTTGTTTAAGTTTTAGGCTTCGGCTGGCTCGTCGAGAAGCTTGGCACGGTCTAGATCAGTGCTTAGGAAGCTTTCTGGAAGGTGATCGATGTTCTCGAGACCCGAGGTTGGCTGCTGAACCTTTGCGGCACCCCAGCGAACGGCCATCTTGGCGCCTTCGACTACATCGAATCCAACTCCGAGAACCTTCTCGCCATCGGCTAGAGGTGCAGTTGCAACTGCGCTAAGGAAGCCTGCCAAAGTGGCATCTCCAGCGCCTACGGTGTTGGCAACCTTTACCGGGTTGGTACGCGCACCGATGCAACCTTCTGCGGTAACAACGATTAGGCCGTCTGGTCCGACAGATGCGAGGACAGCTTCGATGCCGTGTTCGCAAAGTTCAGTTGCTGCGTCGATTACGTCGCCAACGGTGCGAAGAGTGCGGCCAACAGCCGATGCAAGTTCTTCACAGTTTGGCTTGATGATTGCTGGACGTCCGCTGCGTGCCCAAGTGTTTAGAGGCTTACCGCTGGTATCGAGAGCAATACGTACGCCTAGGGCATCCATGCGGTCGAACAGTGGGGTCATGTCGATGAACTCGCCGGTGACTTTGTCGACCGGGTGTGCGCCTGCAACAACCAACCACTTTGAGTTGTTTGCCACGATGGTCTGTTCGGTCAAATCGATGGTGTCCTGCCAGTCCTGCGCGGTTAGCGGGCGAGGAGGCTCGGTAATACGAGTAGTGGTACCAACGTGTTCAATGATGGTGGTCGAGACACGAAGAGTGCCTTCAACCCATAGAGGCTTCACAAAGTGGTCTGAACCGGTGCGGTGAACCACGTTCGGGTCGCCATTGCCAACTGGAACGATTGCAGGTGCAAGGATGCCGGCTAGCGACAGGCCGCGGCTAACGTTGATGCCCTTACCAGCGAGTTCTTCTCCAACGCCGTCTGCGCGGTTTACTCCGCCAGGGGTTAGGTGCTCTACAAAGTAGGTGCGGTCGAGTACCGGGGCAGGGGTCAGTGTTACCACTGGCGACCCGTTTGAGATGCCGGTCATAGAAACTCCTCGAAATGTTTCTTTAGGACTGCTGAGTTTTTGCTGCGCAGATGCGCTGAGGGCAAACTCCGTTGTAGGCACGCTCTTGTTACAAAGTATAACCAAAGTACACTTTTGGCTTGAAATCCGGAAACGGCGAGTTTTGCGGATTCCGAAGTTAACGCGGGGTTCTACCTACGCTTTTCGTTGAGTTTGAGGCTATGCGCCTTAAACTTCATCGTTTTCACTCTCTATGGCTGCAGTTGCCTCGGCAGCGGTGAGTTGCTTTGGGGCTTCTTCGATCACCCTCGGGGTCTCCAAATCGCTGGTTCCGAGCTGGTTTTCATCGAGGTCGTTCAGCTTGCGGGCGGTTACAAGGAATCGGCTCTCGAAGCTCGACGCGAAAGCGTTATAAGCGTTGACGGAACCCAAGATGCTGCGTCCGAGTTTGTCTGCGAGTTCGGCAATCTTGCCGACACGTTCGTAGAGCTCTTGTCCGAGGCGAATCATGCTTCGCACCTGGTTTTCGTCAACGTTCTGGCGCCAGATGAAGTTGATCGTCTTGAGAACGCTGAAAAGGCTCACCGGCGACGCCATGGCAACGTTTTTTGAGAACGCGTATTCGAGCAGCGATGGATCGGCGTCCAGAGAAGCCGAAAGCAGCGATTCGCTTGGTATGAAGCACACTACGAAGTCGGGGCTCGCGTTGAGGGCTGTCCAATATGCCTTTGTGGATAGGTCGTCGATGTGTTTGCGAACTGCTTTGACGTGAGCCTTTATAAGTTCGGCACGGTGCGCCGCCTCCGTGCCTTCTGCCAAAGCACTGATTTGTGAGGCCTCCTGGTAGGAGTTGTAAGGCACCTTGCTGTCGATTGCCAGCTGCTTGCCGCCGGGCAGATTGATGATCATGTCGGCACGGCCGGCGGTTATGGTTGCCTGTTCGTCGAAGTCTGCGTGCTTTAGAAGCCCTGCAAGCTCGACAAGTTTGCGCAACTGGGCCTCGCCCCAAACGCCACGCACACTGTTACTGCTTAGCGCGCTGGCAAGTGAAGAGGTCTGCTTTCTTAGCAGTTCGTCGCTTTCAAGTGTTTGGCGTAGTGCCGTTTTGAGGTCTGTCACCTGCTGTACGCGCTCGGTCTCCATCTTTTGGACGGCTTCCTGCATCTGGCGCAGATTCTCTTTAACTGGAGCAAGTTCATTGATGAGACGGTTCTCTTGGCGATCCTTCTCTTCGCGTGATATGCGCTGAGCTTCAAGCTGAGCGATCTGCGCTTCAAGAGCCTGTGCGCGCGCCTGCGCGGCTGCGAACTCAACTTCAAACGTCTTCACCGGAAGCGCCTGTGCGTTCTTCGAACGTGACGATGCGATAGCAAAACCGGCGATTGCGCCTACAAGTAGGTCGACGAGCAATAGAACATATTCCATGGAGTGAGTATCTCAGCACCCTCGGACATTATTAGTAAGGCTCGGCCTAAGCCATGGCCGCCGCTAGACCTCTTCGGTCTGTGCGGGTTTGCGCAGTGGCTTCAGCGCCTGCTTGGTTGCTGCCAGCAACTCATCCAAGGTGTCAACACCATGGGTTTTGGCCATATGAAGAACTATTCGCGCACAAGTGTCAGCGTCCGCCAATGCATCGTGGTGATTGAACTCTTCAATGCCAATCCGGTAGGCAACCGCGTTTAGTCGATAAGACTCCAAGTTGTAGGTCTTTCGGCTCATGTTTACAGTGCAGGCGTAATACAGCTCAGGAACTTCAACACCAATAAGTTCCGAGGAAGCGCGCAGCACACCCATGTCGAACGGGGCGTTATGGGCAATCAAAACGTCGTCGCCAACAAACTCTAGAAGTAGCGGCAGAACCTCATGCCAATAGGGGCCATCCGCCACATCGGCTGGGTGAATGCCATGTACCCGGATGTTTCCAGCGTGGAACCAATCATTTGGGTAAGGCGGCGCGCAGACGGTTGCAAAACTTTCTACAACTTGGCCATCTCTAACCCGCACCAAACCAACTGCACAGGGGCTCGCGGGGGAGCCATTTGCAGTCTCAAAGTCGATTGCGGTGAAGTTTAAGGACACCACCCAATTAAACTTGTTTCTTATGGCCTTAACCATCGGAATCGTGGGACTACCTAACGTAGGTAAGTCGACCCTCTTTAATGCACTCACCAAGAACAACGTTCTGGCAGCAAACTATCCGTTTGCCACCATCGAACCAAACGTCGGTGTAGTGAACCTCCCAGATGCTCGTTTGGGCAAGCTCGCCGAAATGTACGGCTCTGAAAAGCTGCTCCCAGCACCGGTGTCGTTTGTCGACATTGCAGGTATCGTGCGCGGCGCATCGGAGGGTGAAGGTCTCGGAAACAAGTTCCTCGCCAACATCCGTGAGGCGGACGCCATTGCGCAGGTTGTGCGCGGCTTCGTAGACAGCGACGTTGTACACGTAGACGGCAAGGTAGACGCCGCAAGCGACATCGAAACCATCAACACCGAGCTCATCCTGGCCGACATGGAAACCCTTACCAAGGCGCGCACCCGCATTGAGAAGGAAGTAAAGGGCAAGAAGATGGAGCCTGCGGCTCTTGAAGCCGTGGATGAAGCGCTCGCCGTTCTAGACACCGGCAAACCACTTAGCCTTTCATCGGTAGACCTAACCCCAATCAAGGAACTCGGTCTGCTTACTGCAAAGCCAATCATTTTTGTATTCAACGTGGATGAATCGATCCTCACGGACGCGGCTAAGAAGAAGGCGCTCGCAGACCTAGTTGCACCTGCAGAGGCCGTATTCCTCGACGCAAAGGTTGAGTCTGAGCTCATCGATCTGGATGCCGCTGAGGCTGCTGAACTACTCGCGTCGCTTGGACAGGAAGAGTCCGGTCTGGACCAGCTCGCTCGCATCGGTTTCGACACTCTCGGTCTTCAGACCTACCTAACAGTCGGCCCAAAGGAAGCTCGCGCCTGGACCATCCGCAAGGGTTGGAAGGCTCCTCAGGCAGCTGGTGTTATCCACACCGACTTCGAGCGTGGCTTCATCAAGGCTGAAATCGTATCCTTCAACGACCTAATGGCCGCTGGCTCGATGGCTGACGCCAAGGCTGCCGGCAAGGTTCGCATGGAAGGCAAGGAATACGTGATGCAGGACGGCGACGTTGTGGAGTTCCGCTTCAACGTTTAGTTCGTAGCGCAGGCGTGCGCGCAGTTAGGCCGGGTTATGAACATCCTCGACAAAGACACTCAACTTTGCGTCTCGTTCTCATCTAACCCGAGCAATCACGGCGTACGTTTCCACAACTACCTTTACGCCAAACTGGGGCTCAACTTCGTTTACAAGCCGTTTGCGCCAAACAACATTGAGCAGGCGATTGGTGCAGTACGTTCGCTGCCCATCCGCGGTGCATCCGTCTCAATGCCTTTCAAAGAGGCTGTCATACCGCTCGTCGATGAGGTGTTGCAGTCCGCCGCCGCAATCGGTGCGGTGAACACAATCGTCAACGATGGCGGGTATCTCCGCGCTTCGAACACCGATTACACCGCTGTTCAGGCGCTCATTGCTGGGCTTGAACGCACATCGGTGATTTTGACTGGCTCTGGCGGTATGGCCAAAGCTGTGGGATGCGCGCTGCGCGATGCTGGTTTCACTGACGGACTGGTTGTTGCGCGCAATGAGGTTTCTGGCCGGGCACTGGCGGAAAAGCTTGGCTGGGAGTGGCAGCCGGCGGTTGCGGATTCGCAGGCCAAGTTGCTCGTGAACGTGACCCCAGTTGGCATGGAGGGTTCGAGCGACCCTAACGGCATCCCGTTTGGCGCCGCAGCGCTCGAAGCGGCTGACACCATCTTCGATGTTGTGGCCAAACCGATCGAGACTCCACTGATTCTCGCCGCTCGTGCGCATGGCAAGCCAGTCATCACTGGTGGTGAAGTGATTGCACTTCAGGCAGCCGAGCAATTTGAGTTGTACACGGGTGTAGCACTTACCGCCGAACTGGTTGCTGAGGCGCGCGCATTTGCGCAGAGGTCTTAGTGCCCCGAAATTAGCGCAGGCAGGCGTGTTCGCCTGGTAGAACCGGGCGCAGCATCAAACGCAAAACTGAGCCGCCTGGCATAAGCCAGAGCCCGCTTTCGTTTGGTCGCTTTAGTTCTTCTTTGAGCAGACCAGCGCTTACAACCGTGCATGCACTCTTTGGTGCCTCAAGTGATGATGGCCACTGGCCCAGTTTTGGCGCCTCAGCCCGGTAATAGGCCCACTCTTCTATTGTGGTCCCATCCGCGAAGTTGCAAAGCCCGATTTGCCCGTCATCCGTGTCTTCGATGCTCACTGTTCCACCCATCGATGCGCAGAACACCGATGCGGGGTTTGCCAGACTGCTGCCCACATCGGTTCCCTTATCGCCCTGAAGTCCGCCCATTACGAGGGCCATTCCATTCCAAGCTTCATACTGCTTGGGTGCGTAAGGCTTGCCCTTGAGTGATCTGACGTAAAGATTGAGTGCCTCTACGGCTGTGTTGAGGGCCTTTCGTGCACGGACCTGTTCTGCGTTGAGGTTTCCGCCGTTGCTGAATGCCAGTGCATAGATTGAAATCTTGCGATGCAAGTGGGGCATCGTTATCACTATGCGGGTGTTTGGAACGTCTGCAACACCAGGGAAACCCCAGCCTTTCGCTGGAGGCTTGGCTGCCAAACCAACCGTGGTAATCAGTTGCTTAACGCGTGAAAGTTGGGCCTGCCTGAAGATCGCAGTTCGCACATCGAAGCGCGTTGAATTCTCGCTTGGCGTTATCACCCTGCCCGCTGCGCTAACGGTGAGTGCGGGGAGGTTTGATTGGTCTGTGCCGGGCATGACAAACCCGCCATAAGTAGTGATGGTTATGAGGGGTTCAGCTGTTGCGGCCTCGGCCTGGCTCGGCGTTGAGAGCCCGCAGCACAGTAAGGCGCAGACTGCCCAAAAAGAAAGGAATCTGTTCAAAAGGACTCTGCCACGCATGGCACAAGACTATGCCAGATAACGGGTCCTACGAAGGCATATGTACGCAATCAGTACCAACGTTCCCAGACCTATCGAAACCGCCATCACGCCGTCCCAGCCGTAATGGCTGTAAACCACGGCGCTTCCGGCAGAGCCAAGAGCGCCACCGATGAAGTTCGCTGACACATAAGAAGCGTTTACTCGGCTGCGGACATGCGCAAACTTCGAGAGGAGTCTGGTCTGGTTCATCAAACCGTTTATCTGCGATGCTGCGTCAAACAAGAGCAACTGCACAACTAAAAATACGAGCGAAACATGAACTGCCAGCCCGATTGCAAACGAGGCGATGTTGAGGATCCATGCAACAACCAGAGCAGTGTCAGCCCAACCCTTGTCATAGAGTTTCCCGCCCTTGCGAGCTATGAGTGCACCAACGAGCCCAACAAATCCGAATAAACCGATAACCGGTGCGCTAAATCCATATGGTTTGGCGCTGAGCAGGAAGGTTATTGATGTCCAGAGCGAGCTGAAGAGCGCGAAACTAACTCCGTTCAGGATGAGCATGACGAGAATCTGTCGGTGTTTAAGTGGCAGCAAGAAAACGTCTGCTACCACACGAAGATAGTTAGAGCGGGCTCGATCTGGAAGAACAGGGATGCTGCGACGCATAAGCACAGCCATAAGCAGTATCGCTATTCCAAACACTCTGAACACGCCCTGCCAGCCAAGGATGCCGGCCAGACCACCAGCGATACTTCTCGAAGCAAGGATTCCAACCATGATGCCGGAAACCACAACACCGATGTTGTGTCCGCGGTTTTCATCGGTGGATAAATCTCCAGTTAGAGGCATGATGAACTGCCCAGAGATGGTTGTTACGCCCACAACGGCGAAAGCTATTAGAACTGCGATGTACGAGTTAGACATCGAAGCGGCAAGTAGGCCCAGCCCTGACAGCGTCATCATGAGGGGGATGAGGAGTCGCCTCGAGAACATGTCTCCCAGTGGCACAAGCAGAATGATGCCCGTTGCATAGCCAAACTGTGTTGCACTAACTAGCCAGCCGGTCTGTACGGTATTTGCCCCAAAATCGCCTGATATAAGGCTGAGGAGAGGTTGAGATATGTACAGATTTCCGATTGCTAGCCCAGCAGCAAAGGAGAGCAGTTGGAATAGGCGCGGGCTATAGGTTTGGGTCATCGGAGTTTATAGGTCGGCCACAGCGCGACGTGAAGATAGGCGTGCGGTGATGACCTCGAGGGTCGTGATGGCTAGAGTCATGGCAAGTGCTGTTGATGTTGTAAGCACGAGCTGCGGGCGGCCTGAAGCAAATGAGTAAATCATCCAGCAGGCAAGTGCGGTGAGGCTCACAAACATCGACCTCATCGAAACCGCAGTTTCTCGACCTTCGCGCAGATTCTTAACTGACTTTATGAGTTGCGGCAGTCTGTAGAGGGTAAGCAAAATAAGGAACCCGGTAATGACATTGAGCGAGAACTGAAGTTCAAGCAGAAGCCATAGCGCTCCGGCACCGTACATTACCGGCCATGCCAGCCAACCTTTGCGCAGGAGTGCTGCTACTACAAGCGAACTTGTGAAGAAACCCACGATGTTGCTGATGATCAAAGATGGAGATTGCAACATTATTCCGTAACCCAGCCAGGAAGCATTTACTAGCAAAGTTATGAGCCACATGACGAGACTGACGCCGTAGCCGTGCCCCAGCTGGCGAATGCGAAGCGCCTGGGGGAGAGCGACTACTACACCGAGCGTTCCGCCCAGGAAGCCGAAAACTTCTCCGTATGAAATCACGCTGGGCCTCTCGCCATTATTTGTTCCAAGCCTAGTCAAAACCATTCATATGAGCGGTACAAGGTTTAGGCGATAGGGGTACTGCTGATACCCGTACTGGAATGCTCAAAATCTCGTAGCATTTATCCATGACCAGAAGCGAAGAAGTACGCGATTTCCTCTCGACCCGACGAGCTCGCATCACGCCTGAGGCGGCAGGTCTTCCAAACTTTGCGGCGCATCGAAGAGTTCCTGGTCTTCGCCGTGAAGAGGTCGCAATGTTGGCGGGTGTCAGCGTTGAGTACTACACAAAGCTGGAACGCGGAAACCTGTCGGGTGCTTCCGAAAGCGTCCTGAATTCACTCGCCGGCGCACTTCAGCTAACCCGAGAAGAACGTGACTATTTCTTCCTGCTAGCTAAATCAACGTCCCCAACCCGGGCAGCACGGCGATCACCAAACGTTGAATCACTCCGAGCCAACCTTCAGCACACCATCGACCTCATGACTGGAATCCCCGTTTACGTCCGGAACTCAAAGTTGGACATTCTGGGTTTGAACGCTCTCGGCAAAGCGGTGTTCCCGTGGGCCGTTTCATCTGATGGCAAACCCCGAAACACTGCTCGTTTTGTTTTCCTCAACGATGAAGCGCGAAACTTCTTCCCCGATTGGCAAAAGTCTGCTGAAGACGCCGTGAGCATTCTGCGCATGGCTGCGGTAAAGGATCCATATGATCGAGCGCTAACCGATCTAATTGGTGAGCTGTCAACTCGTAGTGAAGACTTCCGTCAAATGTGGGCTAGGCACAACATCGGGCGCAATCAGATTGGCCAAAAGCACTTCTTCCATCCCGTCGTCGGTGCCCTAACTTTCAACTACGAGGCGCTTAGTGCTTTTGAGGACCCTGATCTCGTGATGCTCGTCTATACGCCGGACGCGGGTTCTCCTGAAGTCGATAAACTACTTCAGCTCTCTAACTAACCGCAACTTCGACCACAGGTGCCTCAAATGTCAAACTTCCTCTACTCCGTTGAACGTGAATACAACGTGCCTATCGGGCAGCTATGGGCGGCCTGGGCCGACCCTGCGGCGCTTTCAGTTTGGTATTGCCCAACTGATCTCAATGTTCTGCCCGGCTCTGTAGTGAATGAGCCAGTCGTTGGCGGGCTCTGGACATGCGGTGTTGAGGTGAAGGAACACAACTTTGTTGCCTACTTCTATGGTGAATACACATCAGTTGAAGCAAACAAGCAGCTCGTTCACACCATGCACTACGTAGAGAGCGCAGATGCTTTTGCTGCTCGTGACATGAGCACTCCAGCCCACAACGTAGTTGTCGACTTTGAAGATCGCGGCGGCTCATCTTGGGTCAAGTTCAGCCAGTTTGGCGAGCTTCCTGAAGGCCATGCCCCGCGCGCGCAGGCCGGCATGGAGAGCTACTTCGACAACCTTGGAAAGTACTTAGCTTAAGTTCCAAACCAGAAGGGCCCGCATAAGAATGCGGGCCATTTATTTTAGATAAATAATCTAGATTATCTGTATAGTTGGAACGTTTGTATTGGGTTTTCCACGCAATTCGGCGTGAACCGTACCTTTTCAACTGAAAGAAAACACCATGAGTTCAACTCACAAAATCCCTGCCTTGCGTTCACTCGCAGCCAAGGTGGCGCTTGGCCTAGGCATCGCCTTGGTCGCTTCAAGCATTGCTCCGATGGCGGTTGCACCTGCCTCCGCTACAGGCCCAGACGTTGCTCTATGGAGTTACAGTGTTGTCGGTTCTACAGCTACCTTGAGGGGATCCATTTTTGGTCAGGCTGAGACGGAAACCGCAACATTTACGGTTCCAACTGGGCGTTTAGTCAGA
>JBEEJV010000093.1:0-4135 GCA_041169005.1 Actinomycetota bacterium
TACCGCGTTCGTGGTCACCTGATGGCCGACATTGACCCGCTTGAGTACGTAATGCGCACTCACCCAGACCTTGACATCCGTAACCACGGTTTGAGCCTCTGGGATCTAGACCGAACCTTCAAGACCGGCGGTTTCGGTGGCAAGCCAAAGATGCTGTTCCGCGACATCTTCAAGATTTTGCGCGACTCATACTGCCGCACCGTCGGTGTCGAGTACATGCACATTCAGGACCCAGAACAGCGTAAGTGGTTCCAGGACAAGCTTGAGCGTCCATACGCAAAGCCAACCCACGACGAGCAGCTCCACATCCTTGAGAAGCTCAACGAAGCCGAGGCTTTCGAGACCTTCCTGCAGACCAAGTTCGTTGGCCAGAAGCGCTTCTCGCTTGAAGGTGGCGAATCAACCATTGCCTCGCTCGACCAGATTCTGCAACTCGCAGCCGACAGTGGTCTCGACGAGGTCGCAATTGGTATGGCTCACCGTGGTCGTCTAAACGTTCTAACCAACGTCGCTGGCAAGACCTACGGGCAGGTATTCCGTGAGTTCGAAGGCAACTTCGACACCAAGACCGTTCAGGGATCTGGTGACGTGAAGTACCACCTAGGCACCGAAGGCGTAATCACCAGCGCAAACGGCAACCAGGTAAAGGTTTCGCTAGCTGCTAACCCAAGCCACCTCGAGGCCGTGAACCCGGTCCTCGAAGGTATCGTTCGCGCAAAGCTGGACCGCATGGGAAAGAACGCCTACGAGGGCGACTTCCCTGTTGTGCCGGTACTCATCCACGGTGACGCAGCGTTTGCCGGCCAGGGTGTTGTGCCAGAGACCTTGAACATGTGGAACCTTCGTGGTTACCGCACCGGTGGAACCATCCACTTGGTTATCAACAACCAGGTTGGTTTCACCACTCCGCCTTCGGAGAGCCGTTCAACCGTTTACTCGACCGACATTGCCAAGGGAATCCAGGCGCCGATCTTCCACGTGAACGGCGACGACCCAGAGGCAGTGGTTCGCGTAACCCAGCTTGCCTTCGAGTTCCGTCAGGAATTCAAGAAGGACGTTGTAATCGACCTAGTTTGCTACCGCCGCCGCGGTCACAACGAAGGTGACGACCCATCGATGACCAACCCACTCATGTACAACCTGATCGAGCAGAAGCGCTCGGTTCGCACCCTGTACATGGAAAGCCTGGTTGGCCGTGGCGACATCACTCAGGAAGAGTTCGATGCCATCAACGCGAACTTCCAGAACAAGCTAGAGCAGACCTTCGCCGAGGTTCACGAGGCGATGAGTAAGCCTGCTGAAGTTCCTTCGCGACCAGCTGGAATTGGTACCACTGCGAGTGACCACTCGGTCATCTCTCGCCCAACCGCCATTAGCCAGCAGCTTGTGGAGCTCATCGGTGACGCACACAACAACGTGCCTCCTGGCTTCAATGTTCACCCTAAGCTTCAGCAGTTGCTCGCTAAGCGCGTCGAGATGTCGCGCGAGGGCGGAATCGACTGGGGCTTCGGCGAGCTACTGGCCTTCGGAACGCTATTGCTCGATGGCGTAACAGTGCGCCTAGCGGGTCAGGACAGCCGACGCGGTACCTTCGTACAGCGCCATGCCGTGTTCCACGACCGTATCAATGGTCAGGAATGGCTGCCGCTGCGCAACCTCAGCGACAACCAAGCCAAGTTCTTCATTTACGACTCGCTGCTTAGCGAGTACGCAGCGATGGGCTTCGAGTACGGTTACTCGGTTGAGAACAAACAGGCTCTTGTTCTTTGGGAAGCGCAGTTCGGTGACTTCGCAAACGGTGCTCAGACCATCATCGATGAGTTCATCTCGAGCGCTGAGCAGAAGTGGGGCCAGACCTCGGGTCTAGTGTTGCTTCTTCCACACGGCTACGAGGGCCAGGGTCCAGACCACTCGAGCGCGCGTATCGAGCGATACCTGCAGCTCTGTGCACAGAACAACATGACCGTTGCTCAGCCGTCAACCCCAGCCTCACACTTCCACTTGCTACGCCAGCAGGCATACAGCGAGCAGAAGCGTCCGCTTGTGATCTTCGCTCCAAAGTCAATGCTTCGCCTCAAGGCGGCATCGAGCGCGGTAAGCGACTTCACCTCGGGTGGCTTCCGTCCGGTTATCGGCGACGAGCAGGGTCTCAACCCGGCCAACGTTACCCGCGTTCTCTTCTGCTCGGGCAAGATCTATTGGGATCTCTTGGCTGAGTCGCAGAAGCGCAACGATGGCAAGACTGCAATCGTTCGCGTTGAGCAGCTCTACCCGACTCCGGTTGACGAGATCAAGGCAGCCTACGAGCAGTATCCAAACGCCGAGCTGTTCTGGGTTCAGGACGAGCCAGCAAACCAGGGCCCTTGGACCTACATCGGTTTGTTCTTGCCAAAGTACATGGACGGCAAGGTCGCAACTCTCGTCTCGCGTCCAGCATCGGCATCGCCTGCTGCAGGTAGCGCGAAGACCCACGCCGCCGAGCAGGCAGACCTGATCGCCCGCGCGTTCGCATAAAGTTATGAAGGGGTTGGGCTTCGGCCCAGCCCCTTTGTTTTACTTACGTTTATTAGCTATTAGTTCTAGGAGAGGTTGCAGTGTCCCGTCGTGATATTCGAATCGTCATTCTTGGCGACTCGAGCATCAGCGCCGCTGGCGACCCACGCGGAATGGGCTGGGTTGGCCGCGTTACCGCAAAAACCCCTAGCCACAACCCTCGAGTAGACATCTTTGCCCTGCCTGTTCCAGACGAAACATCCGGAGCCTTGGCAGAACGCTGGAAGGCCGAAGTAACCCGCCGTTTCTCGCCTGAGACCGACAACCGCCTAGTTATCGCGCTGAACAACCTCGATCCGGCGAGCGGCATCTCTATCAGTCGCAGCCGCCTTAACGTCGCCACCATTCTCGACGAATGCAAGCGCGCGAATATCAGCACGTTCCTGGTTGGCCCACTGCCAAGCCACAATCCTGAACTAAACAACCAGATTGAACACTTGGCCAGCGGCTACGAAGATGTAGCGGCTCGACGCGGCATTACTTTTGTGGATTGCTTCCGTCCGCTGGTTGAACACACTGGCTGGAAGAACGAAATTGAAGAGTCTGAGACCAACCTGCCTGGTCAGGTTGGCTACGGATTAATAGCCTGGCTAGTTCTTAACCGCGGCTGGTACGAATGGCTCGAACTGGAGCCCACCGAATAACTTCGGTTTGCAAACTTAGTGGCCCTGGTGGCCCTTGTGAGACTGCTGAATATCGCGGATGCGCTCGAGGATGCTGTCGGCCAACTCTTGAGGCGGAACTTCGGTACACGAACGCAAAATAAGATCGTTGAGCGAAGCCTCTAGGTCATAGTCGAGCTCACACGAGTCGCAATGCGCCAAGTGTGCCGTAATCTCGGTCATTTCAGCCTCGGAAAGTTCCTGGTGCAGGAACTCGTGAACGTGGCGCTTAGTCTCTTGACAGTCGAATTCGGCCATAGCCCTAATCCTTGCCCTTCATCTCAACGTCGTAGCCTTCTTCGCGTGCGTATGCCGCCAATTCTTCGCGCAATGCCTTTTTACCTCGATGGAGGCGGCTCATTACGGTACCTACCGGCGTGTCCATATTCTTGGCGATTTCTGCGTAAGGAAGACCCAAAACAACTGCTTGCAAAACAACTTCTTTGAACTCCGCAGGCAAGCGATCCAATGCAGCAATAACGGTAGATGCTGGCATGTTGTCGAGTGCCTCGGCCTCTGCAGACTTACTGGCCATCGATGTGAGCGATTCGGCCGTTCCAATCTGCCAGTCTTCTAGCTCGTCAATCGAGCCTCGAGACTTGTCGCGCTTCGCCTTCTCAATGTTGTTGAGGTTCGTGTTGCGCATAATCTTGATGAGCCAGGCCTTTAGGTTTGTACCCTGTTCAAACTGGCCCCAACTCTTGAATGCCTTGATGTAGGTTTCCGAAACCAGATCTTGGGCATCTTCCTCGCTGTTGGTCTGGCGTCGAGCCATGGCCAAAAGCAACGGCATCAGTGGGATGGTGAGCTCTTCGAACTCACGCATCTGCGCTGGTGTTGCCAACTTTTTTTGGACTGTCATCGAATGTGAGTTTACCTTCGAGAAACCAAATTGAGTCAAAGGCGCGTTAATGCTCGTC
>JBEEJV010000094.1:0-4956 GCA_041169005.1 Actinomycetota bacterium
ATTCCTGGAAACCGTATTGCGAGTAGAACGACTTCACAGGTTCGTCGATGACGTGAACTGCTAGGGCACGAATGCCGGTATCTTCACTGAGCTTCGCCACGCGCGATACGGCATCCTTCAACAAACCATGCCCGATGCCAAGAGACTGGTGTTCTGCACTGACTGCCAAACGGGCCAGCAGAATTATTGGGATTGGAAACTTGCCCGTTCCCTTGCGCACGCGCTCGGTGGCGAGCTCTTGAACCACAGAGCCGCTGGCCAGGCTGTAATAGCCCACCACTTCATCGTTTGAATCGCAGACAACAAAGGTTTTGGCGGTACCTGCGGCAGCGGCGTGAAGTGCGTGTTTCTGTAGCCAGTTGTCGAGGGTTGGCACACCGCAGCTAAAGCCGGATAGCTTGTGGTGCGGACTAAGCCGCTGAGGCGCCCGAAGCGCTACTCCCAAGGCGCACTCTTAGAGAGAAGCTTGGTAAGGCCGCTGTTTGGTTGTGCCGGAGCATCAAGCGCTTCTTCGAAGACGGCAAAAGCCTGCTCGTCCGCGAAAAAGATGCGCTTGTCTAGAAGGGTGTTTGAGGCTTCGCGTAAGGCGATGTCCAAAATGAACTCTGAGGCAGTCTTGTGCGAGGCAGCGGCGGCGGCTGCGATAAGCGATTTTTGGGCCGCGGATGCGCGCAGGAATAGCCGATCGGTTTTACCGGCCTTCGCCGAATCCTCAGTTGGCTTGACTTTCATCGCTGACCTTCTTTTTTGTGCGCACATTGTGCGTCTAGAACCATCGTACGAACGGTTGCGGGCTAAGTCAATGATTTCTGAGGAGGGCGATTGGCCGGTTAGCGCCGCCAGAACTGTGGAGAAGCCGCGCCTAAATCTGCTTTAGGAAGCGCACCATTTCGGCGTGAGTGCCGCGAATGGTTTCGATGGCGGTGAGAATCTGGGCGCCATCGGTGGCAAAGAGCTGATCGATGGCGTCTGTGACGACCTTCGGGTCTTCGTGAGCGCTGATGGCGGTGCCGCCCATCGCCGCAACCTGACCGATGCCGCGGGAGTCCTCGGCAATAAGCATGCTGGTCTTGCGCTGGCTCAGGCAGAAGATGTGGCTGTGCACGCGGTAGCCAACGTGGAAGTCCACGGTGTGCATGAACTGCTCGAACTTAGGGAAGTTGCCGGCGAACTCGATTGGCTTGAAACCGTGGAGCAGGCCGCGGACCACCATCAGACGGTTCCAGCGGGTGTACTCCGCGCTCTTCTTGCTGTGAGTGCTCTGGTAACCGGCCTGGAAGCTCAGGAACTTCTGGGCTTTAGGGAAGTCTTTGGCCAGCTTTGCCATGATGGCCGGGATCTGCGCCTGCGGGACGGCCGGCATGCTGAGCACGATGCGATTCGGGTTGGCGTTGAAGTTGTAGTCGGTGGCCAGCATGGTTTCGTCGTACCAGGCCGGGCAGCCGGTCATGGCAACGTTCTCAACGCCGTTTGCCTTGAGCATGCGCAGGGTGAGGAAATCGCGAGCGCTCGAGAATCGGGTCTTGTCGGCGTGGATGCTCTGGACAAAGTTTGTGGCTTCTGGGGTGAAGCGGAAGTCTTCGGGCTCCTGGCCCAGCTTGCCCTTCCATCCAAGGCCGTATGGGATGACCGGCACGTTGATGCGGCTGAGGTCTAGGCCGTAGACGTTTGGGTAGACCTTCTCCTGGTAGGCAGGGCCGCCGGTTAGCAGCACGGCACGCGCCGAGTTGAAGAGGTCGTAGTGGGAATCCGTGATCTCTTTGCGGTTGACGTCGATTACCTCGGCGTCGACGTGCGCGGCAAGGAGAGCGCGGGCGCGGTGGCCGATCAGGTAGTCGCCGGCATTCTTGAAGGCACCCGTGAGAGTGATTACTTTATCCACAGTTCAAATTTAGGGGTTAAACCAAAATCGAGGTTCCGCGGCTTGGTTTCGCGATTCCTCGATTTGGTTTGGAACTCAAAAGGGTTGCGCCGCAGCGTTGGCCTGATGAAGTTTTTGGGGGCTATTTGCCCTTCTTGCCGCCCATTTCGCCCGGGTTCATGCCATCTTTGCTGCCCTTGTTTGGCATTCCCATTGCAGGCATTGGCATTGGCATTGCTGGGGCTGGATACTTTGCGTAATCGGCATCGCGAATGGAACTTGCGGCAGCTACTGCAACCTGGAAAGCGTTGTCGGCGTCGATCTTTGACTGTGCGGTAGTTGCTGCCTTGCGAGCGGCACGGTACGCAGTGTTTGCGGCCTTGATTGCAGCGCGGAAATTCTGATCGATGCCGGCGCGGGCCGTCATGATGGCGCGAGCAAGAACGTTGTAGGCGGTGCGGGCAGCGTTGAACAGCGGCTGAAGAGTTGCCTTTGTTGCTGCGCTGTCGGCAGCTGCGGTGTTGTAGGCGGCAAGTGCGGTGTTGTAGGCGGCTAGGGCTTCTGCATAAGTCACTGTGGTCTGCGAGTTACCGGCGATTACCACTGGGTTACCAGTTGGCTGCTCGGTTACGGCGAATGCGCTCATCGGGGCTACCCCCGCTGTGGCTAGAGCCACGGTGATTGCCAGCGCTGCGTACTTCTTGTTCATTTGATGTTGCCTCCAAGAGACATTTTGACGCAAATAGTTTGTGAGAACTTTGTGAATACCGGAGTGGGCTTTTGTTAATGTCTGTGGCTTCTGGTTGGCTATGAGCATGGCAAAGATTCTGGTGGTAGACGACGAAGCGGGCATCCGTGAAATGCTCGCCGACGCACTTGGCATCGCTGGCTTCGAATGTCAGGTTGCCGTGGATGGGTTTGAAGCTGTGAAAATGCTTCGAGAAGATCCGGTAGACCTCCTAATCACAGACATCAACATGCCGCGCATGGATGGTTACGAACTGCTCGAACGCTTGCGCGACCAGGGCGATGACACTCCTGCGCTGATGTTGACCGCGCGCCAAGACCGCACCGATGTAACCCGCGGCCTCAAACTGGGTGCCGACGACTATGTGACCAAGCCGTTTGGCCTCGAAGAACTTATCTTGCGCGTGAACGCGATTCTGCGCCGCAGTGGCCGCGCCGATGCGCCGGATGCGCGCCTAAGAGTGGGACCTGTCACCTTGGATGATGCCAGTCACGAAGTTCACCTCGATGGCAAGTACGTGGACCTGTCGCCAACCGAGTTCAAGTTGCTGCGTTACCTCATGCGCCAGCCGCGCAAGGCAATTCGCAAAGAAGTCTTGCTCGATGCCATTTGGGGTTACGGCTTCGCCACCGGCGCCACCGTCGTAGATACCTACATCTCATACCTGCGCAAGAAACTGCACACCGATGACTGGCAGGGCATTCGCACCATCCGCGGAATTGGTTTCATGATCACCGATTCCACAGAACCACAGGCTTAGACCTTGCGGCTCCAAACCAGGCTCACACTCACATCAGCGGCGCTCATCACAGCGGTGTCGCTGGCAGTAGGTGGCGCGAGCACTCTCGGCGCCTACCAGCATGAGATCACGGCGGCTCGCTCACAGCTTCTCGCAGACAATCAGCAAATAACCGCAGCCAAGGGCCAGGAACTTTCCACCGCACTCTTGCTGAGTTATCAGCAGGACATGACTATCGGTCTGATCGACAGCACCAAGACTTTGACTGTCATCAAAGAAGGCGACATTCGGCTCTCCAAGAAACCTAGCGTGGGAATGCTGAAGGCATCGGCAAAGCAAGCAAGCCTTCACGTAAGCGCAGATGGCCAGCCTTATCTGTTGGCTGGTGTTGCCTTGGCCAACAACGAATGGGTTGTTCTGCAAGTTAGCGTGGCAGATGCGCGAGCCCGGTTGATGAGCTCCCTTACCGCGCTCATTTTGTATACGGCCATTGCCGATGTCTTGGCAGTGCTTTTGGTTTGGATTCTCATTAGGAGAGACCTCTGGCAGATTCGGCGTTTGATTGGCGCGGCCAAGCGAATCGCGTCGGGTGGCACGGCCGAATTCCCGAGCGGGTCTGGGACAACTGAGGTTGAGCAGCTGGCAGATAGCCTCAAGAGCATGGTTTTGCAGCTGCAATCCAACGAGGTTGAAATGCAGCGGTTCTTGGGCGACGCCAGCCATGAATTGCGAACCCCACTGACGGTCATTCGCGGGTACCTCGAGATGCTCGGTAACCCAGAGCGCGCTAATGCTGAGTTCACCAGCCGGGCCGTTCACAAAATGTCTGGCGAGGTTGCTCGAATGCAGCGCCTCATCGAGGATTTGCTCTTGCTGGCAGAGCTCGGCTCGGCCGGCCGACCGCTGGAACTCGGACGGGTTGACCTTGGGCAGATCTTGCGCTCTGAAGTTGATTCGCTGCAAGATCTGCAGCCTGCACGCAGCGTTTCGTTGAGCATGCCGGAGGGGTCGCAGGCAGAGGTTACCGCAGACGCCGGGTTGCTCTCGCAGTTGTTCGCCAACCTGTTTAGCAACATCCGCCGTCACACATCCAGCGCCACCACCGTTGAGGTTTTGGTTTCGCGCGCTCGCGACGGCTGGCAGGTAACCGTAGACGATGGTGGTCCGGGTTTGAGCCCAGCCGCCTATGAGCGCGGTGTTGGGCACTTTGAGCGTTTCGACCTCAGCCGCAGCCGCGAAAACGGTGGAAGCGGCTTGGGCATGAGCATCATGAGTGGCATTGTGGCTCGTCATCATGGCGACCTGCGATTGGAGCCGAGTCCGCTTGGCGGCCTTCGCACCCGCATTTGGTTGCCTGCTGAGCAGCAATAGAACTCACAGGATTTTCTATCGCTTTAGCGAATATTTCTCTAAATATTCCGTCTATTTCGGTCTATTCTGGTCATATGAGCAATCTTCGTCGCAGCCTCTCGACCATCGCCGCAACCTCACTTCTAGTTGCAGGAATGGCTGGTTTCGGGCTTGCCGCAACTGCGGCCCCAGCTGATCAGTCTCCAGACAACGGGGTAACCCGTGGCAGCGTGGTTACTCACGCACACGTGTTTGAAA
>JBEEJV010000095.1:0-5454 GCA_041169005.1 Actinomycetota bacterium
GGCACTCATGATGCCACCGCCGACCAATACGACGTCAAACTTCTGTGTATTCACAATGAAAGTCTAATCGCCAGCGGGTTGCGAAAAGTCCTCAAACGGCTTGTCGGTTGGGCCGCTGCTAGGCCATTGGGTGGCCAACGAGCACACCGATGCCATAGGTGATGGCCATCGAACCTAGGCTGATTATTACGTTGCGCAGGATGGGGCGAAGTGGCTTTGCGCCACCGATTTTCGAACCCACGTAGCCGGTGATGATCAGCGCGACCACAACCGCGATGACGGTGACCGGGATGCGCTGGGCAACCCAAGGACCTGTGACTGCAACTAGTGGAAGAATTCCACCGGCAGAGAATGCAACGAAACTCGAGACCGCTGCTGCCATCGGCGAGGCGTGGTTTCCGATTTCGATGCCGAGTTCGGCCTCGGCATGTGCCTTCAGCGCATCTTTGGCGGTCAACTCTTCGGCGACCATCTTCGCGGTGCCGTAGCTAAGGCCTTTTTCCTCGTAGAACCAGGTGAGCTCACGAAGTTCGAGTTCAGGCTGTGCTGCTAGTTCGGCGCGCTCAACTTCTAGTGCTGCGAGTTCTGAATCACGCTGTGCCGACACCGATGTGTACTCGCCACCCGCCATTGAGATCGAACCCGCTACTACGGCCGCAACTCCCGTTAGGAGAATGGTTGCCGAATCTGTTGTGGCGCCAGCGACACCCATCAGAATGCCCGAGGTCGACATGATTCCATCGTTTGCACCGAGCACGCCAGCGCGCAACCAGTTGAGCTTGCTTGCTAACTGAGTCTTTTGGAACTCCTGAGACGCGATGAGCTTCTCGTCAAGATTTAGGTCTGGCGTATTCGTCATACAACCATCAAAAGCGATGCGGCGCGGGTTGTCTAGCAAGGTTGGCCTAACCTGCTTGGCTAAGATTTAGGTATCCCATTCACGTACATGGAGTGCAAATTGTCACAAGAACTGCTTTCAATCACCCTCGACGGGCAAAAGGTTCAGGTTGAGCCTGGCTCTGATGGCTTCAAGCTGTTCACTGAGAAGACAACAGTTGCACAGCGCGTGAATGGCGAACTCAAGGATTTGGCCCACAAGGTAGCCGATGGCGATGTCGTCGAAGCCGTCGCAATCGGCAGCCCAGATGGCCTAAACATTTTGCGTCACTCGACCACGCACGTTCTCGCTCAGGCTGTTCAGAACATCAACCCAGAGGCCAAGCTCGGCATTGGTCCTCCGATCGTCGATGGCTTCTACTACGACTTCGACGTTGAGACTCCTTTCACCCCAGAAGACATGCGCGCTCTTGAAAAAGAGATGAACCGCATTGTTCAATCGGGCCAGCGCTTCATGCGTCGCGTCACCAACGACGCAGATGCTCGCAAAGAACTAGCAAAGGAGCCGTACAAGCTCGAGCTAATCGGCCTGAAAGGCTCCGATCTTGGTGAAGGCAGTGCAGAAGTTGGCGCCGGCGAACTCACGATTTACGACAACGTCGACCCAAAGTCGGGCGAGACAGTCTGGTTCGACCTCTGCCGTGGCCCACACCTTCCAAACACTCGCATGATCGGAAACGGCTACGCGCTAACCCGTGTTGCTAGTGCCTACTGGCGTGGAAACGAAAACAACAAGCAGCTTCAGCGCGTCTACGGAACTGCCTGGCCGTCCAAGGATGAGCTGCGCGCTCACCAGGAACGCCTTGAGGAGGCCGCCAAGCGCGACCACCGTCGTCTTGGTGCCGAACTAGACCTCTTCTCATTCCCTGAGGAAATCGGTTCGGGTCTCGCGGTGTTCCACCCTAAGGGCGGAATCATGCGTCACGTCATGGAGGACTACAGCCGACAGCGTCACGTTGAATCGGGCTACGAGTTCGTCTACAGCCCGCACATCACCAAGGGCAACCTCTTCATGACCTCGGGTCACCTTCAGTGGTACGCGGACGGCATGTTCCCGCCAATCCGTATGGATGAAGAGCTAAACGAGGACGGCAGCGTCAAGAAGCAGGGTCAGGACTACTACCTGAAGCCGATGAACTGCCCGTACCACAACCTAATCTTCAAGTCGCAGGCCCGAAGCTATCGCGACCTACCGCTTCGCCTATTCGAGTTCGGTACCGTGTACCGCTACGAGAAGTCTGGTGTACTTCACGGCCTGACCCGTGCCCGTGGCTTCACCCAGGATGATGCTCACCTGTACGTCACTCAGGATCAAATGGAACAGGAACTCACCGACGTTCTGAACTTCATCCTCGGCCTGTTGCGCGACTACGGTCTGAACGACTTCTACCTTGAGCTTTCGACCAAGGAAGAGGGCAACCCTAAGTTCGTTGGCGACAATGCAATCTGGGAGACCGCAACCGCAACCCTAGAGCGCGTGGCTAAGGCTTCAGGTCTGGACCTCGTTCCAGATCCGGGCGGTGCCGCGTTCTACGGGCCTAAGATCTCAGTTCAGGCTCGCGACGCAATCGGTCGCACCTGGCAGATGTCGACCGTTCAGCTCGACTTCAACCTGCCTGAGCGCTTCGACCTCGAGTACACCGCCGCAGACGGTACCAAGCAGCGTCCGGTAATGATTCACCGCGCGCTATTCGGTTCGATTGAACGATTCTTCGGTGTTCTCACTGAGCACTACGCCGGTCACTTCCCACCATGGTTGGCTCCGGTTCAGGTTGTTGGTATTCCAATCGCCGACGAGTTCAGTGACTACCTGCACGACATCGCTAAGCAGTTGCGCAAGCACGGTGTTCGTATCCAGATTGACGACTCCGACGACCGCATGCAGAAGAAGATCCGCAACCACACCATGGCCAAGGTTCCATTCCAGCTCATCGCAGGTGGACAAGACCGAGACAGCAATGCCGTCTCGTTCCGTTTCCGCGATGGAACCCAGGAAAACGGTGTTCCGGTGCAGGATGCAATCGACCGCATCGTCGCCGCAATCCGCGACAAGGTTCAGGTCTAGCGGCTCATGAGCCACGACTCGGAAGTGCCAAGCACTCCCTCTTGGGAGATGCCTGGTGCGCCCGATCACTTCCAGCGCCTCTGGACACCTCATCGTCTGGTCTACATTCAGAACCACCTGCATCCGGGGGAGGACGCCTGTCCGTTCTGCCGGGCGGTAAATATCGATGATGCCTCAGGGCTGATTGTGCACCGCGGCGTGCACGCGTATGCGCTTCTGAACCTTTACCCTTACAACACAGGGCACCTCTTGGTCTGCCCATACCGTCATATCAGCACCTACGATCAGGCAACTCCTGAAGAGGTTGCCGAGATTGGTGCGATAACCCAGAAGGCCATGCGCGTTCTGACCAAGGTTTCGGGTGCGCACGGCTTCAACATCGGCATGAATCAGGGTGAGGTTGCGGGTGCTGGCATCGAGGATCACCTGCACCAGCACGTAGTTCCGCGCTGGCGAAACGACGCCAATTTCTTCCCAATCATCGCCCAGACCAAGGCCCTTCCACGCCTGCTCGAGGATGTTCGCCAGGATGTTGCAAAAGCCTGGCTGGAGATGGACTAGTCGTTTTTTGAAACCGGAGCCTTCGGGGTGTTTACGAAGGCTTAAGATTGAAGCATGACTGAAGCAAATGCAACTACCGGTACCTCACTTGTAAAGCGCGGCCTAGCAGAGATGCTCAAGGGCGGCGTCATCATGGACGTAATCAACGTCGAACAGGCAAAGATTGCCGAAGACGCAGGTGCGGTTGCGGTTATGGCTCTAGAGCGCGTGCCGGCTGACATCCGTGCACAGGGTGGCGTTTCGCGCATGAGCGACCCAGACATGATCGACAGCATCATCTCGGCTGTATCGATTCCAGTAATGGCGAAGGCACGTATCGGTCACTTCGTCGAAGCTCAGATTTTGCAGAGCCTAAACGTCGATTACATCGACGAGTCAGAGGTTCTAAGCCCAGCAGACTACGTGCACCACATCAACAAGTGGAAGTTCACCACTCCGTTCGTTTGTGGAGCAACCAACCTAGGTGAAGCGCTACGTCGCATCACCGAAGGTGCAGCGATGATCCGCTCGAAGGGTGAAGCTGGCACCGGAGACGTTTCTGAGGCTATGAAGCACATCCGCACGATCTCATCGGAGATTGCAGCGCTTGCAGCCAAGGGCGACGACGACCTATTCGTTGCGGCTAAGGAACTTCAGGCTCCTTACGAGCTTGTGAAGGAAGTTGCCCGCACTGGCAAGCTTCCAGTGGTTATGTTCGTCGCCGGTGGTGTTGCAACCCCAGCAGACGCAGCCATGATGATGCAGATGGGCGCAGACGGCGTGTTCGTTGGCTCGGGTATCTTCAAGAGTGGCGACCCGGTCGCGCGTGCAAAGGCGATCGTAAAGGCAACTACTTTCTACGACAACCCAGATGTGCTTGCAGAAGTTAGCCGCGGTTTGGGCGAAGCAATGGTCGGTATCAACGTTTCTGACCTTCCTGCACCGCACCGCCTAGCGGAGCGCGGCTGGTAACAATGTCGCTTCCCATCGGTGTTCTGGCACTGCAGGGAGACTTTAGAGAACACGCCGCTGCGCTAGACCGCATCGGCGTTTCTTCTTTGAAGGTTCGCACCCTGGAGGAGCTCAATTCGGTTTCAGGCCTGATTATCCCAGGCGGCGAATCGACGGTAATGCACAAACTCAGCGTCAGCTATGGACTATTTGAGCCGATTCGCGCCAAGATCAAGTCTGGGCTTCCGGTATTCGGAACTTGCGCTGGACTCATCATGCTAAGCAACAACATCCAGGATGGAATCGTCGGTCAGGAAACCTTCGGAGGGCTAGACGTCACCGTGCGTCGAAATGCCTTTGGCCACCAGAACGATTCGTTTGAGATTGACCTTGACTTCAGGGGTATCGACGATGGCCGAGTTCACGCAGCCTTCATCCGCGCGCCTTTGATTACCGAACTTGGTAAAGATGTGGAAGTGCTTGCCGCGCTCCCAGACGGTGGGGTAGTGGGTGTCCGCCAAGGAAACCTCATGGGCATCTCGTTCCACCCTGAAGTGACCGGCGAAGATCGCATTCACAAGCTCTTCGCGGACATCGTCGCTGGCCTAAAGTAAACTAGAACAAACCGATAAACCTCTAACGGGAGAACTATGTCCGGCCACTCCAAATGGGCGACTACCAAGCACAAGAAGGCCCTCATTGACGGCCGCCGTGCAAAGCTCTTTGCCAAGCTGATCAAGAACATCGAAGTTGCGGCTCGCCTCGGCGGCCCAGACCTCGACGGCAACCCAACTCTTTACGATGCAGTCCAGAAGGGCCGCAAGTCGTCGCTACCGAACGACAACATCGACCGCGCTATCAAGCGTGGCGCTGGCGTTGGCGCGGATGCCGTTGAGTACATGACCATCATGTACGAAGGCCGTGGCCCAGCTGGCACCGCACTTCTCATTGAGTGTCTAACCGACAACAAGAACCGTGCTGCCGCTGAAGTGCGCCTTGCA
>JBEEJV010000096.1:0-4625 GCA_041169005.1 Actinomycetota bacterium
CGCCTAACCCACGTTGGCAACGGCGTTGGGATGACCTGGACCATGGAAGGTGAGCGTAAGTTCCCGATGACTCTGATGGTCAAGGTTTTGGGCATGGATAAAATGATGGCCAAGCACTTCACCGATGGCCTAGGACGACTAAAGGCAATCGCCGAAGCAAAATAGTTTTGTACTAAATCCGGGGGGGGGGATCGATTGAACTACAAAAAACTGGCGGCGTTTGCTTCGGCCGCAGCTATGACGCTTGGCGCACTAATAGGTGGAGCTGGGTCGGCAAGTGCTGCAGCTGGAGATGCATTCCAAAATGAGTATTCATCGGTGAATGGCGACAGCCAAATCATGGCAGTCATTAGCGATAAAGCCGGTAATGATTTCACAGGATTTGGGCGAATAATCCCAACGGAAAAGCAAGCCTCAAACCGTGAGGGTTTGCACTGGTGCATGAGCACCAAGGACCCGCAATGTGACTACACGGTACCTGGCGACACATATGCGGGCCAGGTAGTCCTTGAGGATTGTTCACTTACCACTTCCCCTTACTGCGTCGAAAAACTAAGTCTTGCCGGCAACGGCAAAGACTTCGACGCAGCAAAGTTTGTAAGACCTTCGAAACAACAGCAATTCGAAGCCGATCCGGCTATTAACTTTCCTAGTGGCGGCTCCACTGGGCTCTACACATCTGATTCCGCGCCAACGTCCGGGGGTCTGAACAGCTACGCGGTTACAGTTGTTTTGAAACTTTCGTGGGACGAAAACACTCGGAAATTTGTGCCTAGCGGGTTGATGGCGAACGTTTATCCCTACCGTGAGCAACCAGATTCGCGTCTGCGAGGCATCGCAGGGTCCGGAGACTCTATAGGCGCTGGTTGCATATTTGTTGAACCAGGCAAGTGCGGCATTTTGCAAGACTGGAAGACCGGAACCCGAGCAAAACTCTCTGTTAGGGTGCCATCGGTTGTTGGAGGTTGGTTCAAAGGCCGAATCACAAATCCAGAGATTTCGGTAGAACCCGTAGACGCAAGCGTCAACCGGATAACTGTGGCAGCAGATCCTGTTACCGTGCCTCAGCTTGGCGTAGTAATGCCGAAGTCTGAGAAAGACGAGCTGTTGAATTCAAATCTCAACCTAGGTTGGTGGGGTGGCCCAGGCTTCGTTGAAGTTGGTACTGAGGCCGGTGGCAACACTGTCTCGCAATTCATTGAACGGTATCGTGCTCTAACCAAGGATTCCGCATCTGGTGCAACCACCATGTGGAACTTTGCCAGCGTGAACGCCGGAAACGGAAGTGGCTGTCTTAGCGATGTTTCGAAGGTTCAGGGAATCGTAACCACCAACGCCATGGGGTATGACGGCTCTGCGCCTAGCTATGAAAACGGCATGCTCACCTACCATGTTTCGGGGATGCACTACCTGGCCGACGGAACCACTCTGGCAGAGGGAACCTACGATCTCATCATGCGTAGCGATACCGCTCGTTGTCTTTATGGTTTCTCTAAAGCCCCCATTCAAGCCGTGATTTCGGTCATCGATGACAAGGGCGAGGCTAAGACGGCAGTGGCAACCGTGAATGAGGCCGATGGCTGGTTGACAATGCGAGCCTACGGCTTCACCTTCTCGAACCCGGTCGTGAAAGTGAAGCTTTCGCAGGCGAAAGAGCTAGGTGGCGTGGAGGCCAATGGTAAGGCGAAAAAGGTCATCACCTGTGTGAAGGGCAAGCTAACCAAGAAGGTTTCGGGCACTGCACCAAAGTGTCCGGCTGGGTACAAGAAGAAGAGTTAACAGTGAGTAAAAGTCGACTAATTTCCGCAGTGGCAACTGCCGGGTTCGTGATTATCAGTCTCTTAGGCGCACCAGATGGTCCCACGCAAGCAGCCTCGTGGACAAGCCAGACCCCAATGGGCTCCTATGGCATTGACTTTCAGGACTCGAATATTCTTTCTGGAGTTTCCAGGGTTCAGGCATTTTCAAAAGAACAGATCAATTCGATGCCCAACATGTACCTCTGTAATAGCAGCAGGTCGGGCAATTGTGACCCCAGTAAGAATTCACTTCAGGCCGAGGTCATCCTCCCAAAATGTGAAAACGCTGCCCAGACTTTTTGTATCGATTCGCTTTCTCTGAGCCAGTCAAACGGAACTTTCAACGCCGCATCATTTATCCGAACCATCGGTAGCTCAAAACTGGATGGTGATCCTAAAGAGGATCTGCCTCAGGGCACAGCGCCTAGTCTCTGGAAATCGGATGTCCTGAATGCCGGCAACACCGCAACCTATGAAGTAATTGGAATCGTTCAACTGGATTGGCGAGACGGCAAGTTCATGCCTCGGGACCTTTCGGTTGAGGTAAACCCATATTCGGAAATCACTGGAAGTTTCCAAGCCACAAAGGACGAAGAAATTACTTTCGCGAACGGCCGCATCGGAGTATCTACGTCTGGACACAACCCTGGCTGTGTTTGGACGGACGCCGGTTTGTGCGGAGTCAGGGAAGACTTCTCAAGAGACACTCAAGTTCGTTTAGCGGTTCGCTTGAGCTCAGCAATCGGTGGCTGGTTCAAGGGAAGGCTTTCAAGTCCAGCTATTCAAGTTACACCCACTAGTGGAACGGCGAATCTAGTTACAGTCTCAGGTGCCGCGGTCAACGTTCCTCAAGTATCTATTGGCGTCCCCCATGATTCTGCACCGGACGCAATCAAGCAGTACTTTGCAAAAATGGGCGGCTATGTCGATGGTTTTGTAACAAGTAGGTCTGACTACCCAAACTCCTTCGATGCTTTGGAACTTTTCAGAGAAGTAGCAAGGGATAAGTCTCAAGGTTCTCTCACCAAGTGGTCATTCGGAACATTCGGTGCGGCGGGTAATCCTTGCCTCACGAATACAACAAAGGTCCTAGGCCTGGTAACAACAAATGCAACCCTCTATACAGGTCAGGCGCCTTCATTCCAGGATGGCCAGCTCACTTATAAGGTGGCGGGGTATCACTACCTCGCCGATGATTCGTTGAATCTGGGTACTTACGACTTGATCATGCGCAAGGACACCGCAAGATGCCTATATAACTTCGGCAGCGCACCGATCTCCGCCACCGTCAGCGTTTCAAGTGACAAAGGCGTGGAAAATGTTGCAACTACAACATTCACCGAAGACGAGAATTGGGATCACTTCCAGGCCTACGGGTTCACCTTCAGCCAGCCTTCCATCTCTATCAAGTTGACTCAGGAAAAGCCGGCTGTTGCACCGGGAGGTGGCGCGAAGCGAACCATCACGTGTGTGAAGGGCAAGTTGACAAAGAAGGTTTCGGGCACTGCGCCAAAGTGCCCGGCAGGGTACAAGAAGAAATAGCTTTTCACCCGCGCCGATGCTGTCCCTCACACTGGGGTTGGACATAAACGCGGGGTTGAGGTAAACTTATGAAGTTGCTCTGAGGCCTAGCTTCAGAAAAACACCCAACGCGTTTGTAGCTCAACGGATAGAGCATCTGACTACGGATCAGAAGGTTGGGGGTTCGAGTCCCTCCAAGCGCACCAACAAAATAGCCCCGTTGCCCTAGTGGTGGCGGGGTTTTTTGCATTTGTTTCACGCTAATGCTGGCTAGGGTGCCTTGTTAGCACCGTGCATACTTTGCGCAAAGTACTCAATAAAGTCCGGGGCATTAGCTAGTCTTCGTTGCATAACTTGATGCAAATCAAGTGCAAATGAAGGAGGGACATTTGCCTAATACCGAAGACTATTTCCACCTTGATAGCAGGGGGTTTCCGCTGTCTCGCGGGTCTGCCTATGACGAATGGTTAGAAGTTCGTCGCCGCTCCGTGTCAGCGACGGATGCGACAAAACTCTTAAAGAAAAGCGGTGCTCCAAGCTCACAGAGAGAAAAGCTAGTTGAGTCGAAACTCGGATTGCGCACTGACTTTCACTTCTCGGCATACGATCTCGGGATCGAAAGGGAGCCGGTAATTGCGGAATTAGTGCGGGAACTCTACCCCGAGGAATTTTTTGAGACGAATGATTTCTTGTACCACGCCAATAATCCTCGACACGTTGCAACGCCTGATTTAGTTTCTTTCGACAGCGTGTGCGAAATCAAAGTATCGACGCAACCTTTGTCACGAATCCGCGGGCGCTACATGGATCAACTCCAATGGCAAATGTACGTATTGGATCGGCCCCTTGCATTGTTTGTCGTTGAGAACAGGTATGACGAAGAGCTTGAGTTTGAATGGGTTCACGCCGACCCGAAACGAATTCAAGACCTGGTTGTGGCGGCGGACTGCTTGCTAGCTGACATAGACCAGAGAGAAGTCCACATTCGAACTCAGCCGGAGGTCCCTCGTGAAGTACCTGCCTCAGAGCCATTAGTAGTAGAGGAAATCCAACCTAGAGTTTCTATCGCGGCTCCAAGCTATCAAATCAGAACTGATAGTCCTGACGTCTTTGAAATTGAGACAATGCGACGTGCGTTAACTCTTTATTGCGAGGGCTATGATTCTGATTCCATCGCAGAGAAGATTGGATTTGAATCACGTGACGTGGTCGCAAATCTGGGTAGGTCGATATTCACCTTGGGAGCCGACCTTATTGACCCGAATGCGCCGAACTTTATGAACTATTGGTCAGAAGAAGAACACC
>JBEEJV010000097.1:0-7144 GCA_041169005.1 Actinomycetota bacterium
GATGGTGTCTACACCTGCCGCTAGAACAGCCGGAATCTGGTCGAGTCGGTCCACCTCCACCTCAATGTGGGTGGTGTGGCCGAGTTCGGCACGAACACGCTTGAGCTCCGTTGTGAGGTCCTTGCCGCCGCGGGTCAGGATGGCGAGATGGTTGTCCTTGGCCATAACCGCATCGCTGAGACTGTAGCGGTGATTGTGGCCGCCGCCGGCGCGCACCGCGTGCTTCTCGAATGGACGCAATCCAGGCGTGGTCTTTCGAGTGTCGACGATGCGGACCCCAGTGCCTGCCACAGCATTTACGTAGTGTGCGGTTCGAGTCGCAATGCCGGCCATTCGCTGGACGAAATTAAGCGCGACTCGCTCGCCGGTTAGGACTGCACGCGCAGGTCCTGTGACGATTGCAAGGCGCTGGCCGGCGGCGAACTGCTCACCATCTGAGATTTCAAGCTTCACCTGAACTTCTGGATTGACGAGTGTGAAGGCTGCCGCAAAAACATCTGCGCCGGCCATGATGCCTGGTTCGCGTGCCTCAAGCGTCGCGGTGGCAACCGCATCGGCAGGTATCAGGTATTCGCTTGTGACATCGCCCCAAGGCGCATCCTCGCGGAGTGCGCGATTCACGGCTTCCTCAATAATCTGACGGGTTAGCACATTAGGCCTTTCGAACGATGATTGGACGGGCAAAGTTTGGGTTCGTATCAGGGTAGTCGAGTCGGTAGTGCGCGCCGCGAGATTCTTTGCGCTCCAGGGCGGCGGCGACCATTACTTTTGCTAAACGCAAAAGGTGGGCATCCTCGTAGTCGGCGAAAGTGCGACTTTCCCAGGCCACCGGGCGCCACTGGTTCAGTTTTTCTTGGGCGCTTCTTAGGCCGGCTTCATCACGTGCTAGGCCAACCAGATCCCACATCAGTGTTTGCAGCTCAATGCGGTCTACAACCTTTTGCTGGCTGAGAATATCAGGGTCGGTGGTGTAACCGGATGGGAGCTCGAGCTCGGCAAGCGGTGGTTGGTCCTTCAAGCGCTCGAGTTCAAAAGGCTGTGGCCAAGGCTGCTCGAGTACTTCGATGGCACGATCCGCGTATACGACGCTCTCGAGAAGCGAGTTGGAGGCGAGCCGGTTTGCGCCGTGCGAACCGTTGCATGCAACCTCGCCAACCGCGAACAGGCCCGGAACGTTGGTTCGACCGTGAGTGTCGGTGGCGATTCCACCCATCCAATAGTGTGCAGCAGGCGTAACCGGGATAGGTTGCTTTGCCCAGTTGAGACCATTGCGCTTGCAGGCGGCACTGATGCTTGGGAAGCGCGAGTTGAGGAATTCTTCGCCTAGCGCGGTGGCATCGAGCAGCACCGGATCGCCGTTTTGGGCCATCATCTCGCGCTGAATTGCCCGCGCTACAACATCGCGAGGAGCAAGTTCGGCCATCGGGTGAACCTTCTGCATGAAACGTTCGCCCTTGTTGTTGATAAGCACAGCACCCTCGCCGCGCACCGCTTCAGAAATCAAGAACGAACCAGGAACAGCGAGTGCAGTCGGGTGGAACTGATAGAACTCAACGTCGGCCAAGGCTGCGCCTGCTCGGTAGGCAATTACTACGCCATCACCCGTGGTCACGGATGGGTTGGTGGTGTGGCGGAAAAGCTGGCCGGCACCGCCACTGGCGATTATGACAATGTCTGCGGCGATCTCACGCAGGCCATCGGAGTCCATTACGAATAGCCCAGAAACGGCCCCATCTTTGAGAATCAGTCGTGTGGCTAGAGTGTGCTCAAGTAGCTCTACCTTTGAAGCTCGCAGGGTTTCAACCAGTGCATTACTGATCCCCGCGCCGGTGGCATCTCCGCCAACATGCAGGATGCGCGCATGGGAGTGTGCGCCTTCCATGCCAAGGGCGTAGCCTTCCTTGGTGCGGTCAAACTCAACGCCAAACTGTATCAGTTCGTTTAGGCTCTTCGGGCCCTGTTCGCACAACACCTGCACTGCAGGCTCCCAGCAGAGACCCGCTCCTGCGTAGAGTGTGTCGCGCACATGCTCGGCAATCGAGTCATCGGTGGCCGTGACGGCCGCAATGCCTCCCTGAGCGTAGTGAGTGTTGCTTTCACCGATGACGTCTTTGGTTACCAGGGTTACCTGATGGCGCGCGCTGGCCTTAACGGCTGCAACCAGACCGGCCACACCGCTACCAATCACGACCACCTTTGCCATGGCTACTGAGGCTTTGCTGCCAGCATGCGCTCGAGAGCGATTTTGGCGTTGTCCTGAACGTCTGCTGCAACGGTGATCTGGTTCACGACGTTGCCCTTGACTAGTTCTTCAAGTACCCACGCTAGATAGGCAGGGTGGATTCGGTACATGGTGCTACAAGGGCAGATGACTGGGTCAAGGCAGAAGATATTGTGCTGAGGGTACTGTGCGGCCAAGCGCTGAACCATGTTGATCTCGGTGCCGATTGCGAAGGTTGTCGGCTCGGTTGCGCCATCGACTGCGCGTCGGATGTAGTCGGTCGAACCATACTCGTCAGCCGCCTGAACCACGTCCATTGGGCACTCTGGGTGGACGATCACACGGACACCTGGGAAGTCTTTGCGAGCCTTCTCAATTTGGCCAACATTGAAGCGCTTGTGAACCGAGCAGAAGCCGTTCCACAGAATGACCTTGGCATCTTTGAGGGTTAGCTCATCGTTGCCGCCGAGTGCCTTACGGCCGTGCCAGAGCGGCATGTTCTCGAGCGGGACGCCCATCGCAAGCGCGGTGTTGCGGCCAAGGTGCTGGTCTGGGAAGAACAGCACGCGCTCGGCACGTTCAAATGCCCATTCGAGCACGGTCTGGGCGTTCGATGAGGTGCAAACGATTCCGCCGTTGCGGCCACAGAAAGCCTTCAGGGCAGCCGAAGAATTCATGTAGGTCACTGGGATGACTGGAACCTTGCCCTCGGCGTTTGGCTCGGTGCCGTAAATCTCAGTGAGTTGTTCCCAACAGTCCTCAACGCTCAAGGTGTCGGCCATGTCTGCCATCGAGCAGCCCGCGGCAAGGTTTGGCAAGATGACGCTCTGGTTCGCGTTGCTGAGCACATCGGCGGTTTCGGCCATGAAGTGCACACCACAGAATACGATTGCTTCAGCTTCCGGGTGCTTTGTTGCTGCAACTGCTAGCTGGAATGAGTCGCCAAGATAGTCGGCGTACTGAACGATCTCTTCGCGCTGATAGAAGTGGCCGAGGATAACTACGCGATCTCCAAGCGCATCCTTGGCGGCGCGGATGCGAGCGTCTAGTTCCTCATCGCTTGCCTCACGATAGCTGGCTGGAATCTGTGCCTGAATCGGGGAGTTGGCTGGAATGTGATCGTCTAGTGAAGCGCCTGGTCCGTACTCGGCAACGCCTTTGTCAAACTCCCAAGGACCCTTGGCAAGGCTCGTTCCACAGGTGGCGTCGGTCTTGCCGCCCTTTACGCTCAGCTGAATCAGTTCGTTCACCGATGCGGTTGTAGTCATTGCGTTGTACTTTCTCAGTTGGTTCTGTTTGAAGAATGTGGTCGTGTTGTGCCGTTGAGGGGACCTCGATCCACCAACTGCACCGACTTGTCGTAGGTGTACAGGGCTGGTGGTCGGTGGCTAGCGCCTGCGAGTTTGTTTCCGGTTGGAATGATGACACCGGAGGCTTCGATGCTGCGACGGAAGTTTCCCTTGTCTAGTTCGCGCTGGAGCACGATTTCGTAAACCTCTCGAAGCTGGGAAAGCGTGAACTCTTCATCGAGGAAGCCGTGGGCTACCTGTGAGTAGGAAACCTTGGTGCGGAGTCGCCAGAGAGCATATTCAACGATTTGGTTGTGGTCGAAAGCCAAGTCCGGAAGGCAGTCCGCGGCAAACCAAGCAACGTTTTCTCCAGTCGCGGCCTTGTCGGCCTCTTCGCTGCCCACAAGCGCCCAGTAAACGATGGAAACAACACGCTCGGCGTCTGCGGCAGGGGATAGGGAACGCTCCGGATTGCCAAAAGCGTAGAGCTGTTCCAGGTAGCGCGGTTCAAGCGCGGTCGTCTCGCTTAGGTTTCGCGCGGCCGCGGCGTCCAAATCTTCATTGGCGTTGAGTGGGCCACCTGGGAGTGCCCATTTGCTGAGGTGTGGTTCGCGGATGCGTTGCACCAGCGGCAACATCAACTTACGTTTGCCATTTTCATCCTCGCGCAAGGCAAAAATCACGGTGCTGATTGCCAGAGTTGGCTGCATCTGATTTCCGCTCTTGTCGCGATTGGTGGCTTATGACAAATGCAGCACTTGGTAAACAGAACAAAGTAGCCACTTTGAGTGCATAAGACTCTAAGTCTTTGAGTAAAAATGACTTTATCCCAACCGTTTACCGACTGTCAATCCGACATTCCGATATTTACGGGGTATGTTTGGTACATCAGCCTTGCACTGCGGCAGGTTGAGTAACACGAAACGAGCACCTCATGAGCCACCAAGACTTCGTCAAAAGCCTCCGTCCAGACCGAAACCTTGGAATGGAGTTGGTGCGCGCAACTGAAGCGGCTGCTATCTCATCCCGCCACTACATCGGCAAGGGAAACAAGAACGCTGCCGATGGTGCTGCAGTGGATGCCATGCGCGCATTCCTAGGAACCGTCTCGATGCGCGGTGTAATCGTGATTGGCGAGGGCGAAAAAGACAATGCCCCAATGCTTTTCAACGGTGAAGAAGTTGGCGACGGCACCGGCCCAGACTGCGACATTGCAGTAGACCCGATCGACGGCACTTCGCTGACTGCAGGCGGACGTCCGGATGCGCTATCGGTCATCGCCATGAGCGACCGAGGTGCAATGCTGGATGCCTCAACCGTGTTTTACATGAACAAACTCGTTGGCGGATCAGAGGCTAAGGGGGTTTGTGACATTCGTCTACCTATCGGCGAGAACATTCGATTGCTAGCAAAGGCCAAGGGCAAGAGTGTTTCTGACATGGTCATCGCGGTTCTAGATCGTCCACGTCACCTAGGTCTGGTGGAAGAGATTCGCCAGGCCGGTGCAGGAACCAAAATGCTTCTAGATGGTGACGTTGCCGGCGGTATTCAGGCGGCGATGTACGGAACCGGAATCGACCTTTGTGTTGGCATCGGCGGAAGCCCTGAAGGAATCGTGACCACCTGCGCCATCAAGGCACTGGATGGCTTCATCCAAGGCGTACTGGCGCCAAAGGACGAAGCTGAGGCAGCTGCCGGTATCGCTGCTGGGCTCAAGATGAATCACGTCTATGAAGCGGATGAGCTGGTGACAAGTAACAACACTCTGTTTGTTGCGACCGGTGTCACCGATGGTGGCCTGCTACAGGGCGTGAGCCGAAAGGGACCAATCATTCGCACCGACAGCATTATTTTGCGCGGGGCAAGCGGCACTATTCGACGCATTCAGTCTGACTACGACGCTGCGCGCTGGTAGTAGTTCAAAGTAAGTGACTCAAGCCAGAAGATGACCGAAAAGCACGACTTTGCACGCGGTTTCGCGCTGCTCGTCGCTGCCACGTCGTTTATGGAGCTGCTCGACGGCACGATTATCCAGACTGCCCTGACTCAAATTGGCAGTGATCTGGGTGTTTCGGTGTCTGCCTCAGCCCTGGCCATGTCGGCCTATTTCGCTGCGGTTGCGGCGACTATTCCTCTGACGGCATGGTTCGCCGATAAATACGGTGTCAGGAATAGTTTTGTCGCCGGTATCGCGCTATTCACTCTTGCATCCGTATTCTGCGGGACTTCAGTTAGCTTCACGGAACTGCTTATATTCCGAATACTCCAGGGCTTTGGCGGAGCAGTGATGATCAATGTTGGGCAGCTTTCGATTTTGAGAAGTACGCCCAAAAAGCACTTGCTTCGCGCAACGGCTTACCTAATCTGGCCGGCACTTGCGGCGCCTGTACTTGCACCGCCTATCGGTGGAGTCATAACTGATATCGCGGGGTGGCGCTGGTTGTTCTTTATCAATGTTCCGGTGGGGCTTATTGCGTGTGCGCTGGCTTTGGCCTTGGCGCCCAAGCAAGACATCGACGGCGGTCACGTCAAGCAACTTGATGTTGCCGGAGCATTGCTTCTTGCGACCGGGCTGTTTGCGCTTATTCCCGCGCTCAGCTTGGTCGAGTTGGGAAATGACCCGCTTAGATTGCTCGCGATAGCCGTCGGCGTTGCCCTTTGCCTCACGGCCTCCGCTTGGATGCTTCGCGCTAAGCAACCGCTGCTGGATCTTCGACTCTATGCAATCGAAACATTCCGCGCCGGGAATGCAAGCGGTGCACTCTATCGCTCGGTGGTCGCCACCGCACCAGTTGTGCTCACCCTCATGTTCCAGTCGTCCTTCCACTGGTCCGCTACCTTTGCCGGGCTAATGGTTATGTGGCTTTTTGTGGGCAATATTTCGGTAAAGCCTTTGGCAAACTTTGTGGTGCGTAGATACGGCTTCAAAGTTGTCATTGTTACTGCGACGACGCTGGGAGCCGGCACGCTTGCCCTAAGCGCATTGCTTACCCCAACTATGAATACTGCGATGGTGGCAGCTCTGCTCGCTTTCAGCGGAGCGGCTCGTTCGACGGCCTTTACGGCCTATGCTTCGCTGCAGTATTCCGACGTGCCGCCGCAACAGATGCGAAGCGCTAATCCACTTTCCGGGGCGGTTCAGCAGGTGGCTACTGCACTAGGTATTGCAGTTTTCGTCGGTGGTCTGAGTATTTTCAACGGGGGAGAGCAGAACTCAATGGCTTTCCGTGTAGTGCTTATTGTCATGTCGCTCTGCCTTTTGGCGTCAAACTACGGTGCCCTTCGCCTGCCGAAGCATGCTGGCAGCAAAGTTGCCTGAATAGGTTTCGGTAGAGCTGTCGAAAGTCACTTATAAATAACGATTACCAGTGTGCCTAAAACTAGGCGAAATCCATGAGTTATTGTTACTATGTCATTACAAAGTCGTTTTGAACCTAGAGAGTAAACCAATGGCTGAAGCACAATCCGTTTTCGATGTCATAACCATCGGGCGAGTAAGCGTGGATGTATACCCGCAGCAGATTGGCGTAGGTCTTGAAGACGTTACTTCGTTTGGAAAATTCCTAGGTGGCAGCGCGACAAACGTTGCGGTTGCGGCTGCAAAGTACGGCCTGAAGAGTGCCGTTATCACTCG
>JBEEJV010000098.1:0-3367 GCA_041169005.1 Actinomycetota bacterium
TCTCCATAATGTCCGAGGCGGCGGATATACTTGTCTGCAATGAGTAATCTACGTTTTTTCACATCTGAGTCTGTTACCGAGGGTCACCCAGACAAAATCTGCGACCAAATTTCAGACACCATCCTCGACGCCATGCTCGAGCAGGACCCTAACTCGCGCGTTGCCGTCGAGACCATGGTCACTACCGGCCTAGTTCACATCGCCGGTGAAGTTACCACCGAGGGCTACGTTGAGATTCCTCAGTTGGTTCGCCAGAAGATTCGCGACATCGGCTACACCTCAAGCCAGATTGGCTTCGATGGTTCTTCGTGTGGTGTTTCGGTGTCCATCGGTCAGCAGTCTCCAGACATTGCCGCAGGTGTCGATGCTGGCTTCGAGACACGCGAAGGCGGCTCTGCTGACGTGTACGACTCGCAGGGTGCCGGCGACCAGGGTCTAATGTTCGGTTACGCAACCAACGAGACTCCTACTCTCATGCCTGTGGCAATACACACCGCTCACCGTCTTGCTGAAAAGCTCTCTGAGGTACGCAAGGCTGGCGTGGTCGACTTCCTCCGCCCGGATGGCAAGACCCAGGTAACCATTGGTTACGAGGGCAATGTGGCTAAGACCATCTCGGCGGTAGTTCTTTCTACCCAGCACAACGCTGGCATTTCTCTTGGCGACCTTCGCGAGCAGATGAAGGCAATCGTCATCGAGCCTGTTCTCCAGCAGACTGGTCTCGACCTGAGCGACACCAAGTTCTTCATCAACCCGACTGGCATCTTCGAAATCGGCGGACCTATGGGCGACGCTGGTCTAACTGGTAGAAAGATCATTGTCGATACCTATGGTGGCGCGAGCCGTCACGGCGGTGGCGCATTCTCGGGCAAGGACCCATCGAAGGTAGACCGCTCGGCTGCCTACGCAACCCGTTGGGTTGCCAAGAACGTCGTAGCTGCGGGTCTTGCCGACCGCGCAGAGGTTCAGGTTGCTTACGCAATCGGTGTTGCCAAGCCAGTCGCCGTTTACGTAGAGACCTTCGGGACCGCCAAGGTTCCACAGGAGGCAATCGAACGTGCAATCTCGAAGGTGTTCGACCTTCGTCCTCGCGCAATCATCGAACAACTAGATCTTCTACGCCCGATCTACGCGCAGACTGCAGCATACGGTCACTTTGGCCGTGAACTAGATGCATTCACCTGGGAGAAAACCAACCGCGTAGCGGAACTTCAAGCAGCACTCTAGATTCGAGTTCTGATGTCGAGAGCTATTGCAAAGGTGGCGATCGAGTCGCCGCTGCCGCAACTCGACCGTCTTTTTGACTACGAAGTTCCGGCCGAACTTGCTTCCGTATGCACTGCAGGCGTTCGAGTGTTGGTGCCGTTTGGCAAATCAACCAAGCCGTACGAGGGCTTCGTCGTCTCGGTTAGCGAGTCTGCCGACATTGCGGGTGAACTTAGTCGAGTGCACGAGGTGATCTCTGAGGTTCCGGTGCTGCCAGCGCAGGTTTACGAACTTTTGCGTGCAATCGCAGACCGACAAGCAGCGACACTGTCAGACCTCACAAAGCTTGCCATTCCGAAGCGATCGGTGCGAGTGGAGAAGTCTTGGTTGACGACGCAGGCCGAAAGGACAGCAGAGGGAGAACACCACTCGTCTTCCACAAATGCTGAGCCCGTAGCGCTCACCTGTGATTTCAAGGGCAAGCCGGCAAGTTATGCAGGCAAGAGCACCCTGTTAGCCGAGCCAAGGCTTGTTGGGGTGGCTTTCGGTGTCGGTGAGGAAGTACCGGTTCAGGGTTGGATTGCGAATTTTGTTGCCTTCGCACTCGAACAGCTTTCAAAGCAAAAGTCTGCAGTTCTGGTCGTTCCGGACTTCCGCGATCAGAACCGACTGCTTCAGGCGCTTTCAGACTTCGGTCTGGGAAACCTGGCAGCTCACTTCTCAAGCGATCAAACCCCCTCGGCAAGATATTCCGCGTACCTGAAATGTCTCGGCCCCGACCCAGTTGTGGTGGTTGGTTCGAGGTCTGCCGCCTACGCTCCGGTCCGCGAACTTGGCGGGCTTGCGCTTTGGGACGACACTGATCAGTCGCTGGCCGAGCCAACATCGCCGTATCTGCACACACGCGAAGTATTGTTGCTGCGCCAGCAACTAACAGGTTGTAACCTTCTGATCGCCGGGCATTCGAGGTCACCCGAGGTCGAGCGCCTGGTCGAAATCGGCTACCTCAGCGATATTTCTCCGACGTTTCCGCCGCCTCGTATCGCTGTCACCGAACCCGGTCTTCGAGTTGATTCAACTAGCTATCAGGCCGTTCGAAAGGCATTCGAAAACAATGGTGCCGTTCTGGTTCAGGTTGCCAACACGGGACATTCAACCGGAACCTATTGCGCGAGCTGCGATACCCGCAGTCAGTGCTCGAGTTGTCACGGGCCAATCTTTATTGCCGACAACAACGTTCCAAGGTGTCGTTGGTGCGCTGCTATCAACCTGAATCTTCGATGCCAGAGTTGCCAATCTACAAAGATCAAACAGGGGAGCGCCGGATCTCAACGAACCGCTTCCGAACTGGGCAAGGCATTCCCGGGGGTAAATATTGTTGAAGCCACCTGGCAACATCGAGTGGAGAGCATCAAATCAGGCAAGCGTTTGGTTGTTGCCACACCGGGTGCGGAACCAACCGTTCCGGGCGGCTACGCCGCTGTGGTGCTACTTGATGGCAGCCGCCTGCTCGGCAGGGATACCCTTCGCGCCACCGAGATGGCTATTGCATCTTGGAGCAACGCGGTGAGCCTCATGGCAAAAGATGGCCTTTGCGTTGGCGTAGGTTTGGCTTCACCGCTCGGTCAGAAGTTTGCCCTCTGGGATCAAGTAGGCATCGCTTCTGATGAGTTAGCCGGGCGTCGTGAACTGGGATTCCCGCCGCACTTCCGAATGGCCTCAATCACGGGTCCGCGTGAGCTAGTCGACGATGTAGCCAGAAACCTTGCGGCGATTGCCGACAAACCTGGCGCTATCGAGGTACTTGGACCTCTTCTGCTTTCCGCTACACCGGCCAAAAAGACACCAAACGATGCCATTTTTGCAGTTGAACTTTGGCGATACCTGGTTCGCTTCGAATACTCGGTTGGTGAGAAGCTTGCCACCGAACTGAAGGCTCGAGCACTCAAGGTCAACGCCTCAACCAAGAGTTTCAATGCCACTACGGGCAGAGCGAGCCGTGCCGTAAAGGTGAAGCTCGACGATTCAGAAGTAATCTAGAGCGGTAGAAAGGCGCGGCACGTTTGAAGGTAATTTTTGCAGGAACTCCGGCTAACGCCGCGCGTACCCTTGAAGCCCTCATCGCAGGACCGCACGAAGTTGTTGCCGTTCTAACCCGTCC
>JBEEJV010000099.1:0-5817 GCA_041169005.1 Actinomycetota bacterium
ACATCGCTGAAGTTCGCGCCGGAGATGAGGCACCAGACGGTTCGGGTCCGCTCGAACTCGCTCGCGGTATCGAAATCGGCCATGTCTTCCAGCTCGGTCGCAAGTACGCAGAGGCTCTAGACCTTCGAGTGCTAGACGAAAACGGCAAGCTGCAGGTTGTAACCATGGGTTCGTACGGCATCGGTGTTACCCGTCTGGTTGCAGTTTTGGCTGAGGCCAACCGCGACGACAAGGGCCTAATCTGGCCTGAAGCGGTTTCGCCTGTGGACGTTTACATCGTTGCGGCTGGCAAGGACGACAGCGTATTCGAGGCTGCGGAAAAGCTCGCGGCTGAGTTCGAAGCTGCAGGTAAGACAGTCATGCTAGACGACCGCCAGAAGGTTAGCCCGGGTGTCAAGTTCGGCGATGCCGAGCTGATCGGTGTGCCGAATATTGTCATCGTTGGCAAGGGTTTGGAGACCGGCGAAGTGGACATTTGGAACCGCCGCACCGGCGAGCGTCGCGCAGTAGCGCTAAACTCGGCTGTATCACAACTGAAGTAACGGTAAAGGAGCACCTCAAATGGATATTGACCTGAGGCTACTAAAGCAGGTCGAAATCGACCGAGACATTTCTTTCAAGGAACTCGTCGAAATCATTGAGGCTGCCGTTGTTGCAGCGTTCCACCGTCACATTGGAAACCACGACCCAGCTCGTGCCGTCCTAGATCAGAAGACCGGCAAGGTAAGCATCTTCAAGGCAATCCTTGATGAAGAGGGCGAGCCGACCGGCGAAGAAGAAGACGTAACCCCGGAGAACTTCGGCCGTATTGCGGCCTACTCGGCCAAGCAGGTCATTGCAGAGCGCCTTCGTGCAATCAACGATGACGTGCTGTTCGGCGAGTTCCAGGGCAAGGAAGAAGACATCGTCACTGGTGTCATCGAGCAGGGCCCGCGCCCATACCTCGTTTACGTAAACCTGGGCAGTGTCGAAGCCATGCTTCCAGACAGCGAGCAGGTACCGGGCGAGGACTACAGCCACGGAAAGCGCATGCGCTTCTATGTAACCAAGGTAGCTCGCGCACCAAAGGGTGGCACTCAGGTCACCGTTTCGCGCAGTCACCCATCATTGGTTCGAAAGCTCTTCGCATTTGAGGTTCCAGAAATCGCAAACGGCGATGTTGAAATCGTTCAGGTGGCTCGCGAAGCCGGTCACCGCACCAAGATTGCGGTTCGCGCAACCAAGCCTGGAGTAAATGCAAAGGGCTCTTGCATCGGCGAACTTGGTCAGCGAGTTCGCGCGGTCAGCGCTGAGCTAAACGAAGAGAAGATCGACATCGTCGACTACTCGGAAGACTTGCCGGCATTCGTGGCTCAGGCTCTCTCGCCAGCTCGCGTATCGAGCTGCTTCATGCTTGACGCCGCTACCAAGCACGTGCGTGCGCTGGTTCCAGACTTCCAGCTGTCACTCGCCATCGGCAAGGAAGGCCAGAACGTTCGTCTTGCGGCGCGTCTAACCGGCGCGAAGATCGACGTTCAGCCAGACAGCATCCTCGAGGACTAAGAGCACCGATGAGTACTCGCCTCGGCGGGTGCTCTCTAGGCAAGTTGGAGGTTAGCGGGTAGGATGGTACCTGTAAGAACTTGCGTTGGCTGCCGTCAGCGCGCCTCAAACTTGCTTCGAGTTGTCTTAGATTCCCAGAACCTGGTTCCAGATCTTCACAATAATTTGCCGGGCCGAGGCGCCAGATTGCACATCAGCGCCGCATGTCTTTCACTCGCAATCAACCGCAAGGCCTTTGGCCGAGCTCTTAGATACACCGGTGAAATCCAAGCGGATCAGGTCATTAATTACGTAGAACAGGCAGAAAAGATGCTGGCATCAAAATGAGTTGCTCGAAATGAGTACCCCACAGCTTTAAGCCTGCCCTGTTTGGGGTAGGCCCAGACAGGAGAACAAACTAAGTGGCACTACCACGCGTATACGACATCGCTAAAGAACTTGGCATTGATAGCAAAGTTGCTTTGGCAAAGTTGGCCGAACTGGGCGAATTCGTCAAGTCGGGATCATCAACCATTGCACCGCCAGTAGCTAAGAAGCTTCGCGACGCATTCCCTCAGCAGGCAGCCGCAGCAGCGGCCGCACCTGCGCCAGCCGCAAAGGCTCCAGCAGCACCAAAGGCAGAGGCTCCAGCGGCACCTGCTGCTCCTGCGGCAACCCCAGCCGCGGCGGCTCCAGCTCCTGCAGCTCCGGCTGCGCCTGCAACCCCAGCGGCTGCAGCGCCAAGCCCAGCTGCTGCGGCCCCAGCTAGCCCTGCACCTGCAGCGCCTGCCGCTCCTGCAGCAACACCGGCAGCCGGCACCCCTGCGAACCCAGGCATCCCTCGCCCGGGCAACAATCCTTTCGCTTCGGCGCAGGGTATGGGCATTCCTCGCCCAATCTCTCGCCCGGGCAACAACCCATTCGCACCGAGCCAGGGTATGGGCCGTCCAGGCCAGCGCCCAGCTGGTGGCCCAGGTCGCCCAGGCGCCGGCGGTCCAGGCCGTCCTGGTGCTGGTGGTCCAGGTCGCCCAGGTGGCGCAGGTGCTCCTCGTCCAGGTGGCGCGGGCGCAGCTCGTCCGGGCTTCACCCCAGGTTCGCCACGACCAGGTTTCGGTGGCGGCGCTGGCGCTCCAGGTGCTGGTGCACCGGGTGCTGGTTTTGCACGTCCAGCCGGTGGCGGCCCAGCTCGTGGTCGCGGTAACGCTTCGGGCACCGCTGGTGCCTTCGGTAAGGGTGGCTCGCGCGGTGCTAGCAAGGCTCGTAAGTCGAAGCGTGCAAAGCGCGAAGAATTCGAACAGAGAAGCAACGCTCCTAGCCTCGGTGGTGCAGTAGTACCTCGCGGCGATGGCACCACAGTTCTACGTCTGCGCCGCGGTGCTTCGATTCAGGACTTTGCAGACAAGATTGATGCAAACGCTGGTCAGCTGATCACCGTACTGTTCCACCTCGGACAGATGGCAACCGCTACCCAGTCTTTGGATGAAGACACCTTCGCAATCCTCGGCGAGGAGCTCGGTTACAAGATTGAGGTCGTTTCGCCTGAAGACGAAGAGCGCGAGCTCTTCGAAGGCTTCGGTCTAGACATCTCGACCGAGTTCGACGAGGACGACGAAGACCTAGAGGCGCGTCCACCGGTTGTAACCGTTATGGGTCACGTCGACCACGGTAAGACTCGCTTGCTTGACAGCATCCGCAAGGCCAACGTCATGGCTGGCGAAGCCGGTGGTATTACCCAGCACATCGGTGCGTACCAGGTACACGTTCAGCACGAAGGCGTAGACCGCGCAATCACATTCATCGACACCCCAGGTCACGAGGCGTTCACCGCTATGCGTGCCCGTGGTGCTCAGGTAACCGACCTTGCAATCCTCGTGGTTGCAGCGGACGACGGCGTTATGCCTCAGACCGTTGAAGCGCTTAACCACGCTCAGTCGGCTGGCGTACCAATCGTGGTAGCGGTTAACAAGACCGATAAGGAAGGCGCAAACCCTGCCAAGATTCGTCAGCAGCTAACCGAGTTCAACCTCGTTGCTGAAGAGTACGGTGGCGACGTCATGTTCGTTGACGTTTCGGCACTTACCGGCAAGGGCATCCCAGATCTTCTAGACGCAGTTCTGCTCACCGCAGATGCTGCTCTAGACCTTCGCGCCAACCCAAACAAGGACGCTCGCGGTGTTGCCATCGAAGCGAACCTAGACAAGGGACGCGGTTCGGTTGCTACCGTTCTAGTCCAGTCCGGAACCCTTGAGGTTGGAGACCCAATCGTCGCCGGTGCCGCTCACGGTCGTGTGCGTGCAATGTTCGACGAGAACGGTAACGCGGTTCAGTTCGCAACTCCTAGCCGTCCGGTTCAGGTTCTGGGTCTTCAGTCGGTGCCTCGCGCCGGTGACACCTTCGTGGTGGCAGAAGATGAGCGCCAGGCTCGCCAGATCGCTGAAAAGCGTGAGGCTGCAGACCGCAACGCTCTGCTCGCGAAGACCCGCAAGCGCATCAGCCTTGAAGACTTCACCAAGGCACTCGAAGACGGCAAGGTTGAGGCTCTCAACCTCGTCATCAAGGGTGACGTATCCGGTGCTGTTGAAGCCCTCGAGGACTCGCTCCTCAAGATCGAGGTCGACGACTCGGTACAGCTTCGCATCATCCACCGTGGTGTTGGTGCCATCACCGAGAGCGACGTCAACCTCGCTACCGTGGACAACGCAATCATCATCGGTTTCAATGTTCGTCCAGACAACAAGGCGAAGGAACGTGCCGACCGCGAAGGCGTCGACGTTCGTTTCTACTCGGTCATCTACGCGGCACTCGAGGACATCGAGCAGGCTCTCAAGGGCATGCTCAAGCCAGAGTACGAAGAGGTCGAGACTGGTACCGCCGAGATTCGCGAGCTGTTCAAGTCGAGCAAGGTTGGAACCATCGCTGGTTCGATCGTTCGCTCGGGTTCGATCAAGCGAAACGCTCTGGCACGCGTCATGCGCGACGGCAAGGTCATCTTCGAAGGCAAGATCGACTCGCTCAAGCGCTTCAAGGACGATGCAACCGAAGTCAAGACCGACTTCGAGTGTGGTATCGGCCTAAACGGCTTCAACGACCTGCAGCTCGAGGACATCATTGTGACCCACGAGATGCGCGAAAAGCCACGCGTCTAAGTTATTTAGTCGCTGTCCGTGGCCCCTATATTGGGGTCACGGGCGGCGTTCTTTAAGGAGTAAAAATGGTCGACCACGCTAGAGCACGTAAGCTCGCCGAGCGCATCAAGGTTCTTGTTGCCGAGGCCCTCGAACGCGCCGTAAAAGACCCAGACCTCGGTTTCGTAACAGTCACCGACGTTCGCGTCACCCCGGATCTTCAGCACGCCACCATCTACTACACCGTTTTCGGCTCTGATGAAGACAAGGCCCGCTCGGCCGAGATCATCGAGAAGAACCGTGGTCGCATCCGTGGTGAAGTTGGCCGTGGCTTGAGCATTCGACTTACCCCGACCATCGAGTTCATCAGTGACGTTGTTCCTGAAACCGCAGCTCACCTCGCCGATGTGTTGGCCGAGGCAAAGCGCCGCGACGAGCAGGTTGCGAAGCTTGCTGCCGGTGCAAAGTTTGCCGGCGATGAGAACCCTTACAAGGAACCTCGCAAGCACGAAGACGAAGAGGACGGCGAGTAGCACTTGGCTATTCCAGGCCTGCTGCTGGTAGATAAAGACCCAGACTGGACCAGCCACGATGTGGTTGCAAAGGTTCGCGGTCTAGCCGGCACTCGCCGAGTCGGGCACGCCGGCACGCTCGATCCAATGGCTACCGGCCTGCTAATCATCGGGCTTGAATCGGCCACCAAACTGCTGACCTTCCTGGTCGGCGAAAACAAGACCTACACCGCCACCATTCGCCTCGGTGCAACCACAATCACCGACGACCGCGAAGGCGACATCCTCCAGATGGCCGACCAGGCGCAGGTTCAGTCACTTACTGCCGAGACCATCGAAGCGGCCTTGGACGGACTCCGCGGCGAAATCATGCAGGTACCTTCATCGGTGAGCGCGATCAAGGTTGACGGCCAGCGCGCTTATGCCAAGGTCCGCAGCGGCGACGAAGTGAAGTTGGCTGCACGTCCAGTTACCATCCACAAGTTTGAAATCACCTCGGATGTCCGTCACGTCGATGGGCAGTTTGCGGATGTTGATGTACTCGTGGAGTGCTCGAGCGGCACCTACATTCGCGCGCTCGCACGCGACCTAGGGGAGGCCCTTGGGGTTGGCGGCCACCTCACCGCTCTTCGCCGCACCAAGGTTGGCCGCTACAACGT
>JBEEJV010000100.1:0-5176 GCA_041169005.1 Actinomycetota bacterium
CGCGGTACTCAGCGCGGTGAGCGGCGCGAACGCCCAGGAAGTTTTCGGCCGCGATTTCAAACGGACGGATGTAAAGAGTCTTCTCGTTGACCGGCTGTGGAACCCAAGCGCCGTCAACCTCGATGAGCTTCTTTAGGCTCTCGACGAAGATCTCAACAGGAACCTCAGGCAGTGCCATGCGGTGCGCGCTCTTCTGCAGACGCTTTGCGTTTGCCTCTGGACGGAAGGTCCAGATGCTGCCGTCTTCGTGGCGGTAAGCCTTGATGCCTTCGAAGATTTCCTGGCCGTAGTGCAGAACCGCAGCCGATGGGTCCATCAGGATTGGGCCGTATGGAATGACCTTGGCGTCGTGCCAGCCTTCGCCCTTGGTCCAGGTCACAACCACCTGGTGGTCGGTGAGCTTGGCACCGAACACTGGGTTCTCAAGAATTGCTTCGCGTTCGGCGTCGGCAACTGGATTTGGGTTGCGTTCAATGGTCCATTCGTAGGCCATGGTCTTCTCTTTTCTAATGCCGTCTTTGGCGTTGAAACTTATGAAACTGGTTACAGGTTGGCAAAGATGCTCGCTGCAACCTCATCGGTCGAGCGCTTTGCAGTGCCACGGTTTGCCAGGTCGGCAGCCACCGCGGCCTCAATACGAGCAGCCGCCACCGGGTTCTTCAGGTGGTGCAGCAACATCGCGGCGCTGAGGATCGCAGCGGTAGGGTCGGCAAGGTTCTTGCCTGCGATGTCTGGTGCCGAGCCGTGTACTGGCTCGAACATGCTCGGGAAGTCGCCATCTGGGTTGATGTTTCCGCTGGCGGCAAGTCCGATACCACCGCTGATGGCGGCGGCTAGGTCTGTGAGGATGTCACCGAAAAGGTTGTCGGTGACAATGACGTCGAAGCGCTCCGGGTCGGTCACCATGTAGATGGTGGCTGCGTCGATGTGCTGGTAATCGTGCTTCACGCCCGGATATTCTTCGGCAACGCGGTTGACAATCTTCTGCCACATCGAACCGGCGTGTACCAGAACATTGTGCTTGTGGACAAGGGTGACCTTCTTGCGGTCGCGGCTCGATGCGAGTTCAAATGCGTAGCGAACAGTGCGCTCGACACCGAAGGCGGTGTTTACCGAAACTTCGTTTGCAACCTCGTGCGGGGTGCCAACACGGATTGCACCACCGTTACCAACATAAGGACCCTCGGTTCCTTCGCGAACAACGACGAAGTCGACCTTACCCGGGTCTGCCAATGGGCTGACAACGCCAGGGTAAAGCTTGGTTGGGCGCAGGTTGATGTAGTGGTTGAAAGCAAAACGGAGCTTTAGAAGCAGACCGCGCTCAAGCACACCGCTTGGAACACTCGGGTCGCCAATAGCACCGAGCAGGATTGCGTCGTGGCCCTTGAGGCTAGCTAGGTCTGCGTCGGTAAGGGTCTCACCGGTCGCGTTGTAACGGCGAGCGCCTAGATCGTATTCAGTGGTTGCGAAGGTAACGCCCGAACCACGGGTCACAGCCTCGAGCGCCTTCAGCGCGTAGGCGGTTACTTCTGGGCCAATGCCATCGCCACCGATGACGGCAAGCTTGTATTCACGAGTCAATTTATGCGCTCCTGCGGGAAAGTTCTAATCTCAACTTTACCGCCCTGCGCGGGGCTAAAAGACGCGAAAACAGCGGTCGTTAGCCAGATGTAACCCAGCTTTTACACCGGCTTTCGCGCGAACAAAACCACGGTTACTGATGGCATCAGGCCTGCATCGGTGCGGACCTTACCGTCGCGGTTTTCGCAAGTGAGCACTTCGAGGCCCAGACGACCGCATAGAGCGGTTAGCGATTCCACAGATGGCAACACATCCGGGTTTTGAGGGCCGTGGGCATGCTCCGATTTTAGGTTGTCGAGCGCATGCCAAACCCCGAATAGCTGCCCGCCCGGTTTTAGTGCCGCAACCGCATTCGCCATGGCCGCCTCAAACTGGTGCGAATAGATGTGCAGGTATGCAACAACCGCAAGATCAACCGGTGCCAACTGGCTCGTGAACTCGAGTGCCGACTGACAGGTGGCAATGCAGCGCTCGGCCACTCCGCGTTCCTCGGCGAGTAGGCGGTACTTCTTCAGAGCGTTCTCCGCGAAGTCGATGTTTTCTACTACCCAGCCTTGTTCCGCAATCCAAACCGCATTACGGCCTTCGCCACCGGCAAGGTCAATAGCGGTACCTGGGGCTAGGTCCTTGACGAACTCCACCACAAACTGATTGACATCTTTTGTGTAGACGTAGTTTGGGGTGTCGTATTTATCGTTCCAAGGCTTTGGGTCCATGGTTTGAATCTACCAAGTGCACGCAACCCTGCATCGGGGCGCTCTCAAGCCTCTAAAGTTGTTACCAGACTTGTAAAACTGGCCGCTGCCTCTTGGTTAGCGCTGCCAAAACTTAAGGAGACACCGATGGCTGTTGAAGTTTCGATTGAAGACCTAGCTCGCGAGATTGCCGCTGGTTCGTACGTTCTTGACGTTCGCGAGGATGACGAGTTCGCTGAGGGTCACGTGCCATCCGCACACCACATCCCACTTGGTGAACTTGAGGCCCGCATCGACGAGGTTGAAGACGGCGGCCGCGTGTTCGTCATCTGCCGTTCGGGCGTTCGCAGCCAGAAGGGTGCCGACATTCTGTTCGCAAACGGACTTGACGCCGTTTCAGTTGCAGGTGGCACCTTGGCTTGGATTACCTCGGGACGCGAGACCGAATAAGCTTGGCGGCCGCTTAGCTTGCCGCAACAGAAAACCCCAGTCGCCTTTCGGCAGCTGGGGTTTTCTCGTTCCCGAAGCACTAGCCTCGGGCTAACCAAAAGTTAGAGGGTGATGTCGATTGCGAGCATCTGGTCGGCCTTGATCTCGACGCGAACTGCCTCGAGAACTGCGGCGTCAACCTTGCTGTCAACGGTGATGACGCTGAGCGCCTTGCCACCCTTCTGCTCGCGGGCAATCTGCATTGCCGCGATGTTGATGCCAGCGTCGGCGAATGCCTTGCCGTAAACCGCAACGATACCTGGGCGGTCGGTGTAGACCATTAGTACGAAGTGGTCTGCAACGGCAAGCTCAACGTCGTAGCCGTTAATGTTCACGATCTTCTGGTGGTGCTTTGGACCGATAACAGTACCCGAAACGCTAGCGGTGGTGCCGTCAGCGAGGGTTGCCTTGATGCTGGTGATGTTGCGGTACTCATCGCTCTGGACATCGGTGGTTAGCTTGACGTCTACGCCGCGAGCCTGAGCCATAAGTGGTGCGTTTACGTAAGAAACCTGCTCGGTAACTGCGTTCTGGTAGAAGCCCTTCAGCCCTGCAAGCTTTAGAACCGAAACGTCGTGAGCTGCGATCTCGCCGCGAACCTCAACCTCGATCGAGGTGACGTTGCCACCCGAAAGACCGAAGAGAATCTGGCCCATGTTTTCCATCAGTGCGATACCAGGCTTTACCGAAGCGTCGATGTTTCCACCGGCTACGTTTACAGCGTCTGGAACTAGGTCGCCGGCAAGTGCTAGACGGACGCTCTTAGCAACCGAAACACCGGCCTTCTCCTGAGCCTCATCGGTCGAAGCACCAAGGTGAGGGGTGACGACGATGTTTGGAAGGGTAAGAAGCGGGTTGTCCTTTGGAGGCTCGGTGACGAATACGTCTAGACCAGCACCGGCAATCTGACCGGTCGAAAGCGCTTCGTAAAGTGCAGTTTCATCGATGATTCCACCGCGCGAGCAGTTGACGATGCGAAGGTTGCTCTTTGCCTTTGCGAACTGAGCCTTGCCGATAAGACCGGTGGTCTCTGGAGTCTTTGGAATGTGGATGGTGATGAAGTCTGCCTGCTCCATAACCTCGTCGAGGGTGGCAAGCTTGACACCCATCTGCTCTGCGCGTGCAGGGGTGATGTATGGGTCGTAACCGATTAGGTTCACGCCAAAACCGGACAGACGCTGTGCCACTAGAGCACCGATGCGGCCGAGACCCACGATACCTAAGGTCTTCTCGTAGAACTCGACACCGGTGAACTTGCTACGCTTCCATTCGCCGGCCTTCAGCGATGCGTTGGCCTCTGGAATGAAGCGTGCGAGCGAGAATAGCTGGCCGATTGCAAGCTCTGCTGCCGAGATGATGTTCGAGGTTGGTGCGTTAACAACCATGACACCGGCGTTGGTTGCAGCCTTGATGTCTACGTTGTCTAGACCAACACCAGCGCGGGCGATGACCTTAAGCTTTGGGGCAGCGGCAATTGCCTCTGCGTCTACCTGGGTTGCCGAACGCACGAGGATGGCGTCTGCGGTTGCAAGCTCCTTTAGAAGTGCTGGGCGGTCGGTGCCGTCAACGTTGCGAACCTCAAAGTCTGGGCCCAGGGCGGCAACGGTTGCTGGCGAAAGTTCTTCTGCGATAAGTACTACTGGCTTAGTCATGTGTTTAAGCGTAGCCAGCGGTGGCACCAAAAAAAGGCTTGATTATTGCGTTCATTGTAAGTTATCTTTCATTTTATGAAACCAAGACCGGGGCTCCTATCGCCGCTCATCCGCTCGGATGTGCAGGGCCTAATCCTCGCGCGCTTGTTCATGAACCCGACCAGCGAGTTCAGCATCACCGATCTCGCGGATTACGCCTACACGAGCGTGCCGACGGCCATGCGCGAGGTGGATCGCCTCATTGAGGCGGAGTTCGTTGCGGAAAAAACTCTGGGACGGTTGCGACTCATCCGCGCCAACCAGGAGCACCCACTCTTCGACGCAATCTTCCAACTTATTACGCACTCTTATGGGCCTGCCGCCGTCTTGCCTTCGGCGCTTCGCGATCTTTTCGGTTTGCAGCATGCGTTCATCCACGGCAACTGGGCCGCACGTCTGGCTCAGCAACCTGGGCCGCTACCCACAGACATCGAACTCGTGCTCGTCGGAAATATGAACCGCATCGATGCCTCGCGCGCGCTCGCCAAGGCTGAGCAAGTGATCGGCAAGACCATCGCGGTGCAGTTCGCGAGCAATTTTGACTGGGAACGTGGCGAATCAGACTTCATCAAGCAGGTGCAATCGCAGCCCCTGCTCGAACTGCAACTAGAAGGTAACCTGTAACGATGATTCAACTCGTATTTTTTGCCGCCATTTCTAGCGATGGCTACCTTGCCGGACCAAACGGTGAGATGGACTGGGCTGAAAAGTACTTAAGCC
>JBEEJV010000101.1:0-4439 GCA_041169005.1 Actinomycetota bacterium
TTCTAGCGGCTGGTGTAGACACAATCATGCTCGACAACTTCTCGCTCGATGACATGCGCAAGGGTGTTGAGCTGATTGCCGGAAAAGCTGTTGTTGAAGCCTCGGGCGGAGTAAACCAGAACACCGTTCGCGCCATCGCAGAGACCGGCGTCGACGTCATTTCGGTTGGCGCACTGACCCACCAGATTCACTCGCTCGATCTTGGCCTCGATGTAGCTATCAGCTGACGACCAATGCTTTACCTCGACCACGCAGCTACGACTCCGGTCCTTCCGGAGGCGCTTCAGGCTGCCTGGCCGTTTCTAACCAGTGAATACGGGAACCCCTCATCGTCGCATGAAATGGGGCACCGGGCCAAGAATGCGTTGGACTGGGCCAGAGCCTCCTGCGCCGCAAAGCTCGGCTGCTCCCCCGACGAGGTCATCTTCACCAGTGGCGGCACCGAGAGCAATAACCTTGCAATCAAGGGATTGGCACTTGGAAACCCGCGCGGCAAACACATCATTTCAGCTGCCACAGAACATAGCTCGGTCTTGGAAGTGCTCCGGTACCTCGAGCTAGCTCACGGTTTCGAAATCACGTTCCTTCCGGTAGGCGCGGATGGTTCGGTTTCGGTTTCATCGCTGGAGAGCGCCATCCGAGCAGACACCACGCTAGTTACTTTGATGCTCGCCAACAACGAAATCGGAACGGTTCACGACCTGGCCGCACTAGCCTCCGTTACCAAGGCCCATAAGGTTCCATTCCACACCGATGCCGTTCAGTGTGCCGGTTGGTTCGATCTGAACGTAGCTGAGCTTGGCGTTGATGCTCTCAGCCTCAGCGGACACAAGTTTGGCGCCCCTAAGGGCAGCGGACTTCTCTACGTTCGGAGCCGGTTCGCCCTTGAGCCTGTATTGCATGGCGGCGGTCAGGAACACGGGTACCGCAGTGGAACCCAGAACGTTGCCTGGGCTGTGACTATGGCAACTGCACTCAACGCTTTGCCAGATCCAGCGCTAGCTCGCAGCAAGGCGTCCGCCGTCACTTCTGCCTTCATCGATGCTGTTCTTACAAATCACCAGATCGCGGCGTTGAGCGGCCCTCGGCCAGGAACAGGAAAACGGCACCCAGCCATTGCGAGCTTCACTTTTGCCGGCATAAACGGCGAAACATTGCTACTGGAACTTGAGAACGCTGGCGTAATTTGTTCGAGCGGTTCTGCCTGTGCCGCGGGCAGCACGGATCCTTCACATGTTCTGGTCGCGACCGGAATGGACCCAGACCAATGCCGAACAGCCGTGCGTTTCAGTTTCAGCCACGATGCCTCAAGCGATGAGGCTACGCAGGCACTTCGTGCTCTCGAAATTGCTCTAGCGCGACTAGGCTAGGCCCATGAAACTGAACCGGGCCTGGATTGTAGCCGGCGCCACTTTCCTTACACTCATCGCTGCGGCAGCGTTCCGATCCACCACATCGGTTTTGTACATGCCGATCGAGATGGAGTTTGGCTGGACTCGCGTGACCACGGCAGGGGCAGTTGGTCTCAACATCCTCGTCTACGGCCTAACCGCACCTTTCGCTGCGGTCCTCATGGCGAAGTTTGGACCTAAGGGAGTAGCGCTCTCTGCGCTCGCCCTCATTTCTAGTGGAACCCTGCTAACAACGGTAATGACCGAGCCTTGGCAGCTCTATCTGGCATGGGGTGTTCTCGTTGGAGTGGGCACCGGTTGCCTAGCCCTGGTTTTCGGTGCGGCGGTAGCCAACAATTGGTTCGTAAAACGCCGAGGGCTAATTGTCGGCATTTTTTCAGCCGCCTACGCCACGGGTCAGTTGTTGTTCCTGCCGGCAATAACCGCAGTCGCGGCAGACTCGGGCTGGCGTCAAGCCACATTCATCGTCAGCGGATTCTGCATCGCGCTCATCCCCATCTTCGGCATATTCTTCAAGAACGCGCCTAGCGACGGTGAGGCCCCTTATGGCGGCACACCTGAAGATATTCCTGCCAAACCACCGGTCACCGTCAAAGCAAACTTCGAAGCAATGAAGCAAGCCGTGAAAAAGCCAGCTTTCTGGGCCTTGGCAACAACCTTCTTTGTCTGTGGTTGGACAACAAATGGCCTCATTGGCGCGCACTTCATTCCAGCAGCACACGACCACGGCATGCCGGTTACCATGGCCGCCGATTTGCTGGCCGTGGTGGGAATCTTTGACTTCATCGGAACAATCGCCTCCGGCTGGCTGACCGACCGCGTGAACGCTGCCTATCTGCTAGTCGCCTACTACGGCCTCCGCGGGCTTGCGCTTTTCACAGTCCCATTTGTTTTGGGACCAGATGTGCAACCACCGATGATTTTCTTCATCGTGTTCTACGGGCTCGACTGGATTGCGACTGTTCCGCCAACCGTGGAGCTCTGCAGACGCTACTTTGGCGTGGCAAATTCCGGACTCATCTACGGTTGGGTGTTTGCAAGCCACATGATTGGAGCAGCGATTGCCGCCGGTTTCGCCGGCTGGATTCGCCAGTATCAGGGTGACTACTTCATTGCCTGGATTCTTGCCGCGGTGCTCTGCCTTGGAGCAGCAGCCTATTCACTAACCCTTCGACGCGGTCCATCCGAGGCTGTCTCGCCCCAGTAAGTTTGCTTGCTCTAGCCCGCGATGTGCAGATATGTAGCGGTAGCTCCCGGGTAGATTGTCTGGATTGATCGGTCAACACTCCACCACATACCTGCTGCCGTATGGCTCGCGTAGTAAATCTTGATGCCGTTCTCCGTGCGATCAATGTGGGTCACAACGCCTGTGTGCTCCTGCGCCCCTTTATTCCACCAATCGAACTGAACAACATCGCCGATGGCAACCTGATCGCGCTGAGCGTCCGTCAGGAGCGTCGCGCGCTTAGACGCCAGGAAATAGTCGTGCATCGCTGTGCTTGAGATCCAGGCGCGCGTTGCTGGGATTGTTCGACTCTGGCGCCCACGCCACTTCCCCGACTGTTTTAGACCACGTTGCAAAAGTGACTGGCTCGCCCAGTTTGCACAGTCCACTCCCCTAAGGAAACCGAACCGTGGGCTCGATGTGCTGTTCCAGCTCGCGGCGAGGAAGTTGTACTGCTTCTGAATTCCAGCAGGCAGGCCTCGTGGCGCATCTGGCGATGGAGTAACCGTGTGTACCGATACGGCCATGCCAACGGCAGAAGCAGTAACTGGTCTCACCGATAAGGAAAAACCGGTGCCTAGAGGGAGGTCTGGGATTTGGATTGAAGTTTCAGTGGAGGGCTCGTGTTTCCAGAGCACCCAACTCTTGTACTGATCAAACTTGTACTGGACCTTGTAATCGACGATCGGGTCGGATCCAAGACTTAGCGGCTCCTGCCACCCAAGAGTTAGCAAACCAATCTCGTTGCCCGTCACCGTGAGGTTCTGAACTTTCCCTGGCTTGATTATCGGCGTGGGCGTAGGACTTGGCGAAATCAAAACGCCGTCGGTAGGGCTCGCGCTCGGTTGTGGCGTGGTGGTCGAAGACGGCGACGGCGTAGGTGCTGTTACCGCGTTTGAAGAAGCGGGCAGCGATACGAATAATCCAGCTAGTGCGAACGCCACGCACCGCTTGAAACTAGCGGATGAAACCCTAAAAACAAGCATGATTAGTCACCAGCGACGAACATGTCCATCATGGCGTCCATCATTTGAATCCACTCGTCTTGATCTACGTGCGTATCGGCGATTTCGTCTACAACACGTCCGATGACGATGGCTTGAATAATGACGGCGATGGTGCGCGCCTGAACCGACTTTGTAATGAAACCGCGGTCCTGCCAGTTGGCAATCATGTCCGCCATGTTCGAAGTCAGATTGTCCTGCTCTATAGCGAGCTTGGCTCGCAGGCTTGGCTTCTCGGATGCACGGGCAAAAATACGGATGCGCTCAAAACGGTAAATGGCGCGCGCAGGGTCATGTGCCCAACGAGTCATTCGTCGAAGTGCAGCCTTAAGATCTGTGGCGTTGTTGACAGTTAGAGACAGTGCAGCGAACCCTGCATTCGACTCCGCGATGTATTTGCCGAAGCGCTTGACGAGTGCCGAGTCCACAAGATCATCAAAGTCTTCAAAGTGATGGTAGAGCGAGCCACGGGAGATTCCGCTGAGGTGCAAGACTTCTTCGCTCGTAATCTGGTCGGCAGCCTTTGCATCGAGCAGGTTGGTAACAGTCTCGATGAGCAGCTGTGCCGTCGGATGCAAGATCTTCACACTTACAGTTAACCGCACTGCTTGAGGGATTAGGCGGAAGCTGTGGCGTGTTAGGTTGAAACAATGACTATGCACGGCGGGTTTGGTGGCGGCGGAGGCCGCATGGGTCGATTCAATCAAGACCCAGACGCCGTGCGTGCTCGCATCAATGAAGCACCCCAAATTGAGAATCTTTTGGGTCGAATTGGTGAGCTCTTCAAGCCGCACCGGG
>JBEEJV010000102.1:0-4089 GCA_041169005.1 Actinomycetota bacterium
TCTTGCACTGACCCTCATTTCGTTTGCCGGATACGTACGCTTCTCCCGCGGAAGCCTGCTTGAAGTACTGAACATGGACTACATCCGTCCTGCACGCGCCAAGGGCCTGACCGAGCGCACCGTGATTGTGCGCCACGGTATGCGTAATGCACTCCTGCCGCTAACAACCATCCTCGTAAACGACTTCGCAGGTGTGCTGGGTGGAGCAATCATCACCGAGCGCGTATTCGGCTGGAAGGGAATGGGCCAGCTGTTCAACCAGGCTTTGAACAACTACGACCTAAACCTCTTCATGGGCGTGTTCATGATCACATCGATTTTGACCGTATTGGCCAACCTCGTAGCAGACCTACTCTTCGGTGTCGTTGACCCTCGAATTCGAATCAGGAAGTAATGCAAATGGCTAACGAAAACCAAGCACCAGAGCCAGCAGTCGAGAAGAACGAAAACGAGATTGCACTGCGCGAAACCGAAGGCCTGAGCCAAGGCCAGATCATCCTTCGCCGTTTTGTGCGCCACAAGGCTGCAATGATCTCAATCGTTGCGCTCGTCTTGATAATTCTCTTCTCATACTCAGCATCGGGCATCCACCTGGGAACAAAGGACACACCAGTGTCGATCCCGGGCTGGTGGCATTTCTCAATCACCGATATTGACCCAGCAGGGGCTATCGCAAGTTCCTGCAATAACGGTGTTACAGGCTGCCCTACTCTCGACCTCATTCCGGCGTTCATCGACGGAACCGGATTCAACATCGGCGCGCACCCTCTTGGCACCGACATCATCGGTACCGACTACCTAGCATTGGTGACTCGCGGCGCTGAGCAGTCCATCATGGTGATGCTCATCGTGGGCCTACTCGGTATGGCAATTGGCACTACCGTTGGCGCAATCGCCGGTTACTACGGCGGATGGGTTGACGCAGTGCTTATGCGCGTAACCGATGTGTTCCTGGTAACCCCAACCATCGTGATCGGTGCCGTAATCGGTAAGAAGTTTGGAAACCTCGGTGTCGTGCCGCTGGCGCTGATGCTCGGTTTCTTCGCGTGGATGGGTCTGGCCCGCTTTGTGAGAACTGAATTCCTGACCCTGCGTGAGCGTGAGTTCGTGGATGCTGCCAAACTAGCCGGCGCTTCGGATCGCCGCATTATCTTCAAGCACATTTTGCCAAACGCCATCGGTGTCATCATCGTGTCTGGAACGCTACTGATGTCTGGTGCGATCCTGATTGAGACTGCCCTCAGCTACCTTGGCTTCGGTGTTCAGGCGCCGGACGTTTCGCTCGGTACCTTGATCAGTCGCTTCCAGGATTCGTTTAGCGTGAGCCCTTGGTTGTTCTGGTGGCCGGGTGCGTTCATCATCTCAATCGCACTTTGCATCAACTTCATCGGCGATGGATTGCGCGATGCCTTTGACCCTCGCCAGAAGCGCCGCATCACTTTGAAGGATCGCCTGAAGGCACGCGAGACAAAGGTTGAGAACTAATGAATCTTCTTAAGTCTCTGCCTGATCATCTCGGCGGCAAGACCGCTATCGCTGTTGATGCTTTCGCTGGCTGCTGTGGGGGCGCCAACAGCTCGGTCGCTTCGGGGAACCTTGCTGAAACCCCAGCGGAAAATGTTGTCGCTGGCCCATCGGGTTCGTCCGTTAGTGGGAGCAACCCAAACACGTGTTGCGCCACCGCTGTGACGAATGAGAAGCGCCCACTTGGTCTCGAGGTCCGTGATCTCGCCGTAGGCAATTGCTGTGGTGGAGAACGGGTTGACCACGGTCAGGCCGTCATCGCCGAGAATCAGCTTTGGGCGAAGCCAAATGGCGTAAGCGCCGAACGCGAGAGCCAAACCGAGGGCTACGGAAAGCGCAACTTGGTCATCCTTGGTGGGGTAAAAAATCACCTGGAACAGGTAGAGAGCATCCAAGATTATGGCGCTTGCACCCCAGACCAAGTTTGCGCGGGGACGGAAGACAGTCTCGTTAGCCATTCATCAATCTTCGCAACTGCCCAGGCCGATGGAAAGAAATTCGCAAAATGAATCAGCCAGTTCTGAAAGTTTCTAACTACAACGTCGACTTCTGGGTTGACGGCGTCTGGTACCCAGCCGCAATCGACATGAACTATGAGGTTCGCGCCGGCCAGACCCTTGCAATCGTAGGAGAGTCGGGTTCAGGTAAGAGTTCAAGCTCGATGGGTCTAATGGGCCTTCTAGCCAGCAATGCCCGTACCAGCGGAACCGTCGAGGTAAAGGGTGTAGACATGCTCTCGGCCTCCCCTAGCCTGGTCCGCAAGTACCGCGGCAAGGAAGTTGCCTACATCTTCCAGGAGCCGATGACTGCGCTCAACCCGGTGTACACCATTGGTTTCCAGATTGTTGAGACCCTGCGCGTTCACTTCACGATGAGCCCTGCGGCGGCCAAGGCCCGCGCCATCGAGCTTCTCGAGCTCGTGGATATTCCAAACCCTGCGGCTTCGTTCGACAAGTTCCCACACCAGCTCTCCGGCGGTCAGAAGCAGCGTGCGATGATTGCCATCGCCCTCGCTTGCGACCCTGCGCTCCTCATTGCCGATGAGCCAACTACCGCACTAGATGTCACCGTGCAGGCCGAGATCCTCGACCTCATGCGCGAACTTCGCACCAAGTTGAACTCTGGCATTTTGCTGATCACTCACGACATGGGCGTTGTGGCCGACATGGCCGACGAGATTCTGGTGATGAAAGACGGCAAGACCGTTGAACACAACACCGCCGAGAACATCTTCAACAACCCTCAGCACCCTTACACCCGCCAGCTTCTTGCCGCGGTGCCAAAGCTTGGTTCGGCCAAGAGCCGCAGCCGCGAAGCAGTTCAGGATGAAAAGCCTGTACTGCGCCTAAACGATGTAACCATCGAGTACCCGAAGCGCGGACGCGTGCCAGCGTTCAAGGCTGCAGAGGGAATCTCATTCGAGATTTACCCTGGCGAGATTCTCGGTTTGGTAGGCGAATCCGGTTCGGGCAAGACCACAATCGGTCGCGCCTCAATTGGTCTGCTTCCAATCAAGTCGGGTTCGATTGAGGTCTCTGGCATCGACATCAGCAAGCCAGACCGCAAGGTATTGGCTGATGCCCGCCGCCACGCCGGAATGGTGTTCCAAGACCCGGCTTCATCACTCAACCCGCGCCTACCTATTGGCGAGAGCATTGGTGAGCCACTGTTCTTGGCTGGCGATGCGAAGGGCGAGGAACTAAACCGCCGCGTGGAGGAACTGCTCGACCGCGTTGAACTCCCCCGCAGCTACCGCAACCGATACCCGCACGAACTATCGGGTGGTCAGCGTCAGCGCGTAGGTATCGCGCGTGCGCTATCGCTAAACCCAGACATCCTGATCGCCGATGAACCAACCTCAGCACTAGATGTCTCGATTCAATCGCACTTCCTCGACCTGCTACAAGACCTGCAGGGCAAGCTGAAGTTTGCGTGTTTGTTCATCAGCCACGACATCGCAGTTGTTGAGATTCTGGCGCACCGCATTGCAGTGATGCAGCACGGCCGTTTGGTGGAGCTTGGCGATCGCGACCAGATTCTTCGCAACCCTCAAGACCCTTACACCCAGCGCCTGTTGGCGGCTGTACCGGTACCGGACCCTGCTGAACAGAAGCGTCGACGAGAGGCTCGCAAGGCTGAGGCTGCCCGCGGCTAGGGTTTTGTTACTCAGGATTTGGTGACAAGGAGTTTGTGGCGCCCCCGGCAGGAATCGAACCTGCGACCAAGAGATTAGAAGGCTCTTGCTCTATCCACTGAGCTACGAAGGCAGTAGCTAACGCTTGTGCAAGTTTATCGCGAGGCCAACTACCAAGTTCTCATCAGATTTCTGGAAGTAAAGCGGAATAAAGTTTCCGTCTTTTAGACTAGAGTCACTATGCACATGGATTCGTACGCACTCTTCGAGATCATCTCTTCTGTAGTTCTCATCGCCATTCTGTTGGCCGATGTGCTCATAATCTTCAAGCGTCCCCACGTTCCAAGTGCCAAAGAGTCGACCATCTGGGTCACCGTTTACGCAGCACTTGCCGTCATCTTCGGCCTCATCCTCTGGCAGCTCGTAGACCA
>JBEEJV010000103.1:0-6165 GCA_041169005.1 Actinomycetota bacterium
GCGGGTGTTGTAGAACAGATCATTCGTCCAACCGGTCTTGTCGACCCGCAGATTGTCATCAAACCATCAAAGGGTCAGATTGACGACCTGCTCGAGGAAATCACCCTCAGGACTGAGCGTAATGAGCGCGTGCTAGTCACCACGCTTACCAAGAAGATGGCGGAGGAGCTTACAGACTTCCTTACCGAGGCCGGAGTTCGCGTGCGCTATCTCCACTCTGACGTCGACACGTTGCGTCGCGTTGAGTTGCTCCGTGAGCTTCGACAGGGCCTTTACGACGTGCTAGTCGGTATCAACTTGCTTCGCGAGGGTCTTGACCTTCCGGAGGTGTCGCTTGTCGCCATCCTCGATGCGGACAAGGAAGGCTTCCTGCGGTCTACCACAAGCCTCATCCAGACAATCGGTCGTGCCGCACGTAACGTCAACGGCGAAGTGCACATGTATGCGGACAAAATAACCGACTCGATGGCACGTGCGATCGAGGAAACTAATCGTCGCCGCGAGAAGCAGGTCGCCTACAACACACTGAACGGCGTAGACCCTCAGCCGCTTCGCAAAAAGATCGCAGACATCACCGACCAGATTCTCCGCGAGGAAGAAGACACTGCTGAACTCATTGCCTCTGCTAACCGCAAGAAGGTCGCTGGTTCAAACAAGAACGTTTCCGGTGTAAGTAAGCGTCAGGCTGCCGGTAAGGGCAACATGAGTGCACAGGAAGTGCTCACGGACATTGTCGACAAGGCATCATCAAGGTCCAAGTCCACGGTGATACCTACCCGTGCGCGCGCTGGGCTGGCATCGATGGGCCAGGATGAAATGCTCAAGGTCATCATTGAACTTGATGAGCAAATGCGCGCTGCAGCGGCTGAGCTAAACTTCGAACTTGCCGCGCGTTTACGAGACGAAATCTCCGAATACAAGTACGAATTACGGCAGATGGAAAAGGCCGGAGACCTATAGGCCTGTCGGAATATTTGCCACCGACTGGTGGTTAAACTTACCTTGTGTCTATCTCAAAGGTTCCTCACAGCAATACCCTTCACGTCAAGGGTGCCCGCGTTCACAATCTGAAGAACCTTTCGATAGAAATTCCTCGAGATTCGCTCGTAGTGTTCACCGGTCTGAGCGGTTCAGGTAAGTCGTCGCTAGCTTTCGACACTATCTTCGCCGAGGGGCAGCGCCGCTATGTCGAGAGCCTGTCTGCTTACGCGCGCCAGTTCCTAGGGCAGGTTGACCGCCCAGATGTGGACTTCATTGAGGGGCTCAGTCCAGCTGTTTCTATCGACCAGAAGTCGACCAACCGCAACCCGAGGTCGACCGTGGGTACCATCACTGAGATTCACGATTACCTACGTCTGCTCTGGGCTCGCATCGGTGTTCCATACTGTGCTGAATGTGGCGAGCGCATCGTCAAGCAGACACCACAGCAAATCGTCGATCAACTACTTGAGCTTCCGGAAGGAACTCGATTCCAGATTCTCGCGCCTATCGTCGACCAGAAGAAGGGCGAGTTCGTAGACCTGTTCCGCGAACTTTTGGCTCAGGGATACGCCCGAGCAGTAGTGGATGGCGAGACCGTTCAGCTTGCCGAGGCGGAACCGCTCAAGAAGACGTTCAAGCACGATATCTCCGTGGTAGTTGACCGCCTGGTTGCCAAATCAGACATCATCGGCCGACTAACCGATTCGGTCGAGACTGCGCTGAAACTTGCTGGCGGACGTATCCTCATTGACTTCGTAGATGTCGATGCTAAGGATGCCGGGCGTACTCGCGTGTTCTCTGAAAAGATGTCCTGCCCAAACGAGCATGTTCTCACCCTTACCGAGATTGAACCGAGAACTTTCTCGTTCAACGCCCCATTCGGCGCCTGTGTCGCGTGTAGTGGTCTTGGAACCAAAATGAGCGTGGATGCCGAATTGGTAATCGGTGATCCAGAGGCATCCATCAACCAGGGTGTGATTTTGCCTTGGAGCACCCAAGGCAAGGGCCTCTTTGACTATTTCCGCCGTCAGCTCGAAGGACTAGGCGAAGACCTGGGGTTCACCCTTGATCAGCCGTGGAACTCGCTAAGCGAGGACGCGCAAGACGCGATCCTTTACGGCAATAACTTCGATGTAAAGGTAAAACACAAGAACCGTTATGGCCGCGAACTCCGCTATACCAGCGGCTTCGAGGGGGTTCTGACCCGCATTGAACGTAAATACCTAGAGGCCGACAACGATTTCGCGCGTGACCGCATGGCGGGCTTCCTGCGTGAGATTCCATGTCCAGAATGTCTGGGCCGACGCCTCAAGGATGAAGTGCTCGCCGTCAAGGTAGCAGACGCGAGTATCGCTGACGTTGCAGCCATGAGCCTGGGCGACTGTGCAAAGTTCTTCGCCGGAATTGAACTTGCCGAACGCGATGTGAAGATCGCGGCTCAGGTTCTCCGAGAAATCACTGCTCGTCTCGAGTTCCTCTTGGCTGTCGGCCTCGATTACCTTTCGCTCGAGCGCGCTGCAGGTTCGCTCTCGGGTGGTGAAGCTCAGCGCATTCGTCTGGCAACACAAATTGGATCGGGTCTAACCGGAGTTCTTTATGTGCTCGACGAGCCGAGCATCGGTCTGCACCAGCGAGATAACCGTCGTCTTATCGACACCCTCATCAAGCTGCGTGACCTTGGTAACACACTTATCGTGGTTGAACATGATGAGGACACCATCAAAGCCTCAGACTGGATCGTGGATATTGGTCCGGGAGCCGGCGTAAACGGTGGAACCGTCGTTCACTCGGGTCCTTATGAGGCTCTGCTGAAAAACGAGAAGTCGCTCACCGGCGCCTTCATCAGCGGACGCGAGGGCATCCGTGTGCCTGCCAAGCGTCGTCCGGTTGACCCAGCGCGCAAGCTTAAGGTTGTGGGTGCGCGTGAGAACAACCTCAAGAACGTGGATGTGGAATTCCCACTTGGAACACTTACCGCAGTTACCGGCGTGAGCGGTTCGGGTAAGTCTTCACTCGTCAACGACGTTCTCTACGAAGTGCTCGCCAACAAACTCAACGGCGCGAAGGGTGTTGCTGGAAAGCACACCCGCATCGAAGGCATCGAACTACTCGATAAGGTCGTGCACGTCGACCAGAATCCGATCGGCCGCACTCCGCGCTCGAACCCAGCCACATACACCGGCGTTTTCGACCACATCCGTAAGCTGTTCGCTGACACTCAAGAGTCGAAAGCGCGCGGTTATCTGCAGGGTCGCTTTAGCTTCAACGTTAAGGGCGGCCGATGTGAAGCCTGCTCGGGCGATGGAACCCTGCGCATCGAGATGAACTTCCTCCCGGACGTCTACGTTGCCTGTGAGGTTTGCCATGGAAAGCGCTACAACCGAGAAACCCTTCAGGTTTATTTCAAGGGAAAGAACATCTCAGAAGTCCTAGAAATGCCAATTTCGGAAGCAGCTGAGTTCTTCGCGCCGATCTCCGCTATCGCACGTTACTTGGAAACTCTCGTCGACGTTGGCCTAGGTTATGTTCGCCTCGGGCAGAGCGCGACCACTCTCAGCGGTGGTGAGGCGCAGCGCGTGAAACTTGCGACAGAACTGCAACGTCGAAGCAATGGACGCACCATCTACGTGCTTGATGAACCGACTACCGGTCTGCACTTTGAGGATGTTCGAAAGCTTCTGCTCGTCCTGAATGGCCTGGTCGACAAGGGCAACACCGTGCTGGTCATCGAACACAACCTTGATGTAATCAAGTGCGCCGACTGGATCATCGACATCGGCCCTGAGGGTGGCAGCCGAGGCGGCACCATCCTTGCGGAGGGCACTCCCGAGCAGGTTGCCAAGGTCAAGGATTCATTTACCGGCGGCTTCTTGGCGGAAATGCTCAAGTAAATGGCCCAAGACATCAGCTGGCGCCCACAGACGGGAGAGATTCCTGAAAATCCAGGCGTCTACCGGTTCTTGGATGCCGGCGGGCGAGTTCTCTACGTTGGCAAAGCCAAGAATCTTCGTGCTCGACTAACTAACTACTTCGGGCCACTCGATTCGCTGCACGAACGCACCCGTCGCATGGTGACAACCGCGGCCGACGTCAAATGGGTAATTGTCAAAACCGAGTATGAGGCACTCCAACTCGAGTTCATGTGGATCAAGCAGTTCGATCCGCCTTTCAACGTGCGCTTCAAGGATGACAAGTCATACCCGTACCTCGCAGTTTCGCTCGGCGATGCCTACCCGAGGGCCTTCATTACGCGTAACCGCGAGCTGAAGGGCGTTAGGTACTTCGGTCCCTACACTCAAGCTTGGGCAGTGCGCGAGACCCTGGACACTCTTCTGAAGGTGTATCCGGTTCGTTCTTGCACGCAAGGTATTTTCGACAGAGCCAAGCGTGCCGGTCGTCCATGTCTGCTTGGTGACATCGGAAAGTGCGCGGCACCCTGCGTTGGTCGAGTTAATAGTGACGAGCACAAGCAGATTGCCCGCAACTTCATCGAATTCATGGGTGGCGGGGACACCAAAATCGTTGGCCAGCTAACCGAACGCATGTTGGCTGCCAGTGAGAATCAGCAGTACGAGCTGGCTGCGCGACTTCGTGACGATGTCGTCGCACTGGAAACAGTCCTAGAGAAGAGCACTGTCGTCTTTACGGACCAGACCGATGCCGACCTATTCGGAATTGAGCACGACGAACTCGCCGCCGCAGTTAGCATGTTCATCGTCCGAGGCGGGCGTATCCGTGGTGTCCGTGGCTGGGTAGTCGATAAAGAACTTGAGCGCGATCTTCCCGAACTCGTCGAGTACGTTCTGCAAAATGTCTATGAGTCTCCCGAGGGGGCCGAGCCGATCGAGGTTCCACGCGAGGTGCTAGTTCCAGAACTCCCCGGTGACTCGAAGGACCTAGCCAAGTGGCTTTCAGGCATTCGTGGTTCCAAGGTCGACCTGCGAGTCCCACAGCGCGGCGACAAGGCGGCTTTGGCCAAGACGGCTCTCACTAACGCCAAACACGCCTTGATGCTCTACAAGAGCCGCAGAACCGCGGATTTCACTGCGCGCGCTGACGCTCTCGCCGCGTTGCAACGCGCGCTAGGGCTCCCCGAGGCACCTCTGCGGATTGAGTGTTTCGACATTTCACACTTAGGCGGCACCAACGTTGTCGCGTCCATGGTCGTTTTCGAAGACGGACTACCTAAGAAAGACCAGTACCGCCACTTTGCCATCGAAGAAACCACGGATGACACCGACAGCATTTATCAGGTCCTGATGCGTCGATTGAAGCACCTCTCCGATCCGGATGTGGCTGAGGATGGCAACGGTAAGGCCATCAAGCGCTTCGCCTATAGACCCAACCTGCTAATCGTCGATGGAGGTCAACCGCAGGTAAACGCTGCGGCACGTGCCCTAGCGGACTCGAATGTCACAGATCTCGCTGTTGTAGGAATCGCCAAGCGACTCGAGGAGCTTTGGTTACCAGGGGAGTCGTTCCCAGTTATTTTGCCGCGCGGCGGAGATGAACTGTTTTTAGTACAGCGACTTCGCGATGAGGCACACCGCTTTGCAATCAACTACCAGCGCAAAAAGCGTTCGGGGAGCATCGCCACACAGTTGGCAGCAATCGACGGACTGGGGGAGAAGCGGGTAACCGCGCTCCTAAAACGCTTCGGCTCCGCGAAAAGACTCAAAATTGCGACCTTGGACGAGATTGCCGAGGTTGCAGGAATCGGACCGATCCTGGCTCAGCAAATCATCGACGCCTTCGGGGAGTAACAAGCGAAACATTTCGGTCAGGTTGCGTTTTAGTAAAAGGCCTCCATCGGCGTGTCGCGGATGACTAGACTACTTGTACACAAGATTTAGGGGTCTAGGTTGGCAGCGCAAAAAGCGGAACTTCTGATCGTTACCGGTATGTCCGGTGCCGGTCGTAGCACCGTCGGCAACGCCCTTGAAGACCTCGGTTGGTATGTGGTCGATAACCTCCCACCTCAAATGCTTGGCCCAATCGCTGATCTATTCAGCATCGCTAAGACACCATTGCAAAAGGTTGCAGTGGTTATCGATGTTCGTGGACGTGAGTTCTTCACTGAATTCAATGAATCACTGGCTAGCGTTCGTACTCGCGATGTAAACCTACGCGTACTTTTCCTTGAAGCTTCAGATGCCGCTCTGGTGAAGCGATTCGAAAATGTGC
>JBEEJV010000104.1:0-6969 GCA_041169005.1 Actinomycetota bacterium
TCAAACTCTCCGTAAAAAATGTTTTCAGACCGAAGTCCGAAGTTTTTTCGAAAGCCCCGGAAAATGGGGCATTCAAGTTTGATCTGACTAAATCAGATTGTCTGACAATCTGTCTAACCAAAATGTTTAGGTCTAGCACCGAAGTACTAGCCAAAACTAGTAAGGTCTAGCTTCTTGCGAAGTCTAGCCAAACTGTTGGTATCGACATTGTGCACACTGTTGAGTTCTCAAGGATCGGATGCTCCTGGGAGTTTGCATTGCTGCTTGCCTCCAGGGCAACTTCTCTAACTTACCTGTTTCTCCAAAACTTGTCAAATCTGACTCGCCGGAATCTTTTTCAGGAAGTTCAATCATAAACAAACTGAGACATACCTACAAGAGGCATTTCTCTAAGAGTTTTGATTGGTGGCGCTTGATCAGGGCAAACCTTGGGACTTTCGTCTTTTTCAGTTTCTGGCCGCTGCATCTGGGCAACAGGTAAAACATTACGGGACGATAACGGTGATGTCAAATCACTGTTGGAATTGACCCAAATTCCGCATAACGACGGGGTTTAACCGGGGTTAGTAGCAGCAGAATTCGAGGGGTTTCTCGGAATTTCGCCAAAAAATCTTTAAATTTTTTTCGAAAGTCGCGGAAATTAGGGCGAAATCGACGCGGTTGCGAGGCGTTATGAGTGTGCCTAAAACGCCGGAATCCCAGTAACCACGCGGGTTCTGGGATTCCTGAGCTTTTCCGTCGGACTTTTGCTGGCCGCGGGCTAAAGATGCGCTAGCCGGCGAATACGCCTGCGAGAGTCTTCTTGCCTCGGCGCAAAACTGCGTATTTGCCGTGGAGCAAGTCGTCCAGGGTGGCGGCCTCATCGGTGATTTTTACGTTGTTCAGGTAAACACCGCCGCCTTGGATTGCGCGACGACCGTCAGAGAGCGAGTCGGTGAGACCGGTGTCCTGCAGCAACTGCACGATAGTCGTTCCCTTGAGCGCATTGGTGTGAGGAAGTTCGTTGAGCGCACCGACGAGCGAAGCTTCGTCGAGCTCTGCGAGTTCGCCCTGACCGAAGAGCGCAGCCGAAGCGTTGATTGCACCCTGGGCTGCTTCTGCCGAGTGAACGAGACTTGTGACCTCGAGAGCCAAGCGCTTCTGGGCGGCACGCTTGAACGGCTCTGCGGCAACCTGCTCGGCGAGCTCCTCGATTTCGGCGCGCGACAGGAAGGTGAACACCTTGAGGCGATCGACCACATCGGCGTCCTCAACGTTGAGCCAGAACTGGTAGAACGCGTACGGGCTGGTCATCGAAGCATCGAGCCAAATGGCGTTGCCCTCAGACTTACCGAACTTCTTGCCATCCGAGTTGGTGATGATTGGGGTGGTTACAGCGTGAGCGCTGCCGCCAAGTGCTCGGTGGATTAGGTCGGTTCCGCTGGTGAGATTACCCCACTGGTCGCTACCGCCGGTCTGCAGGATGCAGTCATAGCGCTTGTAAAGCTCCATGAAGTCCATGCCCTGGAGGATCTGGTAGCTGAACTCGGTGAACGAGATACCGGCATCGGAGTTTAGACGGGCCGAAACGGCATCCTTGCTTAGCATCTTGCCAACGCGGTAGTGCTTACCGATCTCGCGCAGGAAGTCGATTGCCGACATCGGCTCGGTCCAGTCGAGGTTGTTTACTAGGCGAACGCCGTTCTCGCCCTCGGTTGAGAGGAAGCGGCCAGCCTGCTCAGCAAGCTTCTGCACCCACTCGGCCACGGTCTCCTTGGTGTTCAAGGTGCGTTCCGCGGTTGGGCGTGGGTCGCCAACTAGTCCGGTTGCTCCACCGACGAGAGCCAGCGGCTTGTGGCCGGCTAGCTGAAGGCGGCGCATCAGTAGGAGTTGCACAAGGTTACCCAGGTGCAGGCTCGGCGCGGTTGGATCGAAGCCGCAGTAGTAGGTGATGCTCTTTGAGTTGAGCAAGCCGCGAAGCTCTGCATCATCGGTGGACTGAGCGATTAGCCCGCGCCACTTCAGCTCTTCCCAGATCTCGCTGAACGACGAGTCGTTGCTCTGAGCTGCCAAAACCTGCTGGTTTGCCATGGTTGGCCTTTCGAAATCTCTGCCGCTGTCGGCGTTGGATGTGGGGTAAGTGGTTACTGACCCAAACGGGCGGCGGTTAGCTTGCGAATACCGGTGATCTGCTCGAGGACGCGAGGCAGTGCGGTACCACCAGCACCCGAACGTGCGCGGATTGAGCCCTGAACGGTCAGAACATCGCGAACTTCAGGAGTGAGGTGTGGCGAAATTGCCGCCATGTCTGCATCTGGAACCTGGTGCAGTTCTAGACCGTGCTTTTCGCAGTACGAAACAAGTTCGCCGGTGATCTCGTGTGCATCGCGGAAGATGACCTTCTGCTTTACGAGCCATTCGGCAACATCGGTTGCAAGAGAGAATCCAGCCGGAGCGAGCTCTTCCATGCGGTCGGTGTTGAAAGTCATGGTCTCGACCATGCCGGTGAAGGCCGGAAGCAGGATGAACAAGGTGTCGATCATGTCGAACACCGGTTCCTTATCTTCCTGAAGGTCGCGGTTATAAGCCAGCGGTAGACCCTTGAGGGTTGCGAGCAGACCGGTGAGGTCACCAATCATGCGTCCGGCCTTGCCGCGAGCGAGCTCTGCAACATCTGGGTTCTTCTTCTGAGGCATGATCGACGAGCCGGTGCTGTAGGCGTCGGCCAACTTGATGTAGTTGAACTCCGCGGTAGCCCAGGCGATGATCTCCTCGCTGAAGCGCGAGAGGTTAATGCCAATCATGGTGGCGATGAAGCCGAACTCAGCCACGACGTCGCGGCTTGCGGTTGCATCGATCGAGTTCTGGGTTGGGCCCGCTAGACCGAGCTCGTGCGCGACGAGGTTTGGGTCTAGGCCCAGGGTGTTACCGGCAAGCGCTCCGGCACCGTAAGGCGACAGCGATGCGCGCTTGCGCCAGTCATCGAGGCGTTCGAGGTCACGCTGCAGCGGCCAGGCGTGAGCCATCAGCGAGTGCGCAAGCAAAACCGGCTGTGCGTGCTGGAAGTGGGTACGGCCAGGCATTGCCACGCCTAGGTTTTCCTCGGCACGGTTGGTGATGGTTTCGATTAGGCCGACCACGAGCTTTTCGAGGTGGGCAGCTTCATCGAGCAAGTAGATGCGGATCAGGGTTGCGATCTGGTCGTTGCGGCTGCGGCCAGCGCGGACCTTTCCGCCAAGTTCCTTACCGGTGATTTCGATTAGACCGCGCTCGAGGGCCGAGTGAACGTCCTCGTCGGATTCCTTCGCGGTGAATGAACCCTGCTGAATGCGGTTCCATAGTTCACCAAGGTCGCGGTCTAGCTTCTCAAGCTCGGCAACGGTTAGGTAGCCGGCCTGCTGCAGAGCACGGATGTGGGCCTTTGTGCCCAAGATGTCGTACTTAGCCAAACGCCAATCGAAGTGAACCGAACGGCTAAGTGCCGCTACCGATTCGGCAGGGCCGCCAGAGAAACGGCCACCCCAGAGGGCGCCGGCTTGCGAGGCGTGGTCAGACATAAATAATCCTTTGGTCGAAACCCAATTGTAGGGCGAAGTAAAAACTGAACGCTAGGCGGCGGCGCGTTGGGCGAGCCATACCATCAGCGCCTTCTGGGCGTGGAGGCGGTTTTCGGCCTCATCCCAAATCACGCTCTGGTCGCCATCGATGACGTCTGCCGAGACCTCGTAGCCGCGATAGGCCGGGAGGCAGTGCAAGAAGATTGCATCCGACTTGGCCTTAGCCATTAGACCTGCGTCGATGGTGAAGCCCGCGAAGTCCTTGACTCGCTGCTCCTTCTCATCTTCCTGACCCATGCTGATCCACGTGTCGGTGGCAACAGCATCGGCGTCTGCGATGGCTACCGCAGGGTCGGTGGTAACGGTGACCGAACCACCCTGAGCGGCTGCGATCTCCTGCGCGCGGGCGACAACTGCCGCGTTAGGCAGATAGCCCGATGGTCCGGCAACGGCAACGTGCATTCCGGCGAGCGCCATACCGGTCAGGTAGGAATTGGCCATGTTGTTGCTGGAGTCGCCGATGTAGGCAAACTTGAGGCCCTTTAGCGATCCCTTGTGCTCCTGAATGGTCTGCAGGTCGGCAAGAATCTGGCATGGGTGGTAGTCGTCGCTGAGCGAGTTAATTACTGGAACCTTGCTGTTCGCAGCCATCTCCTCAAGGCCCGAGTGCGCGTAGGTACGCCACACAATCGCCGAGACCATGCGCTCTAGAACGCGGGCGGTGTCGGCGACCGACTCCTTCTTACCCATCTGACTGGTTCCGGTGTCGATGACCATCGGGTTGCCACCGAGGTCGGCTACTCCCACGGTGAACGAAACACGGGTTCGGGTTGAGGTCTTGTCGAAGATGAGCGCAACGGTCTGCGGACCCTCGAACGGACGGCGCGAATAAGGAGCCGCCTTTAGCTCGCGAGCGAGCGCGAGAATCTCGGCCTGCTCGGCTGCGGTGATGTCGTCATCCTTGAGGAAGTGGCGGACCATCGTGGCTCCTTATTGTTGAGTGAAAAACAAAGTTTAGTTTGGTAGCACGAGAGTGCCAACGCCGCTCTGGGTGAAAATCTCGAGCAAGATGCTGTGCGGAGTGCGGCCATCGATTACGTGCGCGCGAGGGACACCGCCGTTTACGGCCTGAAGGCAGGCCTGCATCTTCGGGATCATTCCCGACTCAAGGCTTGGCAGAAGCTCTTCAAGCTCGGCCGCTGTAATCTCGCTTACCAGGGAATCTAGGTTTGGCCAGTCGCTGTATAGACCTGCGACATCGGTAAGCACCATGAGCTTCGAAGCACCGAAAGCAACGGCGGCCGCAGCAGCGGCCAGGTCGGCGTTCACGTTGTAAAGCTCGCCGTCGTTTCCAGGAGCAACGGTTGAGATAACCGGAATCTTGCCCTGGTTTAGCGCGTCCAGAACCACGCGTGGGTTAACGGTGTTTACCTCACCGACGAAGCCAATGTCGATCGGACCATCATCGGAGTCTAGGAAAGTCTTTTCCGCGCGGAACAAGAAGGAGTCTTCACCAGAAAGAACTACAGGGTCTCCCCCGGCCTCGGCGATCATCTCAGCGAGTTCGGCCGAAATCTGGTTGCGAAGGACATCGCGAACAACGCCGATGGTTTCCTTGCTGGTTACGCGAAGGCCGCCCTTGAATTCACTGGCGATACCGCGTTCCTTGAGTGCCGCCGAAATCTGTGGGCCGCCGCCGTGCACAACTACCGGCTTGATGCCAACCCAGCGAAGGTATGCCATGTCCTGGCAGAACGCGCGCTGAAGTTCGGCGTCGACCATGGCGTTGCCGCCAAACTTGACGACGACGATCTTGTCGTGGAATTGCTGCAGCCAAGGAAGAGACTCAATGAGAGTTGCGGCCTTGATGCTGGCTAGCTGCTGATCTGGATTGCCGCCCGGAATCATGACGAGTACTCGCTGTTCTCGGTGACGTAAGCGTGAGTTAGGTCGTTGGTATAGACAGTTGCCGAACGGGTACCGGCATTCAGGTTGATGCCGATTTCCACCTTGCGCGGGGACATGTCTACGAGCTCGCGTGGCTGGTCTGGCTGACCGAGGCGGCTTACGCTGACGCCGTTGATGCTGACGTCGATGTTGTAAGGGTCAAACTCTGCACTGGTGGTGCCCACCGCTGCGAGGATGCGACCCCAGTTAGGGTCATTACCGTATACGGCTGCCTTGAACAGGTTGTTGCGGGCGACCGAGCGAGCAACCTCGACGGCGTCATCCTCAGAGTTTGCGCCACTCACCGCGATCGCGATGTCGTGGGTCGAACCCTCGGCATCCGAGAGCAGCTTGAGCGCGAGCTCTTCACAGACCTCGGTGAGTAGCTTCTGGAATTCCTGAACGTTTGGCTCAACACCACTCGCACCCGACGCCATAAGCGCAACGGTGTCGTTGGTGCTCATGCAGCCGTCCGAGTCGAGACGGTCGAAGGTCACGCGAGTTGCGTTGCGAAGGGTTGCGTCGAGAACATCGCTTGGCAGGGCCGCATCGGTGGTGATTACGACCAGCATGGTTGCAAGACCCGGAGCCAACATGCCGGCACCCTTTGCCATACCGCCAACCGACCATCCGGCAGCGCTGGTGCGAGCCGCGGTCTTCGAGACCGAGTCGGTGGTCATGATGGCCTCGGCGGTCTGGACGCCATTGTCTGCCGACAAGTTCGCGGCAGCAGCTTCAACACCCGCTAGCAGCTTTGGGCGGTCGAGCTGGTCGCCGATAAGTCCGGTAGAACATACGAGAACATCGCCAGCGGATACGTTTAGCAGTTCGCCAACCTTTTCAGCGGTGGCGTGAGTGGTCTGGAAACCCTCTGGGCCGGTGTAGCAGTTTGCGCCGCCCGAGTTGAGGATGATTGCCGAAACCTGACCATCGGCGATTACCTGCTTGCTCCAGAGGACTGGGTTGGCGAGGCAACGGTTGGTGGTGAATACGGTGGCGGCCGAGTTGAGCGGACCCTGGTTTACAACCAGTGCCACATCTTTATTGCCGTTCTTCTTTAGGCCGGCCGCGACGCCTGCCGCCACGAAACCCTTGGCTACGGTTACGGTCAAGGTGCAACTCCATTCACAGTGAGTCCGGTTTGCTCAGGCAAGCCGAGCGCAATGTTGAGCGACTGAATGGCCGCTCCAGCGGTGCCCTTGACCATGTTGTCGAGAGCAGAAACGATTACTACGCGGCCGGTGTGCTCATCCACAGCAATACCCATTAGGCAAGTGTTAACGCCTAGGGTGCTGCTGGTGTTTGGGAACTGCCCGGCAGGCAAAAGTTTGACGAACGACTCGTTGCCGTAAGCCTTCTCGTATGCGTCACGAAGCTGGGCTTCGGTAACGCCCGGTGCAAGTTTCGCGGTGTTTACCGCGAGGATGCCGCGAGACATCGGAACCAGAACCGGGGTGAAGTTGATGGTGACCGCGCGACCGCCCGC
>JBEEJV010000105.1:0-8509 GCA_041169005.1 Actinomycetota bacterium
AACTTGCTTCGAGCAAAGCCTGCGCAACGCCGTAGGTGCTGTTCATCATTTAAAAGCTGTTGGTGACCGAGCGCTAGATAGTCGCGTACAAGCAGCTTCACCCATGCTTCTCTAGGCAATGATTCTTGCAGCGCAAAATTAATCGCTTTTGCTTGGCCCTTCACGACTCCAAGAGTGAGCAGTAAATCGCCTCTCCGGAGCTCAATTCTTTGACCTTTGGCAAGATGTGGGATGTTGCCACCGGGCCTTAGCTTCCAATGTTCCAAACATTGCTCAATCGCCTCTGAGTACTTGTCGAAATAATCATGTTTTGCTCTGCCGTCCTGATGCAGCAAGTCATTTCGGAGCGACTTGAGCATGTCTAGTACTCTGCCATTTGACGCGGGCAGTGGTTGGAGTAGATATTGTTCAACGTCCTTGGTTATCTTGTGTACTGATTTCATACCGGTTTGGTTTGCTCGAACGAACCTGAGAAGACCGATCACTGTTCCACAAAATGATTCAAAGAGGCCTAAGTGGTAGGGAACTGCCATGGACGCAAGCAGGGGGTCGGCATCTCTAAGTTCTTTGAGCGCTCGATCTGGTTTGAGATTGAAATTATCGATGTTGCTAACGCCAGGAAAAATCTCCTTTAAGGTGTTTTTCGAGCCGCTAGATAGTTGTAGGAAATGAGCCGAAAGGGACGCTCCTACGCCCAGCGCCATAATCCCATTGTTTGCAGCGTTTCTTAGGCGAAGGAACTCTTCATACTCCGCAAAATAAACTTCACGTTGAGTGGGTTCGGGCATAAGAAAGGCAGCCTCTTCAGCTAAACGAATGACATTAAAGTCACATGCTATTGAGCGTCTGCTTGCCTTGAAAGTGCAAAAGCCATTGTCTGCATCCAGACAATGCAACTGCCTCATATTTCTAGAACTGGCTGCGAATAGCCCACAGGTCTGGGAAGACCGGGCGGAAGAGCGTGCTGGCTAGGTAGCCAACGCCACTTGAGCCTCCGGTACCAATCTTGTGTCCGATGGTGCGTTCCACCATCTTGACGTGACGGTAGCGCCACTCCTGCAGACCCTCATCGAGGTCAATCAAAGCCTCGCCAATCAGGTTCGACTCCGGGTCATTTCGATGGGCCTCAAGAAGTGCAGCCTGCACATCCTCGTTGGCTTCGTAACCCACGGTCACATCGCGGTTCAGCACGTCTGCTGGCATTGCGAACCCGCGAGCCTCAAAGTAGCGAAGTGCCGAATCCCAGATGCTGCGACGATTCATAGCCGCCTCAACCGCCGCACGTGCAGGCGAACCTTCGATGAGGTGATCCGCCATGCCCATGCCGGTGTGAGCTGGGGCATCGGCGCCAGCGCGATCGCGACGACCGAGCACGGCCTCGAGCTCACGGAACTGTGCCGACTGGAAACCGCTCGACGATTTGAGTCGCGCGCGGAACGAGTTGAACTGCAGCGGGGTCATGGTCTCGAGGATATCGACCTGGCCAACGCAAGTCTTCATGATTGTGCGAACGCGCTTCAGCAGTGCGAGGCTGCGGTGGGTGTCGCCGGACTCGAGTGCACCGTGTAGAGCTGCCATCTCGTGAAGCACCTGCTTGAACCAAAGTTCATAGGTCTGGTGAATCACAATAAACAGAAGTTCGTCGTGTTCCGGTCCATCCGATAGTGGCTGCTGCAGTTGCAACAGTTCATCCACTTTTAGGTAACTGATGTATGAAACTGCCTGATCTGACATTTAGGTAACGCGGCTTCCGTTGTCTTCGATGTTTAGGTATTCGCGCGATTCCACAAGGTCGCGCAGACGAGCAAAGCCGTCGTAAACCTCGGTGTAACTGGTAGGTAGTGGCGAGATTGCAAGACGCACCGAGTTTGGCGCGCGGAAGTCTGGGACCACGTTTTTGACGGCGCGCAGGGCTGCCGCAATCTTCTTCGCATCGGCGTGACCAATGACGATGTGGCCGCCACGACGGTTGGCATCGCGCGAGGTCTGGAGGGTAAAACCGAGGGGAACGAGCCACGCGTCGACGAGGGCAATCATCAGTTCGGTCCCAAGCGCCGCCTTCGCTTCGATGGCTGGTAAACCGGCCTCCTCAATCATCTTGAATGCAGTTTGAACCATGCGAATGCCGATGATGGATGGGCTGGCAATTTGGAAGCGGCGCATTTCGGTTTCGGTCGGTTCAAAGAACGGGCCCATCTCGAACTGCTTGCCCTGGGCGAACCATCCCTGGATAGGGACGCCTAGCTGATTCTGAATCTCCTTACGAACGTAAAGCCAAGCCGGAGCGCCAGGCCCAGAGTTGCCGTACTTGTAGGTGCAACCAACCGCTAGGTCGACACCCCAGGCATCGAACTGCAGGTCGATTGAGCCGATGGCGTGGCTGGCATCCCAAACCACAAGGCCGCCGTGGCTGCGCACGAGGTCGGTGATGGCCTTCACATCCGGGCGGGAACCAGATCGATAGTGGATTACCTGCAAGGTGACGAGGGCTACATCGTCGTTCAGAAGCGGCGCAAGAATCTCTGGGGTGATGATCTCGTATTCCGAGTCCACATTAACCGCGCCAGGGCCGCCGGTACCGTCGTTGTTGAGAGTGATTAGGTTCAGCCCGAGGCGCTTTGCAATGCCCTGCAAAATGAAGCGGTCGGTAGGGAAGTTTGAGGCATCAATGATGACGGTCTTGCGTCCCGGGCGGGCCTCAATGGCGGCCACGCAAGCCTGGTAGAAGTTCACCGATGTAGTGTCCTGCACGAGAACCTGACCCTCGGCTGCGCCAAGAGCCGCGCGGCCAAGCAGGTTTCCGGCTTCCTGAGCCTGGTCAATCCAGTGCGCCCAGCCGTCAACCAGTTCGGTGGCCCATTCATCCTGAAGGAAGCTGTTTACCGCGTCGATGGTCGCCTTCGGGGTTCGCCCGAGCGAATTTCCATCGAGGTAGCAGGTGTCTGGATCCTTGATAACGAACTGCTCGCGGTACTTGGCGAGCGGGTCGCGGGCATCCATGGCCAGAGCGGTTTTGCGGTCGGTTGGGTTGCCGAAAGCGGCCAACTTCGATGTTGCGGTCATGGCTTTAGCCTAGCCCTGTATGGGCAGGTCTACACCCGTTACACGAGGAGCTGGTGCTTCGCCAAATCCTTGTACAGCGGCGTGCTCTTGACGAGCTCGCTGTGAGTTCCTGTTCCAATGACCTTGCCGTTTTCCATCACGATGATCTGGTCGCTGTCGACCACGGTCGAGAGGCGGTGAGCAATCACGATGAGGGTGCGGTCCTTGGCAACGGCGTCGATGGCTTCGCGCATGCGCTGCTCGTTCAGGCCGTCCAACGCAGATGTGCTCTCGTCGAGCAACAGGATTGGAGGAGCCGACAGAAGGGTGCGCGCGATAGCGAGACGCTGGCGCTCACCACCCGAAAGCATGATGCCCTGCTCGCCAACCTGAGCATCGAGTCCGGCTGGATCGCGCTCCAGAACCTCGGTCAGGTTCACCTGGTCGAGCACCTTGCGAAGCTGCTCGTCGGTGGCGTCTGGGCTGCCGATGAGGAGGTTTTCACGCAGCGAACCGGCGAGAACAGGGGCGTCCTGTTCAACATAACCGAGCTGTGCGCGAAGAACTGCACGATCAAGTTCGGCAACCGGCTGACCATCAAGGAGAATGAGACCCGCGGTTGGTTCGTAAAAGCGTTCGATGAGGCTCAGGACGGTGCTCTTGCCGGCTCCAGATGGGCCGACGATTGCAACGCGGGTGCCGCGCTCAATCTTGAACGAGACTCCGGTCAATACTTGGTTGGCCTCTGCGGCTGCAGGATCCGAGACAGTTGCGGCGGCCGCTGCGTCTGCAGGCTTAGAGTCCGCATCAGGCTCTTCAACTGGAGCCGCGTAAGCAAACTCCACATTCTCAAACTCAATCGCGATGTCGTTCACTGGCTTGGCAATCTTGGCCTGAGGGGCATCGGACTGTTCGTCCTCGGTGACAATGTCGAGAATCTGCTGAATGCGGGCAAGCGCGCCAAGGCCGGTCTGCACCGAAGAGTAGGCGCCAAACGCCTGGCCGATTGGTCGAATGAGCAAGAACAAAAGCAGGATGAACGAAACCAGGTTCGCAACGGTGGTCTGGCCAGATGCAACGCGGAAACCGCCGACACCCAGGACGATGATGAACGCACCATTCATGGCGATACCGGCGATAGGGGAGATGGCACTGTTGATGCGCGCAATCTTCACGCCCTGCTCGTAAGCCTGCTGTGCATCCTTGGTGATCTCGTCGGCTTCGCGCTTTTCAGCTCGGGCCGCGCGGATTGTGCGGACAGCACTGAGAGCGCGCTCAACCGCTGCCGACATCGCTCCAACGCGTTCCTGTGCCTTAGTAGTTGCAGCACGAACGCGACGGGCAACGACTACGATCGAAGCCATCGCGATGAGCAGAACACCGAGGGTGCAGGCCAAAAGTATTGGGTCAATCACTGCCATGGCAATTACAGAGCCAACAAAAATAAGTACTCCGCCAACGGCGTCAATCAGGCCCTGAGTGAGTACGTTGCGAAGCAGGGTTGTGTCGCCTGAAACTCGCGAAACCAGGTCGCCGGTGCGTCGAAGGTCGTATTCCTTGATAGGCAAACGAAGGAGGCGCTCGGCAAGGTTCTTGCGGGCCGCTAGAACTACACCTTCACCGGTGCGGGTAAGGACGTAGTACATCCATCCACCGCTGAAACCGGAAACCAAAACAAGGCCAATCAGGAGCAATACTGGCCCGGTCACATCCTTGTGGTTTTGAACCGCTCCAATGACTTGGCCGGTTAGCAACGGTTGAGCTAGCGACAAGACTGCACCGAACAGCGAGAGCGCAGCAGCCAACCAGAGTGACTTCTTGTGCTGAGCCAGATACGGCCAAAGCTGCTTGAAAGTAGCCTTCGGTCCACCCTTATCGCGCGTACCCATTCGGCCGCGGCCGCCCATCATGCTCATGGCTAGTTTCCCTTTTCAACGAGGTGTGGATCGCCCAAAATTGCTTCGTTCAGCAGATAGTTGATCTCTTGAATGCTAAGAGCCTCAGTGTATGCCGTATTCCTGAAAAAACGCCCAAAATCTGCGGTCTGTAAAGCTGCAAGTGCGCCCGGATGGTTCAGCTTTAAAAACATCTGAGTGGTGTTTGGCTTGCGATCGAATTCGGTGCGCAGCTGACCGCAGTTGTAACCGAAGATGGTGAGACTGACATCGGCGTCTTGAGGGGTGGTCTTGGTGACCAAACCGTGGTCTTCAACCGCAACCAGCGGACGAAGTTCGTCGCGACGCTGCCAAATCTGGAAGCAGGTGTTTAGTCGGCGTTTGGTGCTCAACTGATTGCCTGACTCATCCACGTAGTCAACCTGAATGTCCTGGTCGTCAATGAGATGGAAGTTGCGATCGAGGCGATTCATAACCGACCATTTCCGCCATGAACGAGGAACGATGAAGGCTATGAAGTCACTGTGTGGTGCGGCGTGGTTGAAGAAAGGAATGCTCAAGGCATTGTTGCGGCCAAATGGTGGATTGCCGAGCGTGACTGCACCGAACACCGGCCCAAGGTTTACCTCGAGGAAGTTTGCTTGCTTAACTTGCGGGTGCTTTGGCTCAATGTCGAATGACAAGAATTTGGTTGCGCCGAGTTCCGACGCAGCCGCAATGAAAGCGCCTGTGCCGCCCGCCGGTTCGAGCACCTGGTGTTGCGCAAATGGAGTCTCGTGGTTGGCTGTGACAACTTCGGCAAGGTGCTCTGTGAGGCTGTGTGCGAGTGCCGCAGGCGTATAAAACTGCTCTTTGCCGGTGACCCGGGTGTTCCCGGCGCGCTGCTTAGTTGCGGCGGCTTGCTGGGACATATTTCAAGGATATCAGCACCGTGAGTTAGTCTGAACTGCTGCCTAAAATCGGCCGCTACAAGGATGTAAGGAATCGATCAGCCATGAATGATGCGCCGATGATCAAGGCTGTTGGCCTCACCAAGCGATTCGGCGATTTCGTTGCCGTGGACGGCATTGACTTTGAGGTTCGCAAAGGTGAGTCTTTCGGACTCTTAGGGCCTAACGGCGCCGGCAAATCGACCACAATGAAGATGATCTCGGCCGTTTCACAGCGCTCCGATGGCGAGCTCGAAATCTTAGGAAAAGACCCAAATAAAAAGGGTCCGGAAATCCGTGCCCACCTTGGCGTTGTGCCTCAAAAAGACCTCCTTGACCGCGAACTCAAGACATGGGAAAACCTTTACGTCTATGGCCGCTTCTTCGGTCTCTCCAAGAAGTATCTGAAGCCAAAGGTGGAAGAGCTTCTCGCCTTCGCCCAGCTTGAAGATAAGCGCAACTCGAAGGTCGACGAGATGTCGGGCGGTATGCAGCGTCGCCTCGCTATCGCACGCGGCTTGGTGAACGAACCGGAGATTTTGCTGCTCGACGAGCCAACCACGGGTCTCGACCCGCAGGCTCGCCACATCCTTTGGGACCGCCTGTTCCGCCTCAAGGAAAATGGCGTAACAATTGTCATCACTACTCACTACATGGATGAAGCCGAGCAGCTCTGCGACCGCATCATCGTTATGGATGCTGGCAAGATCATGGCCGAGGGTTCGCCTGCCGAACTCATTAAGACCTATGCCTCTAAGGAGGTGCTTGAAGTTCGCTTCGGCACCGACCGCAACGAAGAAACTGCTCCAAGGTTGGCTAATCTTGCGGAACGTATCGAAGTGCTGCCAGATCGCATTCTGCTTTACACCGAAAACGGCGAGGCCACACTCGAAAAGGTAATCGCCAGCGGACTCAGTCCGATCACTTCATTGGTGCGCCGAGCAAGCCTCGAAGACGTATTCCTGCGCCTCACGGGAAGAACCTTGGTCGACTAATGACAGACCTAAGGTTTACACCGGGCCAGGCCGTGGATGTGCGCAATGCCATCCGCGGGGGCTCATGGCGCGTTGCTGCCTACCGATACAAGAACATGTCGAAGTGGATGTCTTCGGTCATCGCCTTCGGCCTCGGAAACCCAATTTTGAACCTTATTGCGTTCGGTCTTGGCATCGGTGCGCTGGTAGATAAAAACACCGGCGGGCATGGCATTGCTGGCGTCGGATACCTGCAGTTCGTAGCTCCTGCACTACTTGCGGCAGCGGCGATTCAAGGCATCGTCGATGAGGTAACCGGTCCGGTTCTTGATGGTTTCATCTGGGACGAATACTTCTTTGCTCAAGCGGCCACAAGCCTGAATCACAAGCAGATCATCAACGGCATCATGATTGTTGCATCAGGGCGAGGGCTTTTCACCAGCATTCTTTACGGTGGGGTACTGGTTGGCTTTGGAGCAATACCTCTGGCTAGCCTCCTTCCGCTCATCCTCGTAGGCGTTGTGTCTTCAACCGCATGGGCGGCGCTGGTATTCTCTTGGACTTCGCGACTGACCGACGCAAACTCTGTGTTCGACATCATTCACCGCTTCGTGATGATGCCAATGTTCCTCTTCAGTGGCACGTTCTACCCACTGAGTAGCTCGCCAATCTATCTACAGTGGATCGGCTGGATCTCGCCACTTTGGCACGCCACCGAACTGGGGCGCGCCCTCACTATCGGAACTCAGATTCCTGCGTGGTTGCTGGTGGTTCACGTGCTTTACTTTGTGATCATGTTCGTGGTCGGTTTGGCGCTCACCTACCCGGTATTCAAGCGGAGGTTGTTCAGCTAGTGCTTACTAATGCAGCGGTCTCGGCCGCGGTAAAAATTGCCGAAAAACGAGCCTTGCGCGCAGGATCCGGAGTCTATTCGGGTAATGCTCGTGTCCTGGTTCAACGCAACTATTTCGCCCTGCGAAGCAATAACTACATCGCCATCATCAGTGGCTTCTTCGAACCAGTTCTCTACTTGCTTTCTTTTGGTCTTGGCGTCGGTGCGCTGGTTGGCAAGGTTGACGATGGCTCGGGTCACGTTGTGAGCTACATGCAGTACATCGTCCCAGCGCTTCTAGCTACAAGCGCAATGAACGGAGCCATCTTCGACAGCACCTTCAACGTGTTCTTCAAGATGCGATTCGCGCGCATCTACGAGGCGATGCTTGCCACGAGCCTCGGGCCATTTGACGTTGCGCTGGGTGAGATTTCGTGGGCGCTTCTTCGTGGCCTCGCCTACGCCTGCGGATTCATGTGCATCGTGGTTCCGATTGGCTTGATTCCGAGTTGGTGGGGCGTACTCGCTATCCCGGCTGCATTGCTTATCGCATTCGGATTTGCATCCGTTGGAATGGGCGTAACTAGTTACATGAAAAACTTCCAGCAGCTGAACTGGATCTTCTTCTTCCTCATGCCCATGTTCTTGTTTAGCGGAACTTTCTACCCAATTACCGGCTACCCGCAGTGGCTTCAGATGGTGGTTCACGCGCTGCCACTCTCGCAAGCGGTAGAGCTATTGCGTGGGCTCACACTTGGCAATTTGAACTGGGCGCTGGCCGGACATGTTGCCTATTTTGTGGTCATGGTGGTGTGTGGATTGTTCTTCACCACTCGC
>JBEEJV010000106.1:0-3869 GCA_041169005.1 Actinomycetota bacterium
CGATACTGCACTGAAGCTTGACCTGCCAACCATGGCACCGGGTTCCTACGACATCGTGATGAAGACCGAAGCTGGTGGTTCGATCACCATTCAGAACGGTCTGGTAATCGCCCCTCCGGTAGACACGACCCCAGTGCAGCCTGTTGTGCTGACTCCAAGCGTCCCACGCACCAAGCTTGTCGCTGCGACCACTCCGGTTCCAGGTTTCCAGCCTGGAAAGAAGAGTGTGTCAGAAGCGCAGAAGGCCATCATTCAGGATGTCGTTCTTACAAAGAACGTCACTTCGCTTGAGTGTGTTGGTGTTACCAGCTCAAAGGTCTCGGCAAAGCTTGCTTCGGCTCGCGCTGCTGCAATCTGTGCGGCTGCCAAGGCTCAGAACCCAGGCTTGACCACCTCGGTCAAGACTGTGGCTGAGGCTAAGGTCAACGGCCCAATCGGATCAGTACTGATCAACTACAACCACTAAAGGTTGAAGCAAAAGACCCCTCGTGCCTAGGTGCGAGGGGTCTTTTTCTTTGGCTAGGCTAATCGCATGACTTCCATCGTTGAAAACCGTGAACTGCCTAACATGACCCTGATTGGGTTATCCGGTCCATTTCTTGGCCTGATGTCTCCAACTCCGAATGGGCACGATGTGATCCCGGGGATTTGGGGTCAACTCTTCGATGCTCTTGAGGAGGCCGATGAGTTCGAGTTTGGTTGGGCAGTTGGGGTAATGACTCCGGCTAAGGCTTCCGATGTGCCTGGTGCGATGGAATATTTTGCCGGTTTGGTGATCGAAGAAATGCCCGAATACCACCCAGGGTTGCAGAAGCTTGAAGTTCCGGCCGGGCTGTTTTCAGTCTGCGAGCACATCGGGAGCGTAGACGAACTTGGCGAAACAACTCAGTGGTTCTACTCGGACTACTTGCCAGGATCCGGTGCCAAGTGGCGTGAGGCGGCACACCTAGAGGTTTACGACGAGCGCTTTGACCCTGAGAGTGACCACTCGGTTGTCATGATCTGCGCGCCTATCGAAGGCTAAACCGCGGGGCAACCTAGTTCGGCAGGTTCTCCTCGATAAGGCTCACAATTGCCTTGTCGTCTGGCTTCGTTATGCTTCGGAAGCGATGCATTTGGCCATTTGGCAGAATCAGGAATTTCTCAAAGTTCCACATGACCCGCCCGCCGAGCCCCAGGCCATCTTTCGCCTTGGTGACTTCCGCGAATAGTGGGTGGCGGCCGCTTCCGTTCACAAGTGTTTTAGTGGTGAGCGGGAAAGTAACCCCGTAGTTGAGCGAGCAGAACTCGGCAACTTCTTCATCTGAGCCAAGCTCCTGCTTGAACTGATCGGTCGGCACCCCGATGATCGCCAAACCACGCGACCCGTACTTTTCGTAGAGCGCTTCAAGAGCTTCATACTGCGGAGTGAAGCCGCACTTACTTGCCACATTCACAACCAGAAGTACTTTGCCCGCGTAGTCGTCTGTGTTTACCTTAGAACCATCGATGAGTGTTAGTTCAATGCTTGGAAGTGTCATGCCTCATCAAACCCGTCAAGAGGCTCGGCTATTCCGTAAGGTTGGAGTCATGAGTTTCCAAGGGTTCTCGCCAGACAGTTTCCAGTTTTATAGCGACCTAGTTGCCAACAACAATCGTGAGTGGTGGTTTGCCAACAAGAGTCGCTACGAAACGGCCATTCGCAACCCGATACTTGCGTTGATTGAGGAGCTTGAACCAGAGTTCGGCCTCTCCAAACTTTATCGCCCGTATAGAGACACTCGCTTTAGCGGCAACAAGGACCCGTATAAGGAGAACGCAGCCGTTTCGGTTTTTGGTGTTGCATCTACCGGGCTTTATTTCGAGTTGAATGCGCGCGGATTAGAACTTGGCGGCGGCTACTGGATGCCAGGCAAAGACCAGTTGGCACGCTTCCGCCATAACGCAGATGACATTCGACTTTTTGGCGATCTCGAAGCGACAGTCGAGGAGCTGCAGGAACATGGTTTTGAACTCTGGCAAGGAGATGCACTAAAAACTAATCCGAGGGGATTCGACTCGAGTCATCCCCGAATCGGGTTACTCCGACTCAAGCACATGGTCGTGACTAAGGCCATTTCCCCAGAGCCTTGGATGTTCGAACCGGGTGCTGCATCTCGAATTGCCCAGGAATGGCGGACTGTAGGTATTTGGAACGAGTGGCTTGCCTCCGCAGTTGGCCCAAGCCTTGAACCGCCTAGAGCTCGTTAGGTTCCCTTCGCGGCCAATGCGCGCGTTTTATTTGCTACCGAAATGTTGAGCCTGTTCATTCACGAGCGAGGCGTACACGCCACCTTGGGTAAGCAGCTCGCTGTGAGTTCCACTCTCAACAATGCGACCATCATCGACAACAAAAATTACGTCAGCGTTGACGACCGTGGAGAGTCGATGAGCGATCGCAATTGTGGTGCGATTCGCGGTAGCTGCATCCAGAGTTGCCTGCACGATGCGTTCGCTCGTGGTATCCATCGCGCTGGTGGCTTCATCGAGGATGACGACCGGCGGGTCTTTTAGCAGGACACGCGCAATGGCGATGCGTTGTTTTTCTCCGCCGCTCAGGCGATAGCCGCGTTCTCCAACCATGGTCTCGTAACCGAGTGGGAAACTCATGATGGTTTCGTGAATGTTTGCAGCCTTCGCTGCTGCCTCAATCTCCTCGAACGTGGCCTCGGGTTTTGCATAGGCCAGGTTCTCCCGAATGGTGTCGTAGAACAAGTAGGTTTCCTGGTTCACAATGCCAATCTGTGCAATCAGGTCTTCGTGTTTTAGCTCACGGATGTCGGTTCCAGCGAACTTCACCGAACCAATCGTTACGTCATAGAAGCGGGGGAGCAGGTATGCGATTGTGGTCTTACCAGCGCCGGATGGCCCTACGAAGGCAGCGTACTGACCCGGTTTGATTTCGAAGGTAAGCCCCTTAAGAGTTGGCTTAGATTCTTCAGGGGTCTCTGGATAGCGGAACACCACGTCTTCGAACTGCACTAATCCGAGTTTCGTCTTGTCGAGTTCGGTTGGAACCTCTGGATCAACGATTGATGGCTTCAGATCCAGGTACTCAAAGATTCGAGCGAACAACGCGCGCGAAGTTTGAAGATCCAGCGCAATCTGCATGATTCCCATTAGTGGGAAGAGAAGCCGAGTTTGTGCGGTGGTGAAGGCAACGATAGTTCCCACCGAGAGAGGCGAGTGATTGAGGAGCAACCAACCTGCGCAGACATAGATGATTGCCGGAATCGAAGACATGAAAATCTGAACTAGCGCAAAGAAGCCTTGCCCGCTCATCGTCTGCCGAACTTGCAGGCCAATCTGTACCTGATTTTCGGTTTCGTATCGCTGGACCTCTGAACGCTGACGTCCGAAGCTCTTCGCAAGCAAAATACCGCTCACGCCAAGCGATTCTTGTGTGATTGCCGTCATCTCGCTTAGAGACTCTTGGGTCTTGCTCGCAATCTTGGCGCGGATACGACCAACCCGTCGCTGAAGCAGCACCATCAGTGGCAGCATGATCATCGCGACTATGGTCAACTGCCAGTTCAACAGCAACATGGCAACAATGGCGGCCGCAACCGTTACCGTGTTACCCAAAACTGTCGATACGGTGTTGCTCAAAACTCCAGCTACGCCACCAACGTCATTTTGCAGGCGACTCTGAATCACGCCCGTCTTGGTCTTAGTGAAGAAGGCGAGTTCCATTCGCTGCAGGTGATCGAACAGCTTCACGCGAAGTTGTCCCATCACCTTGTTTCCAACCTTTGATGTCAGCCAGGTCTGTAGAACGCCGAGTGCGCCATTGCTCACCCAAATAAGGATCATCGTGCCGACTATGCCCAGCAGGACAGGCAGGTTTGGCT